>CAZEUI010000041.1:0-6619 GCA_964515625.1 uncultured Candidatus Saccharibacteria bacterium
GCATTAGAAGCACATGGTCATGTTTTCTTGTATGCGGCAAGGCGCGGTCTAGCACCTGTTGTCAATTGCATAGATTGCGGTTATATATTCAGATGTCCCGACTCCAACACCCCATATTCCCTAACCAGAACCTATAAAAATGGTGAGGAGTACCGATGGTTTGTATCAAGCACCTCTGGTCGAAGAGTGCGTGCTTCTGACACCTGTGACAAATGTGGGTCATGGCGGCTGAGAGAACGAGGTATCGGAATTCAACAAGTCTATGATGAATGGAAAAAACTAATGACTAATGTTGAAGCTACTGTTATTGACAACAGTACGGCCACCACTGCCAAACAGGCAGCAAAAATAGCTAGTGAGTTCTTCAAGAAAAAAACAGGAGTTCTGATAGGAACTCAAATAGCTCTCCCTTTCTTAAATCACGGAGTAGATGTCAGTGCAATCATTTCGCTTGATGCAACCAGAGCAATCCCAACTTGGCGAGCAGATGAATCCCTATTCAGACTTCTACTGAAGCTCCGAGAATGCACTCGTAAGGAGGTGATTGTCCAAACACGTACCGAAACCGACGACCTTCTTACTCACGCTTCACGTGGAGCAATTGAGCGTTTTTATGACGAAGAAATTGCCTTACGTAAAATGCTTGAGTATCCACCTTACAATATTTTCATTCTACTTACATGGGTTGGAACCTCAACTTCTATATCTGAGATGGAAAAGCCAATCATTGCCAACCTCAAAAGGTTTCCTGTCCAATATTACAATAGCCCTAATTCATCTGCTGACAAAACTCAAAGACACGGACTACTCAGAATAGACACTAACGACACTCTTATTTATAGAGAAATTTTAGTAAAATTAAAAACCCTTCCTCCTTACGTAAAAATTGAGATAAATCCTGAGAGGATTGTGTAGATATAAAAAAACACGTCAGTTATCTAAAATAGATAGCTGACGTGTCATGCTTTTCATTGCAAAGAAAATCAGTCGCGAAGTAACTCGTTAAGACCGATCTTAGATCGAGTTTTTTTATCAACATGCTTAATAATAACAGCACAATACAGACTGTGAGAACCATCTTTACTCGGCAAATTCCCTGGCACAACAACTGAACCAGCAGGAATACGCCCATAAGTAATTTCACCAGTCATTCTATTGAACACCTTAGTACTTTGACCGATAAACACTCCCATTGAAATTACTGAACCTTTTTCAACAATTACTCCTTCGACAATTTCTGAACGAGCACCAATGAAACAATTATCTTCGATGATTGTTGGTCTGGCTTGCAAAGGTTCTAAAACCCCGCCAATCCCAACCCCGCCAGAAATGTGACAATTTTTACCAATTTGAGCACAAGACCCAATTGTCGCCCAAGTATCCACCATTGTCCCTTCGTCAACGTAAGCGCCAATGTTTACAAATGAAGGCATCAGAACAACCCTTGGTGCAATATACGAACCTTGTCTAACAATAGCACCAGGAACTAGTCTTGCACCCGCATCAGCAAAACCTTCTACGGAGTAGCAAGAGAACTTTAACGGAACCTTGTCATAAGCAAGCAACTCGCCCAGTTCAATAACAACATTGTCCTTAATCGGAAAGGACAAAACAATAGCTTTTTTCACAACTTCAATAGGATACCAATCTTCACCTAATTTCACAGCAGTGCGCAAAACACCCTTATCAATACCATCAATAACAGTATTGACAGCATCTATCAATACGGCAGAGGCTGTACTGGGTGAGAGTTGCGACCTTAAATCCCATGCTGATTCAATCAACGTGAATACATGCTTCAAATTAAGAATCTTTTCTTTGTCCGGAAAGAAAGCCTCAATTCCAAAACTTATTAGAGCACGGATATTAAGATGAGAATCACCATCAGGATCAGCCAAAACTTCTTCATAAGCTTCAGCGAACATCGGTAAAATTTTTTCTAATGGAAGCTTATGCATCAAGCTAAAGCCCAAAATCACTAAAGTACTCTCATTTTCTTCAGGCTTATTCGCCTGACTTCCAACAACGAAACCTTGAGGTATAAGATTCCATACACTAAGAATTGAAGTGACATTTTTATTCAACTCTGGATATTTATTAATATACATTATAATTCTCCTTTGAGATTAAAGTATGTAGTTGCTTTATTAACAACATGTTTAAGGAACAAAAAACTGACTCGAAATGTCAGTTTTTGCATTAAATCACAAATACTTAATTTGTTCAAGGGTTAGTGAAGGTTGCGAAACAACCTTCACTAACCCTTTTCTTTTTTTACTATTTACGATATAGTAAAAACATGTCCAAACTAGTACCAGAAAATCACCCTGCCCTACACACTATCGCTGAAGAAATTACAGCTGAGGATTTTTCTGATGGTACTGTAGCAAAAATCGTTAAAAATTTACGAAAAGCTATCAAAACTTACGATGTTGATGGTTACGCAGCTGTAGCAATCGCTTCTCCACAAATCGGTATTTCTAAACGCCTTTTCATAATAGAAGACCAAAGTGACAGAGAAGACGCCCTGCCTTGTATAGTTGCAATAAATCCTAAGTTTACAAAACTTTCCAAAAAGACGCATGCAACAAACGAGGGGTGCCTATCCATTCCTGACACATACGGAATAGTGGTAAGGCACAAAAACGTCACTATGGAAGCTACTGACGAAAACGGGAAAAAATACACGCGTGGCGCTGGAGGACTACTTGCTCAAATCATGCAACATGAAACCGACCATCTAGATGGAATACTTTTTACAGACCGAGCTGAGAAAATCTGGCACAAAGGTGACATACCAATAGTATAATTTAATATATGAAAAACAAAACTATCAACTTCGTTTTTTTTGGCGGAGAACCTTTAGCAGTACCCGTTTTAAATAAATTGAAAAAGGTGGGACTTTTACCAAAACTAATAGTCTGCAACCCAGACAGACCAAGCGGACGTGGACAAAAACTCACTCCACCACCAGTAAAAATTTGGGCGGAGGCAGAAAAAATAGAAGTTTTTCAACCTGACACTTATAGAGATGAAGCGGTAAAACTAAAATTAAGCACGGGTGACTGGGACCTATTTGTCGTAGTGGCATATAACTTTATCTTGCCCGAATGGCTACTAACTATCCCTAAACATAACGTAGTAAATATCCATCCTTCCCTACTTCCAAAACTTCGAGGAGCAAGTCCCATACGAACTGCAATTTTAAATAATGAACCAGAAAATATCGGAATAACCATCATGGTAATGGATAAAGAGATGGATCATGGTGACATAATTGAACAAGAGCCTTTATTCTCAAGTCCTAGCGAATGGCCTGTTAGCGGACCGGAACTAGATAGCATTCTTGCAAACAAAGGAGGTAAATTACTTGCTGAAGTAATTCCCCAATGGGTATCAGGAGACCTTCTACCACAAGAACAAAACCATGATGATGCTACGTATTGCAAACGCTTTGAAAAAGCGAATAGTGAACTATCAATCAATCCCCACAAGTTACCAGCTGGTAAAATTGCCTATGAATACTGGTTAACAATCAATGCTTATGCTGGTATTGGAGATGCTTTTTTTATCCATAACGACAAGAGAATCAAGGTCAAAAAGGCTGAGTTCACTGAAGGAAATTCTTTAAAAATACTTAGAGTCGTACCTGAAGGGAAAAAGGAAACAGACTTTACTGATTACTTAGGATCGCTTTCTTAACAATCTGGACAAAAAAGGTGGAGAAGTAAAACCTTTCCACCTTTTTTCAAAAAAACATTATTCACCAGACAACATCTTTTCTTTCATTTCTCTACCAGATTGCTTATCTAGAGTTGCTCGCTTCTCCTTGTCGCGACGCAATTCTTTATCCAGTTCTTCACGAACCGAATCAATTGCTTTTTCAAAATTCATCTCGACAGCCTCTGCCCTAAATAAGGTACCGTTGAGAGTCAAATCAACTTCAACTTTGTATATTTCGCCAGTTTTTTGTGGTGAAACTTTTTGAAACTCAACATTACACAAAATTGATTCCCTTTCATGGAAATATTTTTCAAGTGTTGTACATTTCTGCTCAAGCAATTCGGTAAGGACTTGAGTTTCTGGTAAGTCATTAAACTTATAATTAATGTTTGGAAATGTCATAAATATTGTATTTTAATATAATTAACCTTCACACGACCCACAAACCGAACCGCCAACATGGACTCTTGGCTTATTGATTACTGTAGGTTCATTAGTTTTTCCGACATAATTTTCTCGAATATAGTCAATAATATCACTTGACTCATACATAGAAATATCTTTCTCTGTATCAACCAAATAAGGAACTTGTTGTTTTCCACCTTTTTCAATCAATTCAGTGCGGGCCGTTTCATCTTCAGAAATATTCTTCAAATCCAATTCGACCTTCAAATTTTCAGCCATTTGTAGGACTCTCTGACAAAATGGACAAGTCGGTTTGTAGTATAGAGATAACATATTTTCTCTTTTATTAACTGGTAACTTCTCTATTATACTACGGTCTACACCTCATATCCATTCATATCATATATAAAAAGACGAATGATCTCTAAGATCATTCGTCAAAAGACGCCTATTACTACAACATCAATTAGTCAAGACTACGTTGCCATCCTTTACTTTCATGGATAGTGTCAAAACACACTATCCCTCTATTCTGTACAACTTCTACAGCTTCAACAGCTCTTGAAGAATCAAGAGTTGACAATTTTACAGATATTCTCAAGCTTCGACATTTAATACCTACAGTCTTCAATGGTGAGTACTCTATTCCAAACTTATGGACAGCACTAATCTTGTCACCATTCTCCTTCTTATAGTGCTCATGCCTAGCCCTCAGACTAGTCTCGCTCAATTGCTTTTGCAGTGATAGCTCTACTAATTTTGATTCTCGAATATTAAGTCCGATAATCTTAAGTCTATCAGAACCGAGAACAGACAAAGCTCTCTGGTCTGAAAATAGACCTCCGAAATTAGTACTAATATTTCCTCCATTACCGACACAGCCAGTAAGCAACGAAACACTTAAGATTAACACCGAAGTTGGTTTTTTTTTCACCTTTTAACTCTCTTTAAGAACATTCGAACATTACGGTTCGTGCGCGCTAACAAAATATTATTTGTAGCCTTTATACTATACCATATATTAAGATAAAAGCAATACATGTGTCACAACAAAAAAACACAGTCAAAGTTGACTGTGTTTTTTTAGACTTATAGAATTAAGCCTTGTTAACGTTTACAGCGTTAAGTCCCTTAGGACCTTCAGCGACTTCAAAAGTAACAGCGTCTCCTGCTTCTAGATCGTCGAATTGTACGTTTTGTAGCTCGTTAGAGTGAAAGAATAAATCTTTATCCTGTCCTTCTTGAGTAATAAAACCGAAACCTCGGTCAGTTACACTAGCTATTTTTCCTTGTTGCATTTCAGTATTGAAATTAATTTATTAACTTATCAAACAGTGAAAAGTACAATAGACTCGACATAGTTTCCGCATCAGTTCTTATTTGATTCCACGATAGTAGCATAGATATTTAATAAAGTCAACAATAAATACTGTATATGTCCAGTCTTTCTAATTTTAAGCTAATTAATCTATAATTGAATTAAGAGATTTCACCTTCTATTGCTAGCAGTCGATTGTATTTTGACAACCGCTCTCCTCGCGAAAGTGACCCAGTCTTAATACATTCAGCCCCTGTCCCTACTGCCAAGTCAGCAATAAAATCATCAACTGTTTCTCCAGAACGATGAGACACAACTACTTTGATACCATTAGCTTGTGCCATTCGGATACATTCTAATGTTTCAGATAATGTGCCGATCTGATTCACTTTAATCAAAATTGCGTTGCAAGATTTTTCTACAATAGCTTTTTCTAGTCGCTTGGGATTAGTTACCAACAAATCGTCTCCAACCAACATCAAAGAAGATTCTAACTTAGCTGGATGCGAAGCGAATACGAACCGGTAATCTGACTCTAGCACTTCTTTCATAGCTTTCCATCCTGACCAATCATCTTCGGACAGACCATCTTCAATAGAAATAACATGATATTTCTTCACCCACTCTTCAAAGATAGCTACCAACTCTTCAGCAGTCAGAGTCTTGTTTTCTGGAGTTAGTAAGTAATTATTTGTCTCAGACTGATAAAATTCGCTTGCTGCTGTATCAAGAGCGATTGAAACATCTTTACCTGGAGTATAACCAGCAACTTCAATAGCCTTAATAATGTACTCAAAAGCCTCATCATGACTACTCAATCGTGGTGCAAACCCACCCTCATCACCAACACTAGTCACAAGACCATCTGCTTCCAGCAATTTCTTGAGAGCTTGGAAAATTTCTGCTCCGGCACGTAATTGATCAGAATAAACTTCAATACCATTCGGGACCAACATAAACTCTTGAACAGATAGTCCTGAATCGCTATGAACACCCCCGTTTAGCACATTAAACATCGGGGTTGGTAAAGAAGTTTTCTGATCAGTCGCCAAAAGATTATTAATATGACCATAGAGAGTCAAACCTTTATCAGAAGCTTCAGCTCGCGCAGCGGCGAGAGAAATACCGAGAATTGCATTTGCTCCCAGTCGACCTTTATTTTCTGTGCCGTCA
>CAZEUI010000041.1:6634-6863 GCA_964515625.1 uncultured Candidatus Saccharibacteria bacterium
AGCAATCATTGCATCGTCAAGAACTTTTTGCTCACCTGCATCCATGCCGATAACAATTTCTGTTAGTAAAGTATTCACATTTTCAACAGCTGTTAAAACTCCCTTTCCGCCGTAACGAGACTTGTCCCCATCACGAAGCTCCACAGCTTCATGAACACCTGTTGAAGCACCTGAAGGCACCATAGCGACCGCTTTAACACCACTTTCTAAAGTAATCTCAACTTCAATA
>CAZEUI010000042.1:0-6652 GCA_964515625.1 uncultured Candidatus Saccharibacteria bacterium
GTGTTTTTTGTATGCGCTCTAAACTTTCCTTTACGTAAGAGGAGATCTCTTCGTTATGGTACGAAATATAGATATTACAGGTCCTCGAAAAAGCACGGTCGCTGTGGTCAATCGTACCTACAAGAGAAAGACCTCGCACAACAAATATCTGCACGACTTCAAACAATCTCGCTTTGTGATCGCTATACCGATTGGATGTTGGAGAAAGTAAAAGAATGGGAACGCGAGGAAGTATCAGCGTCGCAAAGCGAGATACAAAATCTTTCTAATAGAATCAAAGTAACCGAGAATCGCTTAGAAAAGTTAGTATCTATGTATTTAGATGGTGACATACCAAAAACAATCTATCTCAAAAAGAAAGATGAGAATATGCGCTCTCTCGCTACTTTGAAAGAGAGGAAGAAAGATTTTGAAAGCGGAAGAAACAAGTGGGTCGAACCCTTGCGGGAATGGATTTTAGATACGAAACAAGCCAACTTTTTATCCTCATCCACTGATTTTCATAAAATCAGCTCCTTCGTCAAAAAAGTCGGAACGAACCCTACTGTTCGTGACAAAACCGCACGCTTTTCCTTTTCTTCACCTTTCCAATTTTTCGCTACGCGACAACATCTTTTGCCTCTTTCTTCTGCTCCCGCGCCTTCGGCGCGGTCGTCTATCTCTTTAACTTCTCGTGAAGTTTCAATCTGCGGAGAGAGAGGGATTCGAACCCTCGAAGAGGTTGCCCCCTTAACGGTTTTCAAGACCGCCGCCTTCAACCACTCAGCCATCTCTCCAGTGTATTTGATTGTCCTCTCGTCTCGATGGTGAAGATAATAACAGAAGATAGGTTGATTGTACACTATTTAAATTAATCGTATGGTACAATTTGATTGATGGAACAAACACCTAGAAGTATTACTTGGGAAGCTCCAGAGCATCACCATGTTGAAAAGGGGAATGATTGGTTTTTTGCTTTAGCAATTATCATTATTTCTTTTGTGGTTGTTGCGATTTTGTTTAACGATACTCTTCTCGCTTTGTTGATAGGTTTGGCTGGTGGGGCATTGGCAGTGTCTGCAGCTAAGAGACCTTCTATTGTCCCATATGCCGTTACTGTTAGAGGGGTTAAAGTTGAAGATGATGTTTATCCTTTCTCTTCTTTACTAAGTTTTAGGATAGACGAGGAGGACTTTAGGGGTCCGCAATTACTATTAAAGGTTGATAAGAAATTCATGCCTCTGATTGTTATGCCGATCCCGCTAAGTAATATTGATGATATTGATAGACTTTTAAGAGAGAATATTCCTGAGGAAGATCTGGAAGAACCGCTCTTTATGAAAATATTAGAACTGTTAGGTTTCTAGTTAAGTTAAAAATAAACCCTCAGGGTTTATTTTTTTGTGAATGACAGTGATAGTGCTTTGTGTTAATATTTTTTTCTTGCTCCCGTGGTTTAATGGATAAAATACTGGTTTGCGGAATCAGTGCTCCAGGTTAGATTCCTGGCGGGAGCACAGAATTCAGTATTAGAAGGTGGAGAAGGTTTTATGGTATGCTGTTTTACATGAAAAGAATGGGTATTGATTTTGGTTCTAAAAAAATAGGTGTTGCTGTTACTGATGACTCTGGTGTAATGGCTTTTCCTAAAGAAGTGGTAAGGAATGATGGTAAGTTCTTGTTATATATAGAAAAATTCGTTTATTCTAATAAGATTGATGAGATTGTGATCGGTCATTCATTGAATAATGAAGGAAAACCAAACTTAATACATTCTGCAGTAGAGGAGTTGATGATGGGCATTACACTTTCTCTTGGAATACCTGTTCATCTAGAGCCTGAACAGTACTCAACACAGCAGGCAATTCACTTACAAGGTAGGAGCGACATGACAGACGCAGCTGCCGCGTCGTTGATTCTCGATGGTTTTATTACTAGACAAAAATAAATAAATACTATGAATATTTCTTATGATGATTTTGCAAAGTTGGATATTCGGATAGGTACAATAAAAACAGTTGAAATAGTTTCTGGTGCTGATCGCTTATTAAAGTTAGAAGTTGATGTTGGGGAGGAGAATTTAAGACAGATCGTTTCCGGTATACGTGAATATTTTTCTGATATAGAATCGTTGGTAGGGAAGCAATGTCCTTTTGTTGTTAATCTTGAGCCAAGAACGATCAAAGGGTTAGAGAGTCACGGTATGATTATGGCTATTGGCGGTGATGACAGTCTTGTTCTTTTGTGTCCAGAGACTGAAGTTAATGCTGGTACTGAAGTTGGTTAAGTAAAATATAATGTTTTTTAATAAAGAGTTAGAAGTTGAGGTTGATACGGTACTTCAAGCAGATTCAGTTAGAAAAGCCCAGAAAATAATTCAATCAAAATCAGGTGCTGTTATGCTGGCAGCAGTTTCTTTTATGGAATCTTCTTTACCTTTACCTATTTTGACTGACCCTTTTTTCATGGCAGTTGTGTTGGTGGATAGAGCTAATGTTTTAAAGCTGATTGTTATAGCAACAGTCTCCTCGACACTAGGTGGTTTAGTCGCTTACTATACAGCATCATTTTTTTTAGAGCCTATTTTAAACTGGATGTCACCAGCTATTGTTGATCAGTTTTTTAATCTGCTAAAAACTGGTGACTCTGGCGTATTTATGTTGACAGTTATGGGTGCTGTAACACCAGTACCGTACACTTTGGTTGCTTGGGTTGTTGCTGTTCTGAAAGGTAATGTTATGGCTTTTATAATAGCTTCTCTACTAGGTCGTGGATTTAGGTATTGTGTGGTTGGTTATTGTACATATTATTTTGGACCTGCAGCTACGAAGTATATTAAAAAATACATAGGGCTTATTTCAATCGTTTTAATTATAGGTGTCTTGGGATATTTCTTGTTATAAGGTGTGAGTTTCTAGGCTCGAAACAAGTGCAATAACAGAGTATAATAAAGTGTAAATTTTATGTCCGTTCTTTCAAAAATATTACCACCACCAAATTACCTTTCAATGCCGAGTATCGGTGTAGATATTTCTGATAACTCATTAAAGTACGTCTCATTCCACCCGAGCCCTTCCCAGAGCGAGGAAAGAAAGCTGGATCAGTGGGGAGAGATTTATATTCCTAATGGAATCCTGACTCGTGGTCAAATTCAGAAGCCTGGACAGTTAGTCTCTGTTTTAAAAGAATTTAAAATAGATACTGGTGCAGAATTTGTTAATGTTTCACTGCCAGAAGAAAAAGCTTATTTGTTTGAGACTGAAATAAAACGTAACACTCCTATTAAAGAGGTGAGGGGGCTTCTTGAGTTTAGGTTGGAAGAGAATGTTCCTATCCCCTCACGAGATGTGTTTTTTGATTATACTGTCCTGCCTGACAGTAATGAAGGTAGATCTGTTCAGATTGCTGTAGTAGCGTACCCTAAAGAAACAATTCAACGGTATTACGATGCTTGTATGGAGGCGGGACTTCGACCTATTTCTTTTGAAGTTGAGGCTCAGGCGATGTCTAGAGCTGTTGTTCCTCTTGATACTAAAGGGGCGACAATGTTGGTTGATTTTGGTAAGGCAAGAACAGGAATAGGTATCGTCTATCAAGGTGTCTTGTTATATGCGTCCACTGTTGATATTGGGGGAGGTGTTTTGTCTCAAGCTTTACGAAAGGTCTTGGAAGACGATATAGCAGAGTCAGAATTAACAAGGTTAAAAAATACTCAAGGTTTGTTAAGAGGCGTGGACTCGACTGATGTACACGAGGCTCTGATAAGTTCAATATCAGTAATTAAAGATGAGTTGTCTACTCGTATGCAGTATTGGCACTTACGAAACGGAAATAGCGAGGTTAGAAGAATTAATTCAATCATGCTCTGTGGCGGTAGTGCAAATTTAAAAGGTTTACCGACGTATCTGACTAATTCACTAGATGTTGTGTCGGTAAGAGGGAATGTTTGGGAGAATAGTCTTTCCTTAGAAACCTCAGTCCCTCCAATTGACAGACGGCACTCATTTGGGTACGCAACAGCGATTGGGCTAGCCCTTAAAAGATAACCTAAATATGATTAATCTTATCCCTCCAACATCTAAGAAAAAATTGCGCACTGAATATCTTGTTCGAGTGGTTTCTGTTTGGTTTCTTCTTTTAATGGCTGTGTTTTTTATCGGAGCGAGTATGTTATTACCTGTGTATGTTTTAATAGGTTCGCAGGTTGCTGCGTATGAGTCTTCTTCTGTTGTTGCGTTAGAAAAAGTCGCTGGGTATGAAAATGTCTCAGTCAAATTAACACAATCAAGCAATCAAGCAAAAGTCGTATTGAATACTATAGAGTCACCTTTGTTTTCAGATTTTATCGACCTCTTCGATGGTCTTCGTGGTGCTGATGTTCAGTTAAACACTTTCGGTATTTCTAGATCAGATAATGGTATCAATCCAATAAGTCTTTCTGGGGTGGCTGGCAGCAGACAGTCGCTAGCTTCGTTCCGTGACCGATTATTAGCAGAAAGATCTGTCGAGTCAGTAGACTTTCCGATCTCTAATTTAGCGAAGGATAAAGATTTGACGTTTTCTATCACAGTGACTCTTAATAATAGTAGTGATATATGAGTAAAATAACTATCAGAAATATTATTATAGCTTCAATTTTAATGCTGACAGCATCTTCTGTTTTAGGTTTGATGGTGTATCAAGTTTTGAAACAAGGAGATCATTTAGTGTTGCAGGTTAAGACTCTTGAGAAGGAGCGTGCGCAAGAAGATTCTTATATATATCTACAAAGACTAGAAGAGAGGACTACAGATGACCGGTCTGACCTGAAAAGACATTTTCTTCCTAGTGAAAGTAAGAGTATAGATTTTTTAAATAATGTTGATAGCTTAGCTGAAATCGCTGACATTGTCCTGGAGACTAGTGATATCAAATCTATTCAGGATGAAGATAATTCAAAGTGGATACAGGCAACTTTTGAATTCGCTGGATCAAAAAAACAAATAATATCTTTTATAAAAATATTAGAGACACTACCGTACGTCTCCCAGTTGATGGGTGTGAGTATAAAAGCTTTGTCTGATGACGACTGGATAGCTAGTGTGACAATGCAGGTTAGGATATTAAATTATGGTGAATAAACAACAGATAAGAAAAATGGCAAAAAAAATTACTGGTTCAAAATCAGGTTTTAAGAGTCCTGTAATTATGCACCCAAGCAGGGATTGGGGCATAGGATTGTTCATTGCTGTAATAATATTATTAGTTTGTGTTATGTGGAGTGCTGAGATATATATAAAATATAGAGACATCTCTGTTTCAGAAACAAACTTTGATAAGTCTAAGATCGTCGTTTATCGAGAATCTCAAGTTAACTCCGCTTTAAATTTACTAAAAGAAAGACAGGTAAAGCATGAAGAGTTAATGTCTGAGATGCGCACTACCTCTGAAGATAATCTTTTGAATATAAGCATAGAAGCAGGTGACATGTCAACATTAACACCTTCCAGCACACTCAAAGTCACTGTCAGTGACGATATAAAGACTTTTGATGAAGATGTTGTTTTGAGTGAGTAAATTGCCTCATTTAAAGTGATTGAAAAGCATGTTGAAAAACTTCCTGATTACTGTACTCCACCTGTCTTGTTTCAGACTCTTGTGCAGAAAAAGCAGGAGCTTAGAGTTGTGGTTGTGGGTCTAAAAGTTTTTTGTTGCACTGTAGGATCAGACGTCTCAGTAGTCGACTGGAGAACTGAAGAAAAACCAACTCAATTTTCTGAAGCGATTGATTTACCAGCTGATATACCAGCTAAGTGTGTGTCTTTAGTGTCACAATTGCAATTAAAAATGGGGGTATTAGATATAATTGAAGATGTTCATGGTGATTACTATTTTCTTGAAGTAAACCAGCAGGGAGGCTGGGGTTGGATGGAAACCAAGCTGGGAATTCCTGTTAGTAGAAATATAGTAAGTTCTTTAATGGAGTGATTTAAAGCCATATAAACAGTGTGTTTGTATGGCTTTTGCTGTATTATTTAATTTATAAATATCTATGTCATCTTTCTCTTCTGTATACATAAAAATAAAAGAATATCTTGATGTGATGTTAATTTATCAGGCTAATTTAAATGATGGTTTAGTGATGACGTATGATCGTGGTTATTGGTGGTGTACTAGTGATAAAAAGTTGAATGAATATGAGAAAGACTTTCTTGAGTTTGGCTTGGATTCAGAAATAATTATAGAAGAATTACTTAATACTGATAATAATGAAGTACAAACAAATTTACTCCATTTGTTGGGCTGGGTCGGCGACAAAAAGAAAGCTGGTGATATGTTGGTTGGTTATATTGAGTCAGAAAAAGATGATCAAGCCAACGCTTCTTTGCGGTCCTTATTTCCAATGATAGTAGCAGGACAGTATAAGATTGATCCTAAGTTGATACATAAATTACTTTACAGTAAGACTTTGGTGGTAAAAAATAAAATTTTAGGATTGATAGCATTCATGTCTCAAAAAGATATGTTTCAAGTGTTAAGTAGTAAAGATATTTTGTATATTAAAAAACTGGTTAAACATGAAAATAAACCACTAATTGCTACTCCAGCTCAAATGGTTGTGGATCGGTTGAGTAAATAGTAACAGGGAGGCGTCCAATTTAAACCCATAACCCATGGCATAATATAATCATGC
>CAZEUI010000043.1:0-6605 GCA_964515625.1 uncultured Candidatus Saccharibacteria bacterium
GGGTAGTAACAGTAGCAGCTGCATCTTGATAGTTGCGAGCGGTTCGCCCACCTCCGGCAATAATAATAAAACGACGACCAATGGCCGTCTGCATATCAATAAAAGTCTTTAACTGACTTAAAAAATCAGTGTCTATTTGATCAGGAACAATCAGAGATCCTCCGACCGACATAATAATTGTTTCTTGTGTATTCATATTGATATGTTTATTGTACCGAAAACAAATAAGTGTGCAAATGTTATACTTGTATTAGTATATATAAATATAATATCAGTCACCATGTCACCAGAATTATTAGTAGCTGTCAAAGAAAGAATCCTTAACGGGCATACAGATGAGTCTATCAAGACCGAGTTACTAACAGCTGGTTATATAGATGAAGCAATCGTTATGGTCTTGGAGACTGCTCATCAAGCAGAAGTTTCTCTCCCGCCAGATGTTCCTCAGTCTCAAAGTGTCGATGTCTCATCATTACCTGGTGCGACAACCTTGCTAACAGATGCTTTTCAATATCTATTAGAAAGATGGGATTTGTTATTAGGGTTCTTTTTTACTTCGGCACTAACTACAGGTTCTATTTCGTATGTAGATTCATTTGTAGTATTGGGAGATAAGAGCTTTATTCCTCCTGTCACCTTTTTCTTTTTTGCATTAATATTTTCTATATTTTTACAGATGTGTACTTTTTATATCATCTCAAAAAGTTCTTACAGAAAGGTATCTGTTAAAGAAGGGTTAGTTTGGACTCGACAAATTTTTTGGAGTTTTGCTTGGGTATACTTATTGATAATAGCTGTTATTTATGGAGGAATGGTGCTATTTGTTATTCCTGGAATTATCGTTTCTTTACTCGTGACCTTGGCTCCCTATGTGTTGGTAAATGAAAATATCAAAGGGATGGACGCGTTACTTAGAAGTAGAGATCTTGTGCGGGGGCGTTGGTGGTGGGTCGCTAAACGATTATTTTTAACACATATTCCCCTCGTCATAATTGTTGTAGTTTTATCAGAAGTCTCAGTATTTGTTTCTAGTGCAGGTGGAGATAATCTTCTTTTGGAGATGTTGACTCCTATCATACTGCAGTCTGTCATGGGCGCCATGATGTCTATAATTAGTGTCTATATTGGTATGCGGATTTATCGTGAGCTTGTATCAATGCAAACTGCTCCTGTAGCCCCCGCAACAGATAGATGGAAGTATGTTTCTTTGGGATGGTTGGGTGTCTTACTACCAGTCTGGCTAATTGTTATCTCCATTATTCTTACGTCAGTTGACAGGACTAAAGAAAAAGGTGATAACGCACAAGTGTTCTCAGAGCCACCTATACCGGAACAAAATATTGACTACAAAGAACGTGCACAAAATACAGATTCTGTACCAGAAAACGAAGATTCGACTCTTCAAAAAGACTCTTTCCAATGGGATAATTAAAGCAAAAATATACAACCTTAAACAAAAAGCTTGACAAATATTTTAACCATGCTACATTATCTGGGTCTTCACGACGTGCCGGAAATGTGGCTTAGTTCCTTAGGGAGCAAAACCACAATTTCTGCCTCACGTTGTGGGGCAGGAATTCTGGCTAAGGTCGGAATAAAAATCAAATGCTGACAGAGATGTCAGCAGATAAAACTTTTTCAAAGGTGAAAAAAATGAATGTTCTTTTAAATAAAAAAATTTTATTGGCGGTATTAGCTATGTCTTTTTCTGGAACAGCGTTAGCCTGTGGCAATCAGTGCTATGAATTCGGTCAGACAGGTGAAGTGATACTAGGTGGTGGTATTGATACTATGGGCCAAGGCAGGTCTCTTGGTAATGGTGCTGGTGACGATATTGAATCGGCTGCCTACACTTTTACAGATGGTTCTTCCAATATTGATATCAATGTTACATTGACTAACGACCAAGCTGAAGGTTGTACCGATTGTGGTGACAACAGAGTTACTTTGCAACTGGGTGGTAAGCAGTTTACTGCTGCTGGAGCACAAAACAATACTCATACTTTGGGTGGTGCTGCTAGTTCAGATGCTGATGCTACTACTTGGAGTGGGATGCAGGGTTACGCCTTCGGCGGAACGCTTGCAACGCAATCTCCTACAATGCCATAAAATTTGTTTATCTTGAATATTAATTTTAATATTCATACGCACATTCAGTGCAACACTCTACCTAGGTAGAGTGTTTTTTTTTATGCCTAAAAGGAATCTTTTTTTCTTCAGAAGGTAATATTACATATTCAAACAAGATTTAGTCAATAAATGCTTGCTTTTTTATGAAAAGTATGATATAAAATAGACAGGTATTATCTTGACATGCTGTGAAAGTATGTTGTGGATAGTGATTAAAGATCTTTGAAAATTTAAAAAGAGGAAACTCAAATGAAAATAATAGTGTTATTGGGTCGTTGGATGATAGTTCAGCGACTTGTTTCAATAACGTTAGGTGTCTTACTGTTTAGTAGTTTACCTCCTAATGTTATTGCTGGTCAGTTTTTCGAGCTGGCTCAGCAAAGCTGTTTGGATAAGGTCGACGATTTACCGTTTTTGACGGTAAAGAAATGTCGTGCTTTTAAAGCTCAGTTAGTTGCTGGGAAGTGTGTGGAAACTTCGAGTTTACCAAAAGGAAAAAATTTTGGTAAAAAAGGAGGGTTTGCCTTTTTCAGTAAACTTAGAGAGGTTAGAAACGAGAATAAAAAATTGGTTTGTGATCTTGGTGACGGTGTCTATTCGATGTGGGGAGCAGGAGGTAAGGGAAGTGATAATGATATAATCTTTATCACTTCTCCAGATAACCAGACTGTTGTCTATATGGAAGGTGATTCTAAAGTGTACTTTAGTGATTCTATTAATTCTGGCAATATTTTATTGTTGCCAGGTATTGATTTATTAAATTGTAATACTATACAGCACATAAACGGGGTTTTGATTTATAATCAAGACCCTATAATTTCTAATGGATACTACTAACGTAGTAAGGAGAAGTAAAATGAAAAAACTACAAGTTGTAGCAGTCATTATATTGGCTGTAGTATTACAGGGCTGTGCTACTAATGGTCGAAGAGTGATTATTGAGGCTATGCCTAGTGGTCAATACTTGGACTTATCTGAAGAGGGAAAGCAGGAGTATTTTAATGCTCTTGATGACCAGAAAGATTTGTCTCGTAAAGATAAGAAGGAATTTATGGCAGGTATTGAAGTTTGTCATGTAAATGACAGTATTGAAAGATGTGCCTGGTATGACTCTCTATTGAAAGTTGCTTACATTAGAACAAAAGCAGCTTCAGGAGCGATGGGAATAAATTCTCATGGCGACCTTATGGTCAAGATGACTGATGAGGGAGAGATTGTTTATTTTACGGCCACTAATGGCGTTGTAAAACCTGTTACTATTTTAGCTAATATTGCTACACAACAAGGCTGGGGTCGGTTTTTAGGACAGATTCTAGGTAATGTTGCTGCAGGTGCCGCTAATGGAGTTGGTGCAGGTTTGGTAAATCGCTTGATTGACTGTGATGGGTGTGGCGGTTCAGGAGTAGTAAACCAGAACTTTTTAAGTTCTAGTTCTGGGGCAAGTGCAGGATCTTCATCTAGCACTGAAGCAGTATTAGGTGTCGACGTAATACCAACTGATTAAAACTTTGTAGAAGTTTCAGTAGCATGCTACTGAAACTTCATTCATTAAATTTTCTAGGAGAACGAAATGTTTAAGAAAATTATTTGTTTAGTCATCATGCTGATGGCTATATCTACTTTTTCTTCAGGAGCAAAAGCTCAAAAAATAATCTGGGAGAAAGCTACAACTAGCAGCGAACAATTTTCTAAATTTTTCACTGCGATGAAGAAAAATAATGGGGTTACTAAAACAGGAGACTTAAAAGTAGAAAAATTATGTGCTGTTGCGTTTAGTGTGGCAGCAGTAAAGCCAACAGGGTATGGGTCACTTAAAAAATACTGCGAGCTATTTAAATGGCAAAGCGGAATTATAAAAGGTCAGACTTCGATTACTCCTGGAGGGTTTAAGGTAAGAAGATGGTTGCTTCCTGATAATGCTACTGTTTCAGCTTTTGAAAGATATGAATCTGTACAGTATGTTAAAAGTACTTTGTTAAAGCCTCGGGCTAAAGAAAAAACTCAGCCTGTTTCAAGAAAAGAAAACAGTATTTTTGAAAATCGTTTGTCCAATATGGAGAAGTCATTAAGAGAGTTTGGTATAAGTTCTAAAAAAGGTCTTCAAAATGATGTTCAGATGAAGAAAACAATTTCTGTTCTGAAGCAGGAGATTAAAACTTTCAGATCTAACATTCTGAGTTTGATAGAAAAAACAGTAGCAAAACAATTGGTGCCAATGCAGACTTCTATAGGAGTTGTTCAAGATGAACAAAGTGTTCTTTCTAATAAAATGACAAAAATGGAGGCTACACTGACTCAGAAGTTTAATAATCTTAGTGATGAAGTTAGTGCTTCATTACCTCTTGGTTATCAAATCTTAAGAGATATCTTCGATAAAGATGTTGCTGATAAGTATGCTGAAAAAATCAACTGGGTTTTATTTCTGTTCGGGACCTTAATGGTTGCGATTGTGGGGTTGGTCTATCCTTACTTTTTTATCAAACTTTCTGGTGATACAAAAAAGCTTGATAAAAAAATTACTAAACTGGCCAGTCAGGTTCGAGACCTTGTTAATTACGAGTTTGATGAATCTATCGTGTCAAGACAAATGTTAGGACCGATGGAAAAAAATGAATTCTTTAACTTAATTTTAAATTCTACGACTGATGGAAGTAATAAGACACTTCGTATTGTGCGTAGTGAAGGGAATATGGTTACTATAGAAGGAGCTGTTAGACAGGTTGGTGTTAATACACCTTTGGTTTGTGGAGTTGATAAAACCATTTCAAATATAAAACAAGCTATTACTTCAGGAAGAGTGCCAGGAATACCAGTTGCTCAGGTTGTAAGAAGCCAAGCTACTGGGTAATGAAAACTGTCACACAAAACATTCTTGTGTGACAGTCATATCGTTTCAAAATTTATTTTATTTTAAAATTAATACAATTGCATCCACCCATTATTAACTGCGTGTTATATAGTCGGTCTGATAGTAGTCGTGTTTATTTGATGATAAGTAAATTATCGAAGACAAGGTAGTGATAATATCCGTTAATGCGCCGTTGTTGAGCAATTCTTTGTCTCATCAGCCGTTCCATCAGCCGTATTGTCTAATTTGTCTTTGTCTCAGAATTGTGACTTCTCTCTTTTTAAATTAATTGTTCCTTTGCTTTATATTTAATTATAAAAAGATATAAACTTCAACGTTCGCGTTTGGAGTTTTTTGTTTGCGTATGTGATATATTTTATAAAGTGTATCTAGAGGTAAAAAAAACTAGAGGTTTTACTTTAATAGAATTATTGGTGGTGATTTCGATTATTGGAATTTTAGCTTCTGTGGTTCTAGCTTTGCTGTCTGATGTACGTAGTCAGGCTTTAGATAAAAAAGCTTTGTCAGAATTAAGGAGTATCCATACGGTAATGGAAATACTCTATAATCACACTGGTCTTTATCCTCATAAAAAAACAAGATATTGTCCTCCTGTCAGCGGGGCTGGTAATGAAGTTTCTCTTGATCTAAATACCTCAGGTCTGGTTGCGACAGATGGTACTTATTCAGCTTGGAACGGACCTTATATAAGGAATGTTATGGACCCTTGGGGAAACCCATATTTTTTAGATGAAGATTATTACTGTACTGCTGGAGCATTAGGATGTAATGGTCATGTATCAGGTTCTGCTGATTATTCAGCATTAATATCTTGCGGTTCAGATGGTATGTTAGGTGACGATATTTCTAATCCTCAGCCATCAAATGGGACGGCTTGTGCCTATAATGATGACAATATTGTCTATGTTTTATGTACTAATTAATCCCGTACCCAGCAAAGGCTTGCATAATTTTCTACTATCTGTATAATAGCGCCACTGTCCGATAGAAGGTCTGAGACGCGAAAGTGTTCAGCTGCTAACAAGCAATTGTTACAACACCTTCTGGTAGGGGATAGGTGTATTTTGAAAATTTCATAACTCTTATCTACAGTCCCATACTGTAGATAAGAAAAGTATATTGTTTTTGATAATTTTTTAATAAAATTATTTGAAAACGGTATTCATCACAGCACGAACATAACTTAACCATTATGTTCAAAATAGACAAAAGATATCATTGATTCTTTTGTCTTATCCTTAGGGAAATTGTTTGTTGAGGGCGCGATAACATGAAGTACATGAGCGCAACCTGATTTATCAGGAACTCACAAACGCAGATACATGAATCTTCGGATTCAGTACCTGTCTTAAATTAGAGTTTGATCCTAGCTCAGGATGAATGCTGGCGGCGTGGATGAGGCATGCAAGTCGAATGAATTTATATTCATGGCAGACGAGGTAGGAACACGTGGGTACGTACCCTAGAGTCAGGGATAATCCGGTGAAAGCCGGGATAATACTTGATAGTCCCTTCGGGGTAAAGATTTATCGCTCTAGGAACGGCCCGCGGTCTATCAGCTTGTTGGTAAGGTAACGGCTTACCAAGGCTACGACGGATAGGGGAG
>CAZEUI010000044.1:0-6519 GCA_964515625.1 uncultured Candidatus Saccharibacteria bacterium
AATTCCATTAAATGCCTAACTATAAAGTTAGGCATTTTTTAATATATAAATTCTTTTTTATATTAGTTAGTGGGTGACCAAGCACATTCTTTTTTATTGTTTTCTAAAGAGCAGAGTTCAACAGAAAAAGCGTTGTCATAATCGGTACTGCCGAACACATTTTTATATTGAGCATTGTGAGGAAGATCGTATTCATAAAGACTTATCGTGTTGGACGAGATTTTAATCGCTGGAGATATCTCCACCTCATCTATATCTGGTTTGTTATGGTAAATATACAAGATGCCCGACGCTTCAGAAGTGTTGGACGAATTGTTTAGTAAGGGAACGATAGCTATCTGTTCTGGAGAGAAAGATAAAGTGTCAATGTATGTATACTTAAAAAAAGTATCATAAAGATAGATGCTCCACTCACTAACATCCATATAGTTTTGTCCTACAGTAGAGAAATCTATGTCGTCAAAACCGTCTTTGTTAAAATCTGCAATTATTCTAGCGAGAGTCACATTATCTGTGTCGTGTGAGTCTGTGTAATTTTTGGCTGCGTCTGTCACACTGTCTAGGTTTGACTATTTATCATAAGCTTGGTCAGGAACACATAATCCTTGCACACATTTTGGCTGTGGTGCTGAATTGCACTCTAATTTTGTCAGGCTTGGACAGGATATTTTGTAATTATTAAGTTGAGAAAATAGGTTGTTACTACTCTCGTTCTTGTTTATGTAGAAATAACATCCTAGCCCATACTCCCCATTCGTTTGTTTAAGACTGCAGTCTGAAGCAATTTCACAATAATTTTTTTCTTCTAAAATTTTTATAAAAATATTATTTCTTTCGAAGCATGAATTAATAAGAGATTCCTCTTGGTTAATTGTTGAGGGTTCTGTCTCCGGTGACTGTTCATAAGGTGTAGAAGTTGAAGGTATTTTAACTTGTGTTTGAGGATTTAATTCCCATTTTTTAAGTAGGAGAATTTTTTAGTTATAATAATCTCACCAGTTTGTGAGTAAATATGTACTTCCACAGTATCAGTTAATGTTTGAGATTTAATGGTTTTTGTTTCAACGCTACTAATACACGAACTAAACCTTTCCCATGTCCTGCTATGGCGCTGTCTGGTGTTGTTGCAAAGTAAGTTGTATTATCAGGACCTGAAACGTCACCACTTAATGTGAATACGGTGTTACTTTTGTCGCTCATATAATACTCAACTTCTATAAGGATGTAGTCTGGGGTATCTCGTATAATCTCGGCAGAAAATATTTCACTGTCCTTGGGACAGAGTGTTTGAGAGACGAGGTTGTATTCTTTTTTGACGCCAATATTATTGAATGTAAGGTCTTTTCATATAGCAGAATTAAAAACTGTAACTGTAACTGTTATTAATAATAAAGTGAAAGTTAGGATTGTTATGATATATTTTTTCTGCATCATTTAAGGTTAACATGACATCTTTCAGTTAGACTTGCATTTAAGATCGTTGCTTAAAATTATTAATTCTTGCATGGTCAGACTTCATAAGAGTATGAATAAGTACATAAAACTTACTTTAGAAGTACTGTAACAAGAGTGAAGGTGTTGATGATGTTACTTTTCTCTAAGAAAAGTTTTCTGCAAAGTTAGTGTTTGTTCCATGTACTGGAATTTCTCTTATTCTGATAGTGATATACTAAATATTAACTACTCAGTATTTAAAATTATATAATTTATTATGAAAACTATTCTTTCTTTCAGATCGCTTAATTTACTTATCGGTCTTGCTTTACTTTCTGGTTTGTTCGTTCTTCCTTCTTTATCTCATGCACAAGCTACTAATGAATGTTCTTTTTCACGAACTCTTGAAATGGAAGTTGTGGGTGAGGATGTTCGTTGTTTGCAGGTCTATCTAAATGATGCTGGTTTTAAGATCGCGGAAGAAGGTCCGGGTTCTCCTGGAAATGAGACTAATCTTTTTCGGTCACTAACTAAGAAGGCTGTGATTGAATGGCAGACAGATGAGGGCGTGTATCCGACTAGTGGAATTTTTGGGCCTAAGTCTCAAGCTACCTATTTACTTGATCTACTTTCTAATCTTGAGTCATTGAAGGCTGAGCATGTGGTAGTTGTTGATCCTGTAGCAATCGTTGCTCCGACACCAAATTCTCAAGTTGCGGGAGTTTCTACAAGTGCTCATGATGAGGAAAGAGAGGATGCTGAATCTGTGTTAGAGGATCTTGTGCAGATGGTTCGAGACACTGAAGATATTCTTGAGGATCTTGATGATGATGAAAGAAGAGATGTTGAGGATAATTTGCTTGATGTCCGCAGTGATTTGTACGACTTGTTAGAATTATATTTTGATGGTGGCTATGAAGAGGTACTAGATTTATCAGAAGACCTGTTGGGCGACGCGACTGATGTTTTTGAAGACGCAGGTGGTGAGTCAGAAGAGAGTAAGGCAGATGATGTTCTCGATGATGTGTATGATTTACTAGAAGAGGTCCAAGACTTGTTGGACGAGGCTGAAGTTCAAGGTGCTGATGTTGGTGACGCGGAAGACTTGTTGGACGACGCTGAAGACCTATTGGATGACGCTCAAGATTCTTTTGATAGTAGAGTCTACAGACAGGCGGTAAGTGATGCTTTTGATGCTGAAGAATTATTAGAAGACGCTCTAGATGAAATTGATGTTGTCTCAGATAGAGATGTGGAAAATTTTGTAGAAGATGTTCATGACCAGTTCGAAGACGCTCTAGATGAAATTGATGACGCTGATGATGGGGAGGATGTGGAGGAATCAGAAGATTTGCTTGACGATGCGGAGAGAAAAATAAAAAGAGCGGACATTGCTATTGATGAAGAGAATTACAAAAAAGCATTGGACTATGCTGAAGAGGCTGAAGCTCTGATCGATGAAGCTCTTGATGAAATTGGAGGTAGTTCAGATGACGACATTGAAGATGATTTAGATGATGCTTGGGATGATTTGGACGATGCTGAAGATGATGTAGATGACGCTGACGAAGACGGGGAAGATGTTGGTGACGCTGAAGATTATCTCGATGAGGCAAAAGATTTATTAGATGACGCTGAAGAGGCTGTAGATGATGATGATTATAGAGAAGCAGAGGATCTGATCGAAGATGCTTTGGATGCAATTGATGATGCACTGGACGAACTGTAGAGAATAAATAACAAAATAACCCACCTAAGAGGTGGGTTATTTTGTTATTTATTCTCCAGGCTTCCTGTCTCTTTCCTTAAAAATAAAATCACGTATTTTTTTACTTATTCTAAGTTGCTTGATTATGAGAGAAGGTTTTAAAGTTGTATGTACGGCGACTTTTTGACTGCTTTGTCCACTGATTAAAAGTTCAAAACCGGCTGTGGTATATGACACTGTAATAAAACGTCCGCTAGCACCGCGACTATTGGTTCGAATTTCTCCTGGGGCAATCATTTTGATACCTGGTATTTTTTTTAATTCGTACACTACCTGTCCGGCAGTTTCAGTTAAGGTGGTGTGTTCTTTTCCTCGGTGTTTGGTCATAATGGTAGGGTAACATAAATTTAGGGAGTTGATGATTATAAAAGTAATTAGGTATAAGATTAGCCGGAAACATGAAAGTTTCCGGCTGAAAAAGTTTGTTGATATAAAGTTAGTCACCTGAATAAATACCTTCATCATCTACAGGTTTATGTAAAAAGCATCAATCTTTTGTTTTACTTAAAACAAAAGGTCTTTGACTGTGCCAGAAATATACATACACAGTCTTAACCATAATTTGTAGACCGCAAAATATCAATACCTGAAAACCAAAACCAGCTAACCCGTTTATGTAATAAATTAAAAACAGAGGTAATGGTAACGCGAACCAAGTTGTTACAGTATATAGATTTTTCTCAAATTTGGTTTTTGATTCTTTCGTTATTAACCAAGTGTTGACTATTAGATAACATGGTATTCCTAATAAGTCATTCCAGAATCTTCCAAATGGTTGATAGATTAGCCATGGTGGCAGTTCGACTCTAAGTCGAACTGATTCTTCAAGCCAAGGCCAGGTCGTCCATATTAATATATGATCAGCTGTTTCTAGCAGGAGCTTTAGATCTATGATTAAGGCTAATGTTACGCCTACTAAGATTATGGTCAGAAACAACAAATCTGTAATTATATCTTTTTCTGATTGTTTGTCATTCATATCGCCCTCCTCAGAGCTAGTTTGATGTTTAAAAAAACTTATTCTAGATTAGATACTACACTGAATAAGTATTATGTCAAGGGTGTATATTGAAAGGTGGAAGTGATTATATTTTGTCTGAGCATGGTTTATGTGGTTAGATACTCACTTAACACTACTATCTAGCTTTTGGTTAAGTAGGGAATAATAATAAAACTCCAATGATTGCAAGAAATCAGTGGAGTTTATGTAAGTTATATAAGTCTGTCCTATTGTCAGTATTGAGTTTCTTCTAAATAAACAGCTTTGGCTTTTACTCCTACAGTAGCGTCAGGTGTATAGAATGTTTTTATGTACTCTCTCGAACGTAAGTTTTCTTCCTTTAGAATGATAGTCTGAATTACATCAAATGCCAGTTCAGTCTTTAGAGATTGATAGGACTTGTTAATTTGCTTTAACAAAAAGACAGTACTAGTTTCATTGTAAAAAACAGATATTTCGTTTGGAGTTTTTATTTTACTCATTAAACAAATAAGTCCAATTTTAAATTTTGAGACAGCTGTCCAAAAATCAAGCTCGTGTGCAATGAGCCAAAGTGCAATTTTTAGATTATCTTCATGGTTTGATTTGACTAGAGTACCGTTAGTAAAACTTTCCGCCAGTTCTCTGGTTGTAAGATCAGTCATCGTCTTTACCTCTTTTAGGTTGATGATTTCGCAATTATTTGCCTTGTATAAGATAATCGAGAGGACGATTTTTGTCAACATTTATAAATATAATATTTAACTACTAAATAATCATACATAGAGTTATGACGTTTATATTGACTTTCAAGATTATTTCAAGTATTCTCATTCAGTTCCAACCTCAACTCATATTATCTAATTATCTACTAGATAATATGAATGAAATAAAAATTAAGCAGTTGGGAGCTTCTACTAAGGCCGGCCGTTACCTGTCTTTATAAGAGGCTCCCACAAACCGTACGAAAGTACGGATTTAAACGTAATATTAATTTATGTCACGATCACTCTATAAAGGACCATACGTAGACGAAAAGCTCCTCAAAAAGATCGCCGGGAAAAAGCCCGGAGAGGGTGATGCAATCAAGACATGGGCACGTAATTCTGTAATCTCACCAGAGATGGTAGGTTTCACATTCGGTGTTCATAATGGTCGCGATCATATCGATGTTCTAGCAACTGAAGAGATGGTGGGTCACAAGCTTGGTGAATTTTCACCGACTAAGAAGTTCCATCGTCACGGAGGTAAGATGCAGAAAGAGCTTGAACAGAAAAAGAAAGAAGCTGAAATCTCAGCCGCTAAAGCAGCTAAATCCGCATAAGTATGAAAGCAATTTTAAAAAATTACAGACAGTCTCCACGTAAGGTTCGCTTATTGGCTGATCTAGTGCGAGGGAAGAAAACTGAAGATGCTCTTACAACACTTCAATTTGTTGATAAGCGTGCCTCTGGTCCGTTTGCGAAAGTAATCGAATCAGCTATTGCAAATGCAGTAGATCTAGGGATAAAGAATGAAAATCTCTTTATTAAAAGCGTAGCAGTCAACAAGGCTCCTACTCTTAAGCGATCAAGACCACGAGCACGTGGTTCAGCATCACGTATTAACAAGCGTAACAGCCATATCTCAATCGAGTTAGGCGTAAAGAAATAAGGTATGACACACATAGCTCATCCATATGTACAACGTATTGGTATAAACCGTGACTGGAGAAGTCGTTGGTTTGCTAGTAGTCCGGCAAAATTCCGCGAGTATATTCGTGTAGACGCAGCATTGCGTAAAATGCTTAAGACTCGTCTTAAAGGTATGTCTGTTGACTCTCTAGAAATTGAACGAAGTCAAAAAGTCATTCGTCTTATTATTAAAACTTCTCGTCCAGGTCTTGTTATCGGTCGTAGTGGTGAAGGTATTAATAGACTCAAGAAAGACATTGACCTATTTCTGCGAAAACAGAAGACTATAGATAAGACAGACCTGAAGATTGATATTGAAGAAATCCGATCTCCAGAATCAAGTGCTCAGATTGTTGGGCAGATGGTTGCAGAAGGTCTTGAAAAACGTATGACATTCCGTCTCGTTATGAAGCAAACAGTAGAGAAGGTGATGGCTAACCGTGATGTTGAAGGTGTGCGAATTTCGCTAGCTGGACGTCTCGGAGGTACCGACATGGCTCGTAAAGAAGAATTGAAAAAGGGGCGAGTTCCTCTTCAGACTCTTCGAGCTGATATTGACTTTGCTCGTGTGGAAGCACATCTTCCTTACGGAGTGATTGGTATTAAGGTTTGGATTTATCGAGGAGAAGTTTTTGCTGATCGTAAAACAAACCAAAAAGATGCCG
>CAZEUI010000045.1:0-6437 GCA_964515625.1 uncultured Candidatus Saccharibacteria bacterium
TTACAAATGAAGCTTCTTTCCTGCCTTCAAATACTTGTCAGTCAGAGAGTTGACTGCCTCGATACCTGAATGATCAAGAATCTTAGCATCACTAAAATCAATAAACACTTCATCTGGATCATTTGCTACAAAAAAAATCTCTGAAAAACTATCCATTGAAGCAAAATATAGTGAGCCACTTAACTCGTAATGCTTCCCTCCTTTTTTATCTCTAAAGGTTTTTGCGGATATAACCTGAGACTTCTTCCAACTGAACACTAAGGCAGACACAATAATTCCAGCAATAACAGCCATTGCTAAATCGAAGAATACCGTAGTAGCAGAGACTAAGATTAAAACAAAAGCGTCAGACCTAGGAATTTTAGAAATAATCCTAAAGCTTGACCAAGCAAACGTACCTATCACAACAATAAACATTACTCCAACCAAAGCAGCTAAAGGTATCATTTCAATAATAGAACCCGCAAACAGAATGAAGATGAACAGAGTAATACCTGCAACAATACCTGCAAGACGACCGCGACCACCAGAATCCATACTGATCATACTTTGACCAACCATCGCACAACCTCCCATTCCTCCAAGAAATCCAGCGATAACATTAGCAATCCCTTGCGAAGAACATTCAACATTACTCTTTCCTCTAGTATCAGTCTTTTCGTCAATTAGTGACATGGTCATGAGCGATTCCACCAAACCGATAAAGGCGAGAATGATAGCAAATGGAAAGATTATTTTTAAAGTTTCAAAACTAAATGGCACATCAGGAATACCGAGCCGTGGCAAACCAGCGCTGATATGACCACCATTTAACATATCAGCAACAGTAGGAGTATCGAGATTGAAGAAAACTACAATAAAAGTTACCAGTGAAATTGAAACGAGTGATGAGGGGACAGCTTTCGTCAGACGTGGCAAAAAGGTAATTACAGCCATTGTCAGAACAATCAGACCTCCCATCAGAAGAAGCTCGCCCGCTGGTAACCATTGACCATGAATCCAGCCAAAGTGTCCTTCCGGAGTAAAAGCTTGTAATTGTGGTATTTGAGCAAGGAAAATAACAATCGCCAAACCATTAACAAACCCCAACATAACAGGATGAGGAATAATTCTAGAAAATTTGCCAAGGCGGAAAAAGGCTACAGCGAGTTGAATAATCCCCATAAGTATTACTGTGGCAAAAAGGTATTCTACCCCGTAATTCCTGACAAGCTCCACCATTACAACAGCTAGAGCACCAGTCGCACCAGAAATCATTCCTGGACGTCCACTCAAAAGTGCAGCTGTAAAACTAACAATAGCGGCAGCATATAGCCCAACAATAGGATCTACACCAGCAACAAAAGCGAAGGCTATCGCTTCAGGAACTAGTGCTAAAGCAACAGTTAACCCTGACAAGATGTCTAGCCTCCAGTTATTTGGTGATAAGTACGACAGTATTTTTTCGATCATCTTATAATTTGTTAATAATTAATAATCCCCGTGCATAGACGAAAACACATCTTTAGATGTGTTTTCGAAGTCATTTTATGTCGGCAGTGTACCATTTATTTCATTTTTTGACACTTTAGAACAAAAATTTAAGTTGTGACAAAATACAACCTTATCTAAAATCAGTTATTCTTCAATATTCTATTTAGTACCTAGTAAATTTTTAAAATAAAACCAGTCTAAAAAACCTACTTTTACACCATCTTCATACAAACCTAAGGAAATACCATCGTCAACTCCAGCACCAAAAGATATGTACGGCGTAGGCAATATATACAGAACATCCTCTTCATCTCGCAACAAGATGTAGTCGATAGGACCTGACCCAGAATCCATAGATCCTATTCCGTGCTTCTTCTGAGAAACAATACTATCAATCGTGAAAACTTTCCCTTTAAGCAGAGCTTTTATAACCTGCCCGTTAAGCATAAAATATTCTTTATCGATGGCTGAGTTTTCAACAACATCAACACTTAATAACTCATGAGAAATTTCTCTCAAAGAAGGTACACAGTATTCTTTGCTTTTACCAACAGCAAGATACGCATCTTCTTCAAGAATAAAAGTTTTCTTTGATAAAGAAAACGGAATATTAACAGGATCTTCGGTATAGGAGCAAGAAGAAAAAAATGAAGGAGAAGGATAAGTAGAAAAGAATCCGTACATTATAACACCCAATACAAAGACCCCGATAAATCCAATAGAGATTGTTTTTTTATTCATAGATTAATCACACTATAAATCAAATAACTATTAATGACAATCACCTTTGACAGAGGAGCTATATAAAGATATGTCTATAAGCAAAACGAACCTTACAAGAAGAGAAATACTCTCTAATCTATACAAGACCCTTATTATTTAATTACATTACACAATATCTACTTAGCAACTTTAAAACCGAAGTGATGAATTTTGATATTGACTCACTCTCAATCAGAATCCTTGTAGAGCCCAATTTTTTTCTATGGCAAGAATGCGTGCAAGAGGTTTTTATCGGAGGATACAAAACTATTGATCAAAAATGGCTAGCTGTCGGACCTGTCAATAATCAGTACTGCAACTACGGCAGTATCAAAACGGAAGATAGTATATGACATGCACCAGATAGAGCTGTGCGTGACACAGAACTCTTACCTACAGAGAACAAAAAGTATCTTTATCTTTGTCATAGCACAGGTAATGAATTAGGAGAAAACAAAATCAATACAAAATGAAACTCTTAGATGTAAGCATTGCCCATACTTCGCTCCGCTACGTACGGCTGGGCATAGAGAGAATAAAGGCACTTTTTGTACAAATATTTAATCATCTCTTTTTTTACTTGAAAAAAAACTTCTCAATAAGGTAGATTATTTAAAGATAACCCAACCAGGAGAAGTTCCATGACAAACCATAGAAATGGCAATAAAAACCCAAAAAGAAACCTCAGAATCTCTAACACTCAGACAAGTAAGCAAAAACCAGCTTCAAAGACTAACAAGGAGGCAATTATTCCAGTTATCAAGAAAAGTATCCCTAAAAAGTTCCGTTCAGTACAAAAAAAAAGGAGCAGAAGAGATCATATCTTTTGTACTTGACACAAACGTAATCATGGACAATGGGGACTGTCTTTTTCATTTTAATGAGCATAACGTCATCATAGTTAGCCAAGTCTGGAGAGAGTTAGATGCCCACAAAAAAGGACACTCTCCTGAAGCATGGAATGTAAGGAGAGCAACTAACGCTATTGATGTATTAATATCAGGCAAAACATCAAAGCAGATCAAATCTGGAATAACCCTTATTCCACCACATGATTTAGATGATGGTAAACCTCATACAGGCAAACTTATTCTTGATTTTTCAACGCCGATAGAGCCCGATGTTGATATTGAACTGAGTCTTGATAAGCCTGATGACCGCATCATAATGATCTGTATTGTAAGAAAAAATAATGGAGAACGTGTAATACTAGTTTCAAACGACAGTAACTGTAGAGCTCGAGCTCGGATGGCAGGAATCGAGTCTGAGAAATATTTAAGCGAAACTGCAACCAGCACAATTGGTGAGGAGGATCTTGTTCCAGGCTTTCATTTGATGTCCGAAGATTTTTGGACAAAACAGGATAAAAACCTTAAGGTGAAGAATATCGGAAAGTTGTTTCAATATACTTTGTATGACAAAGTATTTAAAAAAATTAATTGCAACGAGTTTTTAATTTTTCCTGACGGACTAATACTTATAGTTACAAACAAACCAAAACCTAACCAAGTGATTGCTGAAACATTTCAAGATTTTCACAAAGAAAAAATATCTAATGTAACACCCTTAAATACCGAACAAGGACTAGCATTACAATTACTGACTGATGATCGAATATCTGCTGTCTCGATAGCTGGCTTAGCGGGTAGCGGAAAAACCCTACTCACAATAGCTGCTGCTATTCATCAGACTTTCGATATGAAGAGATACAGCAAGATTGTAATGACGAGATCCACAACAGGTTCTGACGAAGACATTGGCTTCCTGCCTGGTACTGAGGAGGAAAAAATGAGTCCATGGATGATGGCTTTATTTGATAATCTTGAAGTATTACTTACTAAACAAGGTCCAGACGGGGAGGAAGGGACGGTACCGCAAGAATCTCTCGATCTATTAATGAGGAGAATACAAATCAGATCGTTAAATTTTATGAAAGGAAGAACTTTCATAAATACTTTTATCATTGTAGATGAATCGCAAGACTTAACTGCAAAAAAATTAAAAAAGATAGCGACTAGAGTAGGTCCTGGATCAAAAATTGTTTTTCTTGGTAATGTTGCACAGATTGATGATAATTATCTCTCTGAAAACACTTGCGGACTATCAGTCTTCATTAGAGCGTTTGCTGATTGTGAAGTGACGGGTCATGTTACTTTGCAGAAAGGTGAGCGTAGCACATTTGCAACAGAAGCTGAGAAGAGACTTTAACAAACCTTCTGTTCTTTAACCTAACCCTAAGGACTGTCTGTAAGACAGTCCTTTTTATATTAAAACTAAAGTTTTACTTGATTACGCCCTGTAGTTTAGTATGATGTTAATAATGCAATATACTAATAAATTTGATTTTTCTACATTGGAAAAAGGTAATGAATGGGCTTCAGAGGTTGCTGAGCAAATCATTAAAGCTAATCCTGATAAAGATATCTACACCACAGCAGCAGGAATCAGTCCTTCCGGAGTTGTTCATTTTGGTAACTTTCGTGACATTGTCACATCACACCTAGTTCGAGAAGCTCTCATAAAAAAAGGAAAAAATGCTCGGTTGATTTTTTCTTGGGATAATTTCGATCGCTTTCGCAAAGTGCCGACTGGCGTACCAGAATCATTCCAAGAACACATTGGAAAACCTCTCTCAAAAATTCCTGACCCTTTCGGAGAATTGTCTTCTTATGCAGAACGATTTCAGATACCTTTTGTAGATGCAATGGGAAAATTAGGAATAGAGATTGAATACCGTGATCAAACAAACCTTTACAAAAGTGGTATTTATGACGAAGCTATTTTTCACACCCTGAAAGAACGTCATGCGATAGCCGACATACTACTCTCTTTAATGACCGAAAAAGCTAAAGGTGAAAAAGGCATTGATGTAATAGCTTACCGTGAAAATTATTACCCAATCTCTGTATATTCACGATTTACAGGGAAAGACAGCACTAAAATACTTAACTTTGATGGTAACAGCAATATCACTTATCTTTGTGCTGAAACTGGAAAAGAAGACACTGTCGACCTCAAAGAAGAAAGGATTGCAAAATTAGCATGGAAACCAGATTGGGCAATGAGGTGGAAACATGAACATGTGCACTTTGAACCTGGTGGTCACGATCATGCCTCTCCAGGAGGTAGCTACGATACCTCATCAATAATTTCGAAAAAGACATTCGATTATGTGTCACCCATTTTTGTTGAATATAAGTTCGTTGGTATTCAAGGGTTAGGCTCCAAGATGTCTGGATCAAAAGGTGGTGCAGTGTCACCATTAGAACTTTTAGATATTTATGAGCCAGATTTATTAAAATGGCTTTATTTTAGAAAATCACCAAACCAATCATTCGAACTTGCATTCAATTCTGATATTTATCGTCAATATGATGAGTACGATATGGAGCATCCAGAAGCAAACTCCATCCCTTTCCGTAGAGCTGTTGGTTTTGGACAACTTGTACAATGGGATGCTAAAAAACTACAAACAATTCTTGAAGCAATGGAACTATCGTATAGTTTAGAAAGCATACGTCACAGACTTCTTCTTGCACAAAATTGGTTAAATAAATACAATCCTGAAGAAATGATTAACCTTAATTCTGAAATAAACTCAGAATTTATCACAACTCTGAGTGATGAACAAAAAAGTCAGGTGGGTAATTTATACACACAACTAAAAAATTGTGAATCATCTACTATTTCAGAATTGGAAATAATTACTTACAGCATTCCTAAATCACCAGAACTATCTGAAGCTGACCTTAAAAAAGCCCAACGTGCTTTTTTCAAGACTATCTACAATCTATTAATAGGACAGGATAGAGGTCCAAGACTAGGAACCTTTCTCTGGGCAGCGGACAGAAAACGAATTTTAGACCTGCTGAACATTCTTAAATAGATGATCTAGGAATTCGTATTTTTAATACAAGAATCATACGCATTTGAAAGCTATCAATATTTATTGGCTTTCAAAAAAATAGCACAAAAAATGCCTCATGTAATTGACGTAGATGTAAGTTAAAAAGTTACGAAGCATCTTGATGAGATATCAGAGTCAATAAATACACTTAACTTCTATCTACGAGATATAAACGACCATATACTCAAAGCTGTCTACGATACTGAAAACATAAAATACCCACTGCGAACATTTTTACCTGATCCGAGCATCACACTACAGAATCTATCGCCAAAGAAAACTAAAAACTTTGAAA
>CAZEUI010000046.1:0-6400 GCA_964515625.1 uncultured Candidatus Saccharibacteria bacterium
CAAGAGCAAGAATAATATCAAGATCAGCAAGCTGTCCAATATGTTGTTCGTCGACCCAAGTTTGGATTAGTTGGTCTGTATGTGAGTCATGATAAAGCATTACCCACCCAACTCCTCGTGTGAGTGCGATTTGGCTAAAGCTTTTTAACCAAATTTCAAAGGATCCCCACTGTTGCTCAATTTTTGCCTTAAGAGCACCTTCAGGAAGAGATTTAGATCCACCTTCAAATTGTTTGAAGTAGTATTCATGATTACGCATACCACCAAACTCAAACCCTAACCTTCTTTGCATTTCGGAAATGGCATAAGCATTGTTAGTCAGGTCATTGCTGTAAGAGGTTATTTTGTCTTGAATTACGTTAACATGCTTAACATATCCTTTGTATAAACCTATATGGTCTTCTATAGTTTCGGCTGACATTCCCGTTAGTTTTGGTATGTTAAATGTAAGTGGTTCGTACTTCATAAAAAGGTGTTAAGGGTCTATAATTATTCAGTGTTATTGTATCATGTTGTTTTATGGATAAAATTATTCAAACTAGAATTTTTATTTTAAGTGTTTTGTTGATGGTTGTTTTTTCAGTTTGGCAACCTCCCATATCAGCGTCAGGAGATCCTGAAGGATACTTAACAGTGCGTTTTTTGGACGTTGGGCAAGGTGATTCTGTCCATATTGTTACTCCAGATGGATATGAGTTACTGATCGACGGAGGACCTTCAGCTTCTGTGTTAAGAGAGCTGTCGAAAGGGCGATTATTTTTTGATAAAAAAATAGATGTTGTAATTGCTACGCATCCAGATACAGACCATGTTGGAGGGTTAGTTGATGTCTTAAAGAGGTTTGATGTAGATTGGTTGCTTGAAACAGAATCAAAAAGTGATTCTTCGGCAGCCGTTGCTTATTCTGACGTAGTGAGTATAGAAAATGCTAGAAAAATACTTGCCCAGTCTGGACAAGTATTGCAGCTCGGAGCGTCAACAACAGTACAGATTCTTTCTCCTTATGGTGATACTACTCAGTGGAAAAGTAACTCTGCTTCTATTGTTGTTCGGGTTGTATACGGAGAGACAGAATTTATGCTAACTGGAGATGCTCCAAGTGAAATTGAGGATTATTTAGTTGGTTTATATGGATCATCGTTACAAAGTGACGTGCTTAAATTGGGTCATCATGGTTCTAAGACTTCTACTAGCGAGCTTTTTTTGGATAACGTTCAGCCTTTATTTGCGGTTGTTTCAGCTGGTGCTAATAATAGATATCGACATCCTAATGTTGATGTTATTAAAAAGGTTATGGATAGAGAGATTCAGGTTGTTAGTACAATTGAGTCTGGGACAATTACCTTTAAGAGTGATGGTGTGAATGTATGGGTAAGTGAATAGGTAAAAGAATAGCTCCCTTTGGGAGCTATTCTTTTACCTATTCACTTACCTTAAACTTAAATAAGTTTAGCTTTTTTTAGAGTTGCATAAGCACCATTCTTTGCAATTGTTCGCAAAGCTGCTACTGAAACTTTAAGAACAATAGTCTTGTTGATTTCAGGAACGAAGATTCGTTTCTTTTGCAGGTTTGGTGAACGAGTAGTTTTTCCACAAGGGTTGAACTGTGTCGCTCGAGTTCTGTTGCTATATCGGCCTCCGATTTGAGTTTTTTTTCCGGTGATGTCGCATTGTTTTGCCATAAATAAAAGTTGTTTAGTGGCGCCATACTACCATAAGTACTCGATATTGCAACTTTAAAGAGATCTACAAGCTTGACTTTATTGGAATATGTTGCTATAAATAAGAGAGAATTTTTTGTAAATTAAGGAGAGAGTAATTATGAAGTGCCTGTTGATAGTTTCAAGTTTGAATGAAGATAAAGTTTTGGGAGTTCGTTTTTTTATAAACGATCAGGATCGGAAGTTGTTCAAGGGAGAGGTTGTTAAGTTTTCTATTGAGATGGAAGGTGACAATCATGATTTATTAGGTTTACTTATTCAAAAAGCTAAAGAAAAAGCTTCAGCTTTAGGGATTAGTCAAACTTCAGTCGCTGGTTGGTAATCAGACCAATATCCTATTTGTACATACCCTCACACTACTAGTGTAAGGGTATTTTTTAATTTTATTAAAGAATCTGTATGTAATCTACATTTCGCTTTTACTATTTATGGTAAGTAAGTTAATATGATGACATTATGGAATCAACACAAATAGCAATGATCGTCGCTTTAATATTTTCAGTAGTCATTCATGAAATGGCTCACGGCTACGCTGCCAATTGGCTTGGTGACCCAACAGCTCGTCTAGCAGGACGTCTTAGCGCTAACCCTCTCGTTCATTAGATCCGTTTATGTCAGTAATTTTGCCAGCATTACTTATAATGACAGGATCCCCTATTCTTTTTGGTGCTGCAAAACCAGTGCCTTATAATCCGTATAATTTAACTAATCAAAAATGGGGAGAAGCTATTGTTGCTGCGGCTGGTCCCGCTTCTAATGTTGCTTTGGCAATCATTTTTGCTTTGATTGTTAGAAGTGCAGATATATTAAGTTTGTCGCAAACATTTATATTGTTAGCTGTGCAAATAATAATGTTAAATATTTTCTTAGCTATTTTTAATCTTGTACCAATTCCTCCTCTTGATGGATCTAAAATATTACCTAAATTTTTACCACCAGCTATTGCCTATAAATATGAGGGATTCCGACGCACCCTGGAGCAAAATGCAGGTATAGGATTCATGCTAGTGATTTTCCTTTTTGTTTTTGTTCTATCAGAACCTTTGGTAGCACTGACAAGATGGATCACATTTACTTTGATTGGTTTCTAGATTTTAAAAATCTTTAGACAAATATATTGTGTGTGATATAAATAAAAACGGACTACACGTTGTTATTTAAAAAGTGTATTTTTTCTTAAACTAAAGAGGTGATGAGATGAATAATCTGACAAGAGATTTATTTTTGTGTGCAGTTTCAAATACAAGTAGTATTGAAGATTATGTCGACCTTGAGATTTATTTAAGTATTCTGGATGAGAAGGAATGTTTTGTGAGATAATCAAAATTTGTATTTTTGTATATCAGAATCCTAACTATATTTGCATTTCTCTACTTACTAAAATTATTAAGTTGTTGCCAGATCTGATATGTTCAAAACAAGCGCTAGTGATTCTTTCTAAGTGCAGATCTTATATTTTCTGAAGTGGAGAGGAGTATGAATTTATTAAGATGTTGTTTATTAAAAATCATCATGAAAACTACTCCTTAAGTTTAAGTATTTCAACTTAAGATTTACAAGTGATGGCAGTAATGTCGAGAAAGAGCAACGCGGATACGATAAGGTAATTACGATAGCGAGAGTTTGGAGATAGAAGTTTCCAAATGTGTCATTAGATATGAGTTTGTTTGAAAGAGTTGAAGAGGCAGCTGAAGGTGACCTTGAATGGCTGAATGGAATATTGGATGATATTTAGTTCTTAAATAGACCCTGAGTGATGAACACATTAACTAGGCAGATTTTTTTTGAAAATCGTCGTAATAACACACTAGCTACTTACCTAAGCTTTCTCGATAAACACGTTTGTGAAAGAGAGATTCTTGCGATAGGAAAATATATTAAAGATGAAAGACTGAGTTATGAGAGAAGTTTTTTTTAATACTGAAGTGTGTGCTTTATTGCCCTTTGATTCAAGATTCACCTTCGTTATGGAAATTATTTATAAAGAGGAGTGGTATATCGATGATAATTATCTATTAAAATCAATGGGTTTGTTGACAAGAGAGGATAATAATCGTTTGTTGTGGCGGGTGGTTTGGCGGGTTTTGCATGATGAGTCTAATGTGGATTTATTTTACTTGTTTAAAAAGTTAGATCGTAAAATACCCTTTTTTGTTTTAGTAAGAAAACTAAACTGGGCGCTTAAGAATGGTCTGGTAAAAGAAGCTGAAGAGTATGCTGGTAAGCAGTGTCGTAAATTATATCAGCGGGAATATATCCAGTTGTTGGAGTATGTAGATGCAAGTATGAGCACATTAGCGACCGACCGTATTATTGATTTGTCACAAAGTCTCACTAGTAAGAAAAAACGAATCGATTGGCTGGAGCGGGCATTGAGCCGAAGTTTAGCAATTTGTTACGATATTCGTATCGTAAAATGCCTCAACTTGTTAGGCAGAAAGTTGTCAGTTGATGAACATGAAGTATATATTAAGTTTGCTGTTAGTAAGGGTTTTGTTGATCGGGCGGTGTATGGAGCTGATTCTGTTAACAGAAGTCTTTCTGAACGAGAAATAGAGACTATGTTTTATCGTGAGTTAGGGTTTGGTAAAGTTGAGGCGGCTTTGTCAGTGGTCTCAATGCTTATGCATGACTGGCTTGATATGGATTATTATCTAAACATGATCAGGCTTAGGTCATTAGAATGTTATAATGTCGGTCTCTACGTTCAGGTTTCAGAGCTAATGGAAAAGCAGGTCTGTTTATTTGATATAGACAAAGCTATTAGTAGTTTTTGCATAAATTCCGCGGCGTACGGCAGAGAAAATAATTTCTTATCCTCACTTTTTGAGTGTCGGCGGAAGTATTTTTCTGATACCCTTTTTAACATTAGTCAGTTTGATCCATCAGATGAAATAGAAATGATGATGACATAATGGGGGAATGGCAACCGTTTTGTTCTTAAATAGATCTTTCTGAGGGCGCCGAAGTAAAAACTTCGGCGCCATTTTTCTTGCATTATCCTCACAGTATAGTACAGTACTCGAGCTTATATTATGGCAACAATTCAACAATTAACCCGTAAGAAGCGAGTCGACAAACCGCGAAAAAGTAAGCGAATGGCTTTGGAATCGGGATTTAATAAAATCAAGAACCAGCCCAACTCTTACTTCTCACCATTTAAGCGTGGTGTATGTACCCGTGTAACTACTACAACCCCTCGTAAGCCGAACTCAGCGATTCGAAAGATTGCCCGAGTACGACTTTCAAATGGTCAAGAGATTACAGCATACATCCCAGGTATCAAGCACACTCTACAAGAGCACTCCGTTGTTCTAGTGCGTGGAGGTCGTGTAAAAGATATTGGTGTTAACTACACTATTGTACGTGGTAAGTACGATGCAACTGGTGTAGATGGGCGACGTCGATCTCGTTCTCGATATGGAACAAAAAAACCTAAAGATTAATTTTTTTAGAAGAGATCAAAAGTGAACTCGCGAAAGTTCACGAATTAATAGTTTATATTCGCTACAGATTATAGGACGCGATGCGAGTTAAGGAAAATTTCCGAGACTTCGGCATCAAACTATGCGAAGAATGAAAAATGATTTTGTCATACTTAAGGGTATACTTTTTATCCGAAGGATTCACCTCATATTTCTGATTCGCATCTAATTAATAAAAATTAAAATGCGACGACCAATCAAGAAACGACCTATAGTGTCACCTGACATTAAATTGGGTTCAGTCGATGTTGAACGTCTCATCAACTACGTCATGCTTAACGGTCAAAAAGAGACTGCTCGCAAGATTGTATACGGAGCGTTTGAAATTATAGAGAAAGATAAAGATTGTAGTGGAGACGCGATTGAAATTTTCAATTTAGCAATCAAAAACGCCGGTCCACTAATGGAGGTGCGATCTCGTCGAGTTGGTGGTGCTAACTATCAAGTTCCTCGTGAAGTACGACCAGAACGAAGAATGGCTCTGGCTCTAAGGTGGCTCATCAACGCTGCACGAAAGCAAAAAGGAACAACTATGCACCAGTCACTAGCAAAAGAACTTTTGCTAGCAGCTAAGGAAGAAGGGGACGCAGTAAAGAAAAAAGAAGATACTCACAAAATGGCAGAAGCCAACCGCGCTTTTGCCCACTTTGCTTGGTAGAAACTTTAAAGAAATACAAAAAGACCCGAAAGGGTCTTTTTGTATTATGCGTTCATAACACTGCTCTGAGTTAGAGGTGTGATATCATGTACATATGAGTACAGGATTAGGAACTAGGAAAATATCAAAATAAAAAACCTTAACCGCTTTGCTAAGCTGACAAAGCTTAATGAACATAAACAGCATAAACAGGGATAGTCACGATTTAGTCGCAATGAAGTGTGACGTAATGTATTAATAACACTGTTTCTGTTTTTAGAGAAGTTATGAGAACTAATTAGGAGACGGGCATTTGGTAAAAATCGTGACTGGCTATTTTACTCACTTATTGAACGTAGTGTCATGAGATGATGTTGAGGGTGTTCGTACACAATGTGGCGATTGTATAGGTAGGTGTTTTTAACAGAGAATGCCTGACCCTATTAATCCCTTGGGGGACTTTCCTTCGTAGAAAGTGAATTTTCGAAAGTAATTAATATTCAAGAATTTATATATTAAAAAATGCCTAACTTTATAGTTAGGCATTTAATGGAATT
>CAZEUI010000047.1:0-6351 GCA_964515625.1 uncultured Candidatus Saccharibacteria bacterium
AAAGACGTTGGAGAAATTGATAAAGCTCCTGAAGAAAAAGCTCGTGGAATTACTATTTCGCTTTCACACTCTGAATACGAAACTCCAGTTCGACACTACGCACACATTGATGCGCCAGGTCACGCTGACTACATTAAAAACATGATTACTGGTGCTGCTCAAATGGACGGTGCTGTTCTAGTGGTTGCTGCTACAGATGGAGCGATGCCACAAACTCGTGAACATATTCTTCTTGCTAAGCAAGTTGGTGTACCGCAAATGCTAGTTTTTCTAAACAAGTGTGACATGGTAGATGATGAAGAAATGATTGAACTAGTAGAAGAGGAGCTTCGAGAGATGCTTACTAAAGCTGGTTACGATGGTGAAAAAGCACCAATCATTAAAGGGTCTGCTCTTAAGGCTCTTGAAGGTGATGCTGGTTACCAAGCAAAGATCATTGAATTGGTTGATGCTATGGATGAATATTTCCCCACTCCAGTACGAGATCTAGAAAAACCGTTCCTAATGCCTATCGAGGACATCTTCTCAATTGAAGGTCGAGGAACTGTTGTGACTGGTCGAGTAGAACGAGGAATCACTAAAGTTGGTGAGGAAATCGAAATTGTTGGAATCAAAGACACTATGCTTACAACTGTAACTGGAGTGGAAATGTTCAATAAGCAACTTGACCAAGCTCAAGCGGGAGACAACACTGGTATCCTTTTGCGAGGTACTAAAAAAGAAGATGTTCACCGTGGACAAGTTTTGGCTGCTAAAGGTTCAGTAACTCCACATACAGAGTTCGAAGCAGAAGTGTATGTATTATCAAAAGATGAAGGTGGACGTCATACCCCATTCTTCTCAGGTTATAAGCCACAGTTCTACATTCGAACTACAGACGTAACAGGTGATGTTACTCTAGCGGAAGGAACTGAAATGGTGATGCCAGGAGACACTGCAACTTTCAAAGTGAAGCTAGTAGCTCCTGTAGCGCTAGAAGAACAGCAAAACTTTGCAATTCGTGAAGGTGGAAAGACTGTAGGTGCTGGTGTGGTAACAAAGATCGTTGCTTAATTGCAAACTTTAACAACACATTATTATGGCTACAGAAAGTACAGAAACTAAAGTGAAGGCAACTGGTACAATCAATAAGCTTCGCATCCGAGTACGTGCTTACGAGCACAAAATCTTAGATGCTTCTGTAAAACAGATCATTGATACAGCTATGCGTTTCGACGCAGAAGTAGTTGGACCGATTCCTCTTCCAACCGAAATTAAGAAGTATACTGTGAATCGTTCAACATTTGTACATAAGGATGCGCGAGAACAATTCGAGATGCGAACTCATAAACGAGTAGTTGACATTCTCAATCCGAGTCCAAAAGTAGTAGAAGCTCTCACAAATTTGTCACTTCCATCTGGAGTGAATATTGATGTGAAAATGATTTAATACGAACTTTTGTTTGTATTAAGGAATCAAAAAAGCCCCGCCTTCGGCGGGTTTTTTTGATTCCGATTTTGCAATCTAATATTGAACATAAAAAGAATTGTTTAGAGCTACACTAGGTTTCAATTTTATATTTGCGATTATTGATGGGGCAAAGATTCCATTCTGTATCGAGATAAACGGAGAAGACACCGGTTTGAAAAGGGTAGAAAAAATACCAGCTGGAGATTTGACTACTGGTGAATTGATTCGAGTTAAGAATCGTATGATTCATACAAGTGAGAGGTTGGAGTTGTTCAAATATGCTGAAAGCATAAGTAGAGAAACTCGTCTCTCTGACAGTAAAGAAGCTTGGGTTAAGGCAAGAGCTGCGCATGGTTTTGTACACGCTTTTTATAATACAGATTTTATAAATGAAATTACAGATAATAAAATATTGCAGCAGGAATTCATTCCAAAAACTAATTGTCCACGGCAATATAAAGAAGATGGGTTCAATATTTCGTTTACAGGATTTTGGATCTGTAAGCCAGTCTCTGGAAGAAAAGGAAGGGGAATAAAAATTATCTCAAACAGTGAATTTGAGGATTTCATAAAGACAGAAAATAGTGAAGGGTTATACCTTGCTCAAGAGTTCGTAAAAGTTTGTGGGGATGATAAATATGTAGCGAATATGAAAAATAATTCGGCTTCCTTGAGACTGCTGATGGATTTTGTTTATTTTGAAGACAGGAGTATTGAAGAAGTTTTTACTTTTTCTTATCAAAGAATTTTTATCTCGAAAAAAGTGAAAGTTGTAAATCTCGCGACAGGAGCCATATCGTCAATTTCATCATAGTCAGAATTTAATCTAGCTCATAGTGTTGCTTTTAAGGTGATTGATGGTATTGCAAAAGTAGTTAAAAATATGTAAATGTGTGGATAAAAGTTATCCCCACCCAAGCAATAAAGAGGGTTGCAAACAAAAATAAAAAGTACATAATATAGGAACAACAGGAGGCGAATCACTTTGAGTGATTCGCCTTTCTCTGTTGCAAGATCAAGCTTGGTTGATATTAATAGCTAACAAAAAATAGCAAATAATAATAAACCGACGTAAGTAGTCAAAGTAGAAAAGTGAAGAAGAAACCTGTTCTTTAAAAATAGTTCTTTAATTTAAAAATTCTATGAAAAATTTAGATTTATCCCCAAATAATATGACGTTTCAAACTGAACATAGCTGGATGGTCCAGTGCCTAAGTTTAGCTATGGTAGGTTTACTAGGTTACATGCAGATATCACAAGCTATCGCATAGTAAACTAAGACGAAATTTTATTAAAAGCCGTACTGATAATCAGTCGGCTTTTTTTATTGTAAATAGCTTGTATTTTATATAAAAATAAGTATACTGACCCTAGCTTTAAAGACCTATGTACGAATGTGAGATTGCTTACTTTCGGACCAATGGGCACAAACCGCACATATTTTGTGTGAGCTGTGCTCGCATAAAATATGTGCGGTTTGTTGTATGGGTCTATGATTATATTTTAAATATTTTCTAAAGCGTTTTATTAATCAAAGACTATTTTATTTTAAATAAATAGTTTTATAAGGTTCATACAAGAATGAAATTTATTCTGGGAACAAAGACCGGTATGACACAAATCTTCGATGAGAAAGGTGTGTGTCGTGCAGCAACTGTCCTTAAGGTTTCTCCTGCGAAAGTATCGCAAGTGAAAACTTCTGAAAAGGATGGTTACAATGCGGTCCAGTTAGCTTCGGGTTCACAAAAAGAGCATCGAGTTAGCAAAGCGGAGAAAGGTCACTTTGGTTCAGCAATTGCTGTGGCACGAGAATTTCGTCCACGCGCAGGTGAAGAATCAAGGATTGAAGGTGTAGAAAAAGGAAAGCTTGTCGACGTGTCAGCGTTTGCTGCCGGAGACGATATTACAGTTTCTGCAATTTCAAAAGGTAAAGGATTTCAAGGTGTAGTGAAGCGACATGGTTTTGCTGGAGGACGACGGTCACATGGTCAGAAACATTCTGAACGTGAGCCAGGGTCAATCGGTGCGACTGGTATCGGTCGCGTTTTGAAAGGGACAAGAATGGGTGGACGAATGGGTAGTGACACTGTTACAGTTAAAGGACTTAAGGTTCTTCAGGTAAACCTTGACGAAAATATCATTGTAGTTTCAGGAGCTGTCCCAGGTCGAAAGGGCACATTAGTAGAAGTGTTTAGCACTAATTAATTTTCAATCATATGAATGCAAAAATATATTCTCGTGAAGGAAAGGAGACTGGTGATATAACACTTCCGGAGTCAGTTTTCGGAGTTGCTTGGAATGCTAACTTGGTACATGAAGTAGTTGTTGGTATGCAAGCAAATGCTCGTTCTAAAGCCGCGGACACTAAAGACCGAAGTGAGGTCCGAGGTGGTGGTCGAAAGCCATGGAAGCAGAAAGGAACAGGTCGCGCGCGACATGGTTCACGACGTTCTCCAATCTGGACTGGTGGTGGTGTTTCTCACGGTCCAACTTCTGAAAAAGATTACTCTGTAAAGATTAATAAGAAAGCACGAATTAAGGCACTTGCCTGTGTGTTGTCTAAGAAATTTGTTGATAACGAAGTTTTCTTTGTTGATTCTCTAGTAATGGAAGAGCCGAAAACAAAAGAAGCAAAAGCTATCATCGCATCTCTAGCAAAAGCCTTTAGTCAAGATTCTCTTGCAACCAAACGAAAGAATGCTGCTATTGTAGTATTGGCTGATCGAAATACTACAACTGAAAAAAGTTTTAGTAACTTTGGAAATATTGAAGTGATGCAGGCAAAGGATATCAACCCAGTTGATCTTCTAACTTATAAGTATGTGGTAGTAGCAGACGCTAAAAGTTCTATCGAGCTTTTAGAAAAGCGTGTTGCTCCTATTACTAAGTCAAAATAATATGGCTCTCTTTGGAAAAAAGAAAGAAACCAAAGTAGAGAGTGAGGTTGAAGTTTCTAAAGTTGTGGTGCCAAGAGCGCTTGCTACAGATAGAAATCTTTCATCAATTATTGTCGGACCACGGATCACTGAGAAATCAGTAGCGCATAATGATCAGAACGTTTACACATTTAATGTAAAACGTGATGCTAATAAATATGCAATTCGTGATGCGATCAAATCTCTCTACAATGTGACGCCGGTGAAAATTAACACCGTTACAAAAAAAGCAGCGAAGCGAATGGTCGGAAGTCGTGGTCGGACTAAGCATGTTTCAGGAATGAAGAAAGCTTACGTTTATCTTAAAAAGGGTGACACCATTAATCTTGTCTAGTACGTATGAAAATATACAAACCAACATCTGCTGGACGACGTGATGGTTCAGTTGTCGACTATAGAAAAAAGCTAACTTCCACACAAAGTAATCCATTAAAGTCACTTACAAAAGGTAAGCGAAGTACAGGTGGACGAAACAGTGATGGGCGAATTACTACTCATTATCGCGGTGGGGGTAATAAGCGAACTTATCGTTTGATTGATTTCAAATATGATAAAAAAGATGTATCAGCTACTGTTGAGACTATCGAGTACGATCCAAACCGTTCTGGTTTTATCGCACTAGTATGTTACGCAGATGGTGAACGTCGATACATTCTAGCCCCACAGGATTTAAAAGTAGATGATAAAATTATTGTTTCAGAAACTGCAAAGATTTCTATCGGTAACCGTCTTCCGCTTTCTGAAATCCCTGTAGGTACTTTTGTGTACAACGTAGAAATCAATCCAGGAGCTGGATCTAGACTAGCTAGGTCAGCAGGTAATTATGCAGAGGTTGTTGCACATGATCCTGCTAACACTACTGTAAAGATGCCTTCATCAGAAATCCGTAAAGTAATGAATTCCGCATGGGCTTCAATCGGAGCGGTTTCTAATGAACAAAAACGTTTGGTGAAGATCGGTAAAGCAGGACGGGCACGACACATGGGGCTTCGACCGAAGACTCGTGGTGCTGCAAAGAACGCTGTCGATCATCCACACGGAGGAGGTGAAGGAAAGTCTCCTCGAGGACACCGTCGCCAAAGAACAAAACAAGGACGACCAACAGGAAAGGGTCAAAAGACTCGATCACCAAAGAAGTACTCAAACAAGTTAATAGTCACAAGGCGAAAGCCAGGACGAATTATGGGAGGGAAAGGAAAGAGATAATCAAAAAAGTCACTGCGAGAGCAGTGGCTTTTTCGTTTGTCGGATATTAATAACTTAGGTTTTTAAGTTGGGTATATTTTAGTTAAATTTACAATGGTTTATCAAAACCTGTTCTGTTCCTTAGAACAAAATCCTCCGCACACCAATTTTACGTAACTCAACAGTAAGAAAAAGGATCCTGCTACCAAAATAATATCATTTTATCAGCATTTTTTGAGTATAGGTTAGTGCGCCTCCCTTTGAGTGTTATAGGAGATGGAAAATCAACCATTAAAAAACTTTTAAAAACTAAACAAAAAAGTTTCCTTACTTCTAGTCGTGACACAATGTTAAATTTTAGTGATCCAAGAATTGAAACTAAATTATTACATCAGAATCTTAGCTTTAAATCAATTTTAAGAAAGGGGAAAAAAATCTTCTTGCTCGATAACGCAAACCTTTCAACTGGGGGAGATTCTATTGATGTGACTTCAGATGTACATCCAGAGTTTAAGGATTTGGCAGTAAAAATAACTAGTGACATGGGGCTGCGTCTTTGCGGAGTGGACATTATGGTGTCGGGTGACATTAGTAAAAACCAGATGATTATTGGATTTTAGAAATAAATTCCGCTCCGGGTCTCGACCATTATGTAAAAGGGGGAAAGACTCAAGAAAAGATAGTTGAAGATTTGTATCTTAAAGTACTTAAACATATGGAACATTAATTCCATTAAATGCCTAACTATAAAGTTAGGCATTTTTTAATATATAAATTCTT
>CAZEUI010000048.1:0-6286 GCA_964515625.1 uncultured Candidatus Saccharibacteria bacterium
CAGACATTTTTTCAACTAATGCTGGAGTAGTTTTGTTGGTGAAATCTAATAGTGGATAGAAATGAAAGTGACCATTTCCGCCGTGACCGTGCACTGCTGCTGTGATGTTGAATTCTTTAAGGAGTTGTTTAACTTGGATAAAGAATTTTGATAGGTTTTCTGGTGGAACTGTCATGTCTTCAAGAAAAGCGGCTGGGCGTTTAGTTCGATCTTGGAACTTTGAAAGGGTGTAACTTGCACGACGAATCTGCCAATACATTTCTGACTCGATAGTGCTTTTTACCAATCTTGCCTTAACGTTTTTACTGCTAATTTTTTGGACAATTTTCTCAGGCTCGGTTTCTTTTGTTGTTTCTTCATCTAAGGTAACAAGGACAATAAATTCTGGAGTTTTGCGTTTAAAGCCTATATGATATGTTGTGTACATCGAGAACATTATTTTATAATATTGCGATTTACTAACACGGTCTTTAAAGAAACTGGGATTTCTCAATGCTAGGTCGAAAGTTAACGCATCGAATATTTCGACGTTAATTGGATTGTATTTTAAAGCTTTGGTTATAGTGTCTGTAGTATCTCCCAAGTTAAAGATTGGTATTACGATAAGTGTTGTGTTTTTTGGAATTGGTAGTGCCCGCATTGTCAGGCTTGTAATAATACCGATAGTTCCTTGGCTTCCAGAAAAAATACGCGTGAGATCAAAGACACCTGTACCTTTTTTGAACTTAGCGACACCTTCAGGGACTACACTCCAGAGGGGATATCCGGCAGTATTCTTTTTTGTTGAGGGTTTATTTTTCTTAATCTCTTTTTCGTTCTGTGAGATGATTTTGAAAATTTCACGAGCTAGTCTTGCGTGCTCATGGTCTTGTTTGATCAAGAGTTTGAATTCTCGGTAGTTGAGTGATTTGATGGTGTAGGTGTATCCGTCATTTAGAACAACGTCCATTGATTCTACCCAGTCAGCACAATGTCCGTGACGAAGTGAGTCTGGACCCGCCGCGTTGTTAGCGATAGATCCTCCTACACTACAAATATCTTTTGATGCAGGGTAGGGAGGCAGGTAAGCATTGCGGGTTTTAAGTTTCTTTTCTACATCTTTCCACATTGCACCGGGTTCACAGGTGAAAGTAATTTTGTTTTTCTTTTCAATAATTTCACCAATTTTGTTTATGTGAGCGCAAACATCTATTACTATTGAGTCGGTTAAAGATCCTCCTCCAAGACCTGTGCCGGCCGCTCTTGGTGTGAGAGAGAGGGATTTGAAACGTTTTGTTTGCTCTGCAATGACTTTAGTTGCAACTTCAATGTCGTATCTGTTTTTAGGTTGAATGACGAGTTGTGGGCGGATGCTAAAAATACTCTCATCAGTACTATAGGCATCTAGGAGTTTTTTGCTGTTGGAGATTCCGCCACGAAAACCAGATTCTCTAAGAATTTTTTCGATAAGTAAATGCCCAAGGGGATTTCGGTTAGGTGTTGCTGTAGGGGTGATTTGCTTGGCTAATTTTGAGAGATTTGGAGTTTTTTGTTTTTTTGTTTTTTTAGCTTTAGGAGTTTTATTTACGGGAGTTATCTCCGTAACCGTTTTTTTAGTAGTAGCTTTTTTAACAACCACTTTTTTTGTGGCTTTTTGTTTTACTGAAAGAGAAGAACTTATCATTAGGTACATTATAACTTAGTTAGTTTTCGTTTTTAGCTGTTTTTCACAGATAAAAACACCAACATATAGATAATATGTTGGTGGTAGGGTAAAGCTTAGGCTTACTGAATAGTGTTCTTGCCGATGATAATAAAATCATCAGGTTTCAAAACGACTGTGCTTATTTCTACCCCCTTCCTTTCGTCAGGAATGCTAAAAATTTGCCAGTCTTTCATCATTGCTAGGATATGAGGATCTGAACTGCCTAACCCCATTTCCATCATTGTATAACTCCAAAACATCTCGTATAGCATAAGGTATTGCTTATGCTTAGACCCTATCTCGTTGTACAGCTTTCTGAATTCAGCACGAAACATTTCAGGCTTTTGTTCAGGCAGGAATAAATTTTCAGGCCATTGTTTAGTTAGTTCTAGCTGTTGCTCAAGAATTTTATTTTTGTAAACGTACAAGTGCTGAAGCTTGTGTGATATTTTACCAATGAATGTACTGTTAGGTTCAGGTTTTGAAAAATATTCCTCCGATTGCTCAGCTGGTTTTGTTTGAGTAAAGATTAACGCTAATTCAGCGTAAGTATCTCGCATGTTGTTGTCACTAGTCATAACTTCTACCTCTATTTAAAAGAACTGAGTTTTAAATATACAATATTTATTTTAAAAGCAAAGGATTTTAATGATCGTCACATAGGCTCTTCTTAATTGTGGTACTCTTAACCACTTATGACACAAGATAGAGCTTTAGATATATTAAAAAGTGGAGCCAATGTTTTTCTGACGGGTGAGCCGGGGTCGGGCAAGACTTATGTGATTAATAAGTATGTTGCTTGGCTTGAAGCTGCAGGCTTGAGTGTGGCTGTGACAGCTTCTACAGGAATCGCTGCTACACACATTGGTGGTATGACGATTCATTCTTGGAGTGGTGTTGGTATAAAGGATTTTTTATCACCGTATGACTTAGACCAAATAGCAGGAAGAGAAAGAATTGTTAAGCGAGCTAAAGCGGCTCAAGTTTTAGTTATTGATGAAATCTCCATGCTCGACGGCAAGGTTTTAGATATGGTGGATCAGGTTTTGCGTACAGTTAGGCAAAGTAAGGAGGCTTTTGGTGGTTTACAGATAGTTTGTATTGGTGATTTTTTCCAGCTCCCGCCAATTACTAGGCAGGGTGATGTTATGCATTATGCTTTTGAGTGTAACGCTTGGTTAAATATGAAGCCTCTAATCTGTTATATAACAGAACAATATCGCCAAGAAGATGAGATGTTGCTTTCTTTATTAGGTTCTATTCGTCGTAATGAAATCGAGGAAGAGCATTACACTCTTCTTGAAGAACAGAAAGAAATTGCTTACGAAAATATCGAGCCAACACGTCTTTATACTCATAATGCAGATGTTGACTCTGTTAATAATCAAGAGTTGGCGAAACTGCCTGGACCAGCAAAACGATACACAATGGTGGGTACTGGTCGAAAACAACTAATTGAAGGTATGGTCAAAAATTGTCTTTCTCCAGAAGCTTTGATTTTAAAAGAAGATGCAGTAGTGATGTGTACAAAAAATAATTTCGAGGGTGGTTATGTGAACGGCACACTAGCTAGAGTGGTGCGATTTGATGAAGGTTTCCCTGTGATAGAAACTCTGGAAGGAAAAGAGATAGTGATCAAATCAACCACATGGGAATTAACAGAAGAAAAGAAAGTACTTGCTTCAATTGAGCAGTTGCCACTTCGTCTTGCTTGGGCGATTACTGTCCATAAGAGTCAGGGTATGTCACTAGATGCTGCCGAAATTGACCTTTCAAAAGCTTTTGTTTATGGTCAAGGTTATGTCGCCCTGTCTCGTGTCCGTTCTCTTGATGGTTTGAAGATATTAGGTATGAACCCTAATGCACTTCAGGTCGACCCTAAAATAGTCCTGCAAGATGTAAAATTCCACAAAGAGTCCGAATCTGCGGAAGATGCCTTTATCGAGATGGAGGAAAAAGAGGTGGGTGAGATGCATGAGCGTTTTGTTGTGTCGAATGGTGGGCATATTCCGAGCGATAGTGAAGTTGCTGCTCCCAGAAGCGCTACTTCTAAAATTAAATCAGAAGATAGATATCTTCTGACAAAAACACTATTGCTCGAAGGTCGAGAGATCGCAGATATTTCTCTAGTAAGAGACCTAACTCAGGCAACTGTCTGGACTCATATTGAAAAGTTAGCTGATGATAAAGAATTGATTGCAGAAAATATAAAACATCTAGAACCTGCACATACTGATTGGAAGGAGGCAAGAAAGATTCTTGATGCAGCAATACGAATAAACGGTGTAGAAAAATTGAAACCAATTTACGAAGCTGTTGGTGAAAAATACGACTATTCGTTAGTAAGATTAGCAAGGGTACAATTCAATCTTGAAGGGAAAGTTCCTGATGATATGGTTTTTTAATTATGTGGAAATGGAGTAAGGAAAAAATTGCAGTAAGAAGAAAAAAACGCAGAACTAGTGTTACTAAGCATTATGTTGTCCATAAAGAAGCTGCTCGCGAACTTATTCTCTCTCGTCTTGATTATTTTAATCAGCATTATAACCATGAGTGGAAGCGAGTAGCTATTCGAAATCAGCGTCGATGCTGGGGTAGCTGTTCGTCACTCAAGAATCTTAATTTTAATTATAAAATACTATTTTTACCGTCACATCTAAGTGATTATATTATTGTTCATGAATTGTGCCACTTGCAGGAAATGAACCACGGTCAAGTTTTTTGGAGATTGGTTGAGCAAAAAATACCGGACTATAGAAGTCATGTTATTGAATTGAAAAAAATTGAAAAAGGGATACATTCAGAATTTTCCTTAACTGAAATATTATAAGATTAATTACGTATCATATATAACAGTTAATTTTATAAATTGAATTATGAATTTTTTCCAAAATTTATTAATAACAGTCTCAGTTTTTTTTGGTTTTTCACAAACGGAGCCTGTCGCTGAAAGTTATCCTGCAGTGACCGTTGAAGAAAATCCTGAAATTTTACTTGATTTTCAGAGTGAAATAGAAATGACAGGACTTGAGAATACTGAAGTCTTAACATCTGCTAATTTTCAAACCATGTTGGTGGCTGGTGGCTGTTTCTGGTGTGTTGAGTCAGATTTAGAAAAAGTCTATGGCGTTATTGGTGTGGTTTCTGGATATTCCGGAGGGGAAATAGAAGACCCTACTTACAATAGTTATATTCTAGGTGGTCACCGAGAAGTTGTAGAAGTTACTTTTGACCGCAGTAAAGTATCTTTTGAGGATATTCTTATTGTAACAATGAAGACTACTGATCCGACTGATGGTAGTGGAAGTTTTTCAGATAGAGGTAATTACTATTCAACCGCTTTTTATTATGAAAATAGTGATCAAAAGGAAATAATTAGTAACTTGATTTTAGAAGTTGATGAATTTGGACCTTACGACAAACCTCTGGCAATTGATGTTGAAAAAAGATCAACTTTTTGGCCTGCAGAAGATAGTCATCAAGATTACTATAAGGGTACATTAAGTAAATTGAAATATCAGTATTACCGAACATCTTCTGGTCGAGATAAATTAATAGAAAAATATTGGACTGAAAATGACCATAGTCCGGCATTACCCTGGAGAGAAGAATCATTTATAAATACTAATAAAGTCTATATGTGGAGCGATTATCAAAAGCCTGAAACTGACGTATTAAAATCTACCCTAGATGAATTAACATTTAAAGTTACTCAAAAGGACGGGACAGAAAGGTCTAACAGTAGTCCTTTAGATAAGAATTATGAGGATGGAATTTACGTCGACATCTTGTCAGGAGAGCCACTTTTTTCATCAAAAGATAAGTTTGACTCTAAGACAGGCTGGCCTTCTTTTACAAAACCAATTTCTTCAGATGCTGTAACAGAGCATGTAGACAAAAAACTTTTTTCAACCAGAACAGAAATTCGATCAAGTATTGCTGATAATCACTTAGGTCATGTTTTTCCTGACGGTCCACAAGATAGTACGGGTTTACGTTATTGTATGAATGGGGTGTCTCTTAAGTTTGTTCCAAAGGATGAGATGGAAGGGGCAGGATACGGAGACTTTTTACCATTTATTTAATTTATTAGTCAGATTCTTAATAGAGCCTTTTAAAAACTTTGTGCTAACATAGTCATTATGAAATATATATCAATTTTACTCCTTGTCCTGACATTTTCCTTCGGAATTTTTAGTTTTGGTACAGATCGAGCTTCGGCACAGGAGGAAGTTTCCTACACAGACCAGCCGGATGTAATAATGTTTGGACGTGATGATTGTGGTTTTTGTAAGGCACAAGTTGCTTGGATGAATGAAGAAGGTATTCCTTTTCAGTATTTAAACATTTTAGAAGAAGATGAGTCTAAAGATTTATTTAATCAAATTGCTGCAAAACATGAAGTTTCAAAAGTAACACCTATTACTGTTATTGGAGAGAGAGTGTTTGTTGGATTTAATGGCCCAAACACAACGGGCAAGAGTATAAAAGAGGCTATTATATCGGCACAGAATGCAGATATTCACACAATACAGGAACATCTTGAAAGGGCTTCTAAGCAAGAAATTACGGTCGGAGGTGGTTGTACAGGAATTTCTTGTG
>CAZEUI010000049.1:0-6085 GCA_964515625.1 uncultured Candidatus Saccharibacteria bacterium
TGCTCATTACAGTGGCAAACAATACACCAACTCCGGCAAGACCAAGCAAGAACATGAGTAACCAAATTTTCCTCCAATCAATTCTTAAATCATTAATTTGTCTATCGTCAACAAAATACTCATAAACACTTATGACTAAAAGTTGGACGACAAAATTCCATAACAATATCTCAACTGGGAATATACCGAACACTCGTATATCAAAAGCAGACAACTCATACCAGAGACCACTACTGTAAGCCACTGACTCAAATAACAAGGTCGTTGAGAGTGCGGACACTCCGACAGGGAGAAATAGAGATACTGGTGGTCTCATTTCCCATAACAACCAAATAATTGGCAATCCGAGAATAAACAACGAAGCTGACCATAAATCAAAATCTCCTAAAACTGACACAACCGAAGAAATGGCTACGTATATCAATAAACCTAAATACGAAACTAATTTGAATTTCATTTAATACTATAGTAACAAAAAGTCTACAAATATGTAGGCTTTTGATGTGTATGAAACTGAGATTAATATGATTTGAGACGTCGGGCTTTTTCGTGCTGACGAATCTTCTCCAAAGCCTTAGCTTCAATCTGACGAATACGTTCACGCGTTACACCAAATTCTTTACCAACTTCTTCAAGTGTGTGGTAAGTACCATCCAGCAATCCATGTCGCATCTCCAAAATCTTACGTTCTTTCTCTGAGAGAGTATTAAGAATTTCTGTAATCTGGTCAGACAAAATACTATGAGAAACTGCTTGATCTGGCGACACCACTTTATCATCTGAAATAAAGTCAGATAATCGTGATCGGTCATCATCATCACCAACAGGTAATTCGAGGGAGATTGTATCCTGACTAATCTTTTCAATTTGGTAAATCTTCTCAACATCAACATCCATTTCTGTAGCTATTTCTTCTGACATTGGGTCACGACCTAAGTCTTGAGCTAGCCGTCTAGACACTTGCTTGTATTTAGCCATTGTCTCAACCATATGGACAGGAATACGAATAGTTCTTGACTGATCTGCCAAAGCACGTGTGATAGCTTGCCTAATCCACCAAGTAGCATAAGTAGAAAACTTAAATCCTTTAGTGAAGTCAAACTTGTCTACAGCCTTAAACAGACCGAGATTACCTTCCTGAATAAGGTCGAGGAGAGTTAAGTCGGGAGACCTTCCAACATACTTTTTAGCGATTGATACCACTAGTCGCAAGTTTGCACGAGCAAGAAGATTTCTAGCTTCATCATCTCCTTCCAAAATACGCTTTGCTAATACACGTTCTTCATGAGCAGTAAGTAGTGCGTATTGTCCGATTTCTCGCAAATACATTTGGATCGAATCGTACCCGCCATCATTACGCTTGAAAGCATTCTTTTTTGCAATCACTTCAATACTTGGATCATCACCCAACATGCCTCCACTCTGTAAAACATCAATTCCTGCAATACCGAATTTTTCATAAAGGCCATCTAAGAACTCGACATCCTTTTCAATCTCAGGAAAAGTTCTTAATAGCTCATCATGAGTCACATAACCTCGAGACTTTCCAAGAGTCATTAATTCGGCTGCTTTTGCAACCATAATTTTCTCCTTCTTAGTAAGTTTTTTTGGCTTAATTTTTTCAACCTTCCTCTTCAGAGCTTCTTTTTTTACTTCTTCTGCAGCCAGCTTGGCAGCAGACTTTTTTGTAATAGAAGCAGCCTTTCTTGAGGCAATCCTCTTAGCTTCTTCACTGTCATGAGCACGCACAGACTTTCTGCCCGAAGTTTTTTTCGGTGTCTGTTTTTTTATTATTTCAACGGTTTTTTCGACCGCTTTTTTTCCAGCTTGTGTTGTGGCCTTTTTGGTAGCCATAATGCTTGATACTATACAGAAAAACTATAAAATGTCTAGCTCTTTTCCTTCATAAGTGCTTCGACTTCATAAACAGGCTCCCTTAGTAGAATTTCAAATTCTGATATCTTCTTTAAGATTTTTAAAAAATCACCACTCTCATCATCACTATCTATGGAAGATAATGACAATCTCTGGCTAGACAGACAGCTTCTGATCAAACTAACTTTGAAATGATTAAGCTTTGAAACAATCTCTTCTGCGATAGCTAAAGGCGGTAAAGTTGCGAACTGCTGTTCTAAGCTGAATATCAATCCAGTAAATTCAGAACCAGAAGGCTCTTCAACATTTGCTATAGCTTTTATTTTTTCAAGCTCTTTCACTATCTTTATTGACAAATCTGGCTTCACCACTTCAGTAGCTGCTTTTAGGAAAGAATATGCTTTATGAGAAATGTCAACAGAAAGCTCTTTTGCCGGACGAGATTCTTGAGTGTTTGGAGTTTTTTTCGGTGAGAATGTGATCAAAGAAGCTTTTTCAACTTCCCGAAGCCTGTCCAATTCAAATCTAACCGCATCCACAGTAGTATCAATTGATTCTGCAACTTTAGTAACAAAATGCTCCTGATCAATACGACTTGGTAATAATAAAATAAATGGCAGAACCTCTTCTCTAGCCTTAAGTTTGAATGATCGGTCATCAGTAATTTCACGTCGTAAAACATGCAGTAAAAATTCTATTACATGCACTGACTGACCAATGTATTTTTTGAAGTCTAATGGATCTACTTGTATCAAATCAGCAGGATCTTTTCCCATAGGAAGTTCTGCAACTTTTACATCCAATCCTCGACGCAACATTAAGTCTGCAGCTTTTTTCATCGCATTAATACCAGCCTTATCAGCATCCAAAGCTAATACTATTTTGTCAGACAAACGCTCTAGTAATTTTACATGGTGCGATGTTAAAGCCGTACCAGACACTGCCACAGTATTTGAATATCCAGCCTGATGGCACATCACCACATCAAACTGACCTTCAACAATGAGTGAGAATTTAAGATTACGAATTCCAGTTTTAGCTTTATCATAACCATACAACAGCTCAGATTTTTTATAGAGATCTGTCTCCGGAGAATTCACATACTTTGGTGTTTTTTCATTTGGAGTCAAAATGCGACCCGAAAAAGCGACAATCTTCCCATTTGATTCTGCCATTGGAAACATTACGCGGTCACGAAAAACATCAAAAGGTTCTTTTCCTGAATCAGTAGCTTTAATTAAACCAGCTTTTATCAACTCTTCTCTCTTGTACCCACCATCAACTAAAGTGTCTTTGATTTCCCTCCATCCGTACCTTGGAGGACCTGGTGCAAATCCAATTCTCCACTTAGCAATAGTTTCAACCTTCACCCCTCGTTTTTTAATATAATCTAAAACCTCTGGTTCTGTATGGAGTTTTTCTGTATAAAAAATAGTTGCTGCTTCCATAGCTGCATGTAGACGTTCCCGTTCACTACGTTTTTGTGGATTCTCAGGAATCAATTCCACTCCAGCCTTGTCAGCCAAAATCTTCAAAGATTCTTTAAAATCAACCCCCTCCATCACCTGCACAAAATTGAACATGTCTCCCCCTTGTGAAGTAGAAAAACAGTAATACATCCCCCTGTCTGGAGACACATAAAATGAAGGAGTTTTTTCAGCAGCAAAAGGAGACTTTCCTTTAAAACTTTTTCCCGACTGATGTAATTCAACATAAGGAGAAACCACATCCAAAATACTCAATTTATCTTTAATTAAACGCACAGTATCACTCATATCCGATATTATACATAAGTTTCAAACCTTACGCACAATAATTCATAATCCTCAATGTTAAGTTTTTTCCTCCATGTTAAATGGCATAAGGTTTCTTAACCCTCAAAAGTAATCACAGACTTACTTTCTACCAACTCTTTACTTAAAATTGCTCGTTTAGCAGGGTGGTTTTTATTTTAACATGGAGCATCCTCTCCCTTTTTACAATTCTAGTTCTCCGGACGTAGACAATCTTTACTCCAACTTATTCAAAAAGACTAAGATTTTTTCTTCAACTTTAGCGTTGTTTTTATTGTAATGTGAACTTCACAAAAAATTATGAAGCTTATCTAACCACCGTTCAAAAGGTGGAAGAGACCACAGGACAAGTAGAGCCAAAGCTGTGACAGAAAACACCAGAGCATAATTACCTATTCCACAGCCATACCTAGCGAAGCAACTCGCCAGATCGAGACTGCTGTTGTAAGCCCCTTAACACTCAAACCATCCTATGGTAGCTCCAACCCAAAAAAACCCAACACCTGGGATACAGAAGCTATTATACGGGAAGATTCACCATCCACAGCACCCATTGTGATGGATATTATGGCAAATGACGCAGAACCAGCTGAAATCAAAACGTAGTCCTAAATCCAGCACTTTTGTCTCTATACTCACGCTCAATACCGACCAGCCCACCGACGAGAGCAACGGCAATAACAGAGATTGTGATATTAAAAAAACATCAGACTCACTAAAAGTTTAGCATGTCAGGACTCCAATTTTAGAAGTAACGAACAAGTATAAATTATGGTTTTCATAATTAAAATATTAAAATAATCAACAATAAAAAAGGTTAGGTGCGAAGCACCTAACCTTTTTTATCTTCAGTCAACACCACACGCCTCACCACCTCTTAAATCTCTTGCTGACCAGGAACTACATTGATTTTTGCCTCAGAGCTAAAGACAGTTCCTGTAATCGGTTCTACACAAGAAATTAGATAAGCTGAAGCATTAGACAAAGCAGTTGTTAGAACTGATCCTGATGACCCATCAACAGAAGGGTTAAATATTTCATCCACACCACTAGGACCTTTTATTGTACAACTCATATCATAAATTGCTGAAGTAGACCAAAAGATATTAGCACTACTACCTCTCCTTATGATTTTTGGATCAGTCGTGATAGTCAGTCCGGGGTCTGGAGGAAGAACAGAGATAGTTAGTGTTTTTATATTGTCAGCGATACTTTCATCACTCTCATCAACATTTCCATTACCAGAACCATGATCGACAACAACTGTCAGAGTATGGCTACCAAAGAGAATGTTACTACCTAAACTAATTACCGGAGAACTGTCTGAATTTCCAGCATTTAAAATAGATTCACTTCTAGTAATGTTAAATGAGCCGTCTAAATCTAACTTAGTCACAGAAGGGGCTGCTGGAGTACCTCCATTATTAAGCAATCGATATGAGACACTCATTGACGAGTAATTTCCTGTAACGAGATCGAAGGTTGCAGACGGGGTTATCGACAAATTATCAGCTGTTAAGTTTGGCTTAGCCAAAGACCTGATTGTTACATTATCAGAATCTGACTGCCCAAAACTATCAGTACAAGTCAACGTGTAAACCGTTATGTTTCCCGACGTTGGCTCGATAACTCCAACATTATTTCCTACTATCTGATTGCTCGTATCGAGATTAACACCTACACAAATATCAGCATTTGTACTAAGCCAATCAAAGGTAACTGATTCTCCTAGAGTAATAACAACTTCTGCAGGAACAGGGTTAATTACAATACCTTCAACTCTTGGAGTCAAAGCAACAGAGACGGGGTATCTTGCAGCAACATCAGTTGTAACTTGAGTAGATGCACCAGCACTATTTAAGCAAGTGACACCATAAGTCTCAATCATCCCTTGTGCAGGCTCATTAATATCTACTGTACCTGATAAAGCTGAGGTAATAAGGTTAATTCCTGAACAGCTTGAAGCATCAGATGATGTGAATTGTATCTGAACCTGTTGCCCAACATTAATAGTTTTGTCTGAGTTATCGAATGAACCTCCATCAACATTGGAACTTAAAACAATAGTTGCCGAAGGGGCACAGTTAGACCCATTCCATGACGTAGCAGTGACACATTTACCTTCTGGTGTTTGTGCGGCTAGTAGAGGAGGTGTTGCTGAATTATCTGTGATGATAATAAGGTTGGCTGGAGGAGTGCCATATTGCATAGTACGTAATATGTTTCCAGTAGCATTATTAGAGAAGGTGGTACCATCTTGAACAATAACTGGTGAAACTGAATCATTAATACTCCAGGAAACGTTAGTACTACAAGTGCTCTGATTGAGAAGAATTTCACAATCAGGTGCTGTGAAGGATCCTATTGTTGGAATTTTCAGAATGTCGATAGTAACCGGTACTGACCAAGCAGAATCA
>CAZEUI010000050.1:0-6055 GCA_964515625.1 uncultured Candidatus Saccharibacteria bacterium
CGTTTTATCCTAAACTACAAAAGTCACCAATAAAGGTGACTTTTGTAGTAAATGCTTAATAAATATAAGTTAATCGGACTGTCCACCCGTTTATAAAAAAACTGCTTTGGTCAATGGCCAAAGCAGTTAGAGTTATTTGATTTTATTGCATGGGTTTGAATTCCGGATCTCCTAGCTCGGAATCTAACAAACAGTATGAACTGTAACCTAGTTCAATAAGATCAGTGAGTTGTGTTCTTTCTTCTTTTTTGAACTGAGACAGCATTGTCACTATTCCTTGCTTCTTTTGCAAACTTAAGCGCATAATCATCGCTCACATTCTTTGCATCGTAGATTACAGCCTTTTTGATGCTACTGCGAACAAGTGATGATTCACGTCCTTCAAGTAATGACATGATTCTCTCAAAGCCAATTGAGAATCCGCATGCAGGTACATCTTTGCCGGAATATTTTCCAATCATGTTGTCGTAGCGACCACCACCAGCGATTGATGAAGGAAAATCCTTGTCTTCAATTTCAAAGATAGGACCTGTGTAGTAACCCATCCCTCTAACTAGTGTTGGGTCGAACACGATATTATAATCGCCCTCCGACAGAGTCTCCACAGACAATATCATCTGCTTTAACTCATCAACAACACCTTCACCTACTTCTGTTGGCAGAAACTCAAACAAGTCATTGCTTTCTATATCACCACTCACCTTCCGAAGAAAGTTCATTAGTTTTGAAGAAGCTCCAGGCTGAGTACTCTTTTTAGAGAGTTCCTTCTCAACGCCGTCTAGACCTATTTTGTCGAGCTTGTCTATTGTAATAAACACCATTTCAAACTCTTGTTCTTCATAACCACAAGCTTCAGCAACTCCCCTTAGGATGCGTCTATCATTGATACGAACAGTAAATCCGACGAAACCGATCTGAGACAATGCCTCAGACGTAGCCAAAACAAGTTCTCGCTCAGCTAAACCACTTTCATCACCGATAATATCAATGTCACATTGCGTAAATTGACGGTAACGTCCTTTTTGAGGACGTTCGGCACGGAAAACGCTGCCTATTTGCAGAACCTTGAATGGTACAGGGAGTTTTGCTTGATTGTTTGCGTAATATCTCGCAAGAGGCACGGTTAAATCAAAACGTAATCCGCCATCCATCATATCCTGAAGTGAGGTAGCGTTCCTCATGTCATCTAGTGACATTCCTCTCTTCATTATTCCAAAGGTTTGTTTTTCGTTGTCACCACCTTCTCCTGTGCTCAACAAATCACTACGTTCAACAACAGGCGTCTCAATCTCTAAGAAACCATAACTTACATATACCTCCTTGATTTTGTCTATTACAGCTTGTCGAAGAGAAACTTCCGCAGGAAGTAAGTCGCGCATGCCACGCATTGGTACTGATGATGTTTTCTTTCTATTGTTTTTCATGGAATAGCTTCCTATTAGTTGTGATTTTGTCGAATGGATTTGTAATTATGAGCAGGATACCACACTATTAAGTATGGTAGGTACAAAACTGCTCAAATAAATTACTTATCTAATTTGACGTTTTTAACTCCACAGGTCAAAGAGTATTTTTCAATACTCGATGCTGTAAAGCTATCGCCGACGTATATATTTGTTCTAAGCTCAGGAGAAAAACTTTCAACTTCCTCCATACACTTTATGTAGCTGTTACATTTGTTACCTTCTCCGTCTGGCACTAAAAGCGTGTCAGCAGAAGACTCATCGAAGTTACTATGAAACTCCATGGACTTTAGATTAGACATAAGTCCGAAGCCTGTCGCAGCCTCAATGAGGCGTTCAACACCGAAAGCAAAGCCTGTTGACGGAACAACAGTGTCATTAACGTCTTCCGTCAGGAAGCTGGAGATGAGTTTGTCGAAACGTCCACCTCCCGCAATCTCGTAATACGAGACAGCCTCGCTTACAACATCAATCTCAAACGAGAGACCTGTGTAGTACTCGTGAGACCTAACCGCGCAGAGGTCTGCTTTGGCTGTGATGTTGTTTCCCTGCAATGATGTTGTGAGCATTATTAGAGCATCAAATGCATCATAGTACTTTTCACCAAAGAATTCTTTCGTTTCCTCTGATAAGTGTCTATGAGGCTCGTCTAAGACGCATGTCCACATTTCCCGAATCTTAGTTGAGAGGTTGTATGAATTGAGCAGCTTCCAGAGCTCTTCCTTAAGGGAAGGGGCTTGCGCAGGATTCTTTCCCGCACGGCTTTCTGCTACAGAGTCCATAAGTTCCTTTATTACCAAACTATCTTCGTAGGTAATGCCAGAATCTTCTATCAACTGCTTGAAGATACGGATATCACTAATTCGCATAACAACCGATTCTTGTGGGAAACCCAGCAAGAGTAAAGATTGGTTTATCATGCAAGCAATTTCTGTGTCTGCAGCAATTGAAGCTGAACCCAGTATTTCAATTCCAAACTGGCGGAACTGCCGATGTTTTATTGGTGATAAATTATCCAGCAACTCATTTCTAAAGCACTGAACATCATAAAAGAGTTTTAGTGGAAATGAATCCTCTCCAATTTCTTGTATCATTTTACCAAGCCAGCGAGTAACTGAAATAGTTCCCTCTGGATTAAGAGGCGCTGCTTCTGTTGAAGATTTCACATCGTAACTACTATTGTAGTTGTCAACCGTGAGATAAAAACACCCTCTTTTGTCCCATTCAGGCCAGGGTGATTTGCCGACAATCTTTTCGTCAAACGACGAAGCTTTCTCAATGACAGGCACCTCAAGTTGTTGAAATCCGAATCTCTGCACCAAACTACTCAAAAGATTAATCACATGATTCCTCTTTCGGAGCTGGGCTCCAAATACATCACCTATTCCAACAATAGGCTCGTTTATACTAGACATAGCAATCTCCTTTGAGATATTTCAAATAACTAAAATATTAATTTATTAAAGAACAAAATCTCTAAAAATCAACAGATTATAGGCTGCATGTATAAGGCAAAGTAATTTAGTTTAATTGTTAGTGTAATATATCGTGAATTAACTAACTTACCTATACGTTAGTTAAATAAAAAATACATATGTAATAAGTGTTATATATTAATGTGATATATAACATAGGATTTATAGTGTCTAGTGCTATCCCAAGATAGGTTAGCATCCCCTACACCCCGCATCATCGAGCTAGCTCGAGACACCTTAAAATAGGGTCTATTTATAACGATATACACACGTTGTACACATGTACTCCACTGCTGTACCAGAACCGTCTATCTTTAGTAGATTGCTTTACAGTGCCCTTACTTTTGTCACTTTAGGAGCATTGCTATACAGGCTCAAGTTTTATCAGATGCTATATCGTATAAGTGGAGACTGGAGATCATTTCAAGAAGCAAAAAAGATAGTCTGGATAGCCCTAGTAGGATTAATGTTTTTCATTATTGTGCCTACTACTGTCAATTTGATGAACCATGTTCTGTCATTTGGATACAATGTGTTAAATCTATTATTTTACTTATGTCCTCCTCTTGCTGGGGCAGTGATTCTGACTATTATTTATAAGTATGTTAAGAAAGTGACACGCTAGTGTAACTATTTCGAAAACGCAAAGATGTGTAACTTTTGTCACTTTTTGTTGCGCTCGAGGAACTATCGAATTGGTTTCTGAATATTGTTAAATCGGTCAAGCTGGGCTTGGCCGGCCAAGGTTCTATCTCGAGGAAGCCCGCATCATAGAGCTAGCACGAGACACTATCGTTTTAGCTCAAATTTAAGACTCTCTGAAAGGGGTGTTTTGCGTGATTTTTATGAAAGTGAGTTTGCTTCACTTGCTAAGAAATATGGCACAGCTTATGTACTTGATGTTTTAGATGGTCTGCTTGGACATACTGAATTTATGGCAGATTCTATTCACCCAAATGATGTAGGGTATCAGATTATTTCTGATCGTGTGTATCTCGTGTTGCGTGATTTGCTGTAATAATATTCCTCTTGAGAGAATTTTATCTCTACTCTTCATATAAAAAGTAAAACTGGTATAATGTTTTTATGAAAAAGCAGGATATTATTAGTATTTTGATAACCTTCTTGGTGGGTATTTTTGCTGGAAGTTACTTATATTTAACGGGATTTGCTTCTTTTGAGGATAAGTTTTCGATACCTGGTGTTGAAGAAGTGTCTGAATTCAGTATTGTGGGTGATGTTTATGGCGGTTGTCAGTTAGGTAATGCTTGTCCGTCATTTCAGGTTTTGAGAGACGGATCATATCGTTATTTCTATACACCAGCTGCGGGTATGGATAAGATTTTGCGGAAAGGAACTCTGCCTCGAAAGTTGCAAAATAAGCTTAAAAATGTGTTGTCAGAGATTGAGTTAGTTAAGCAATCAAAAGAAATTACCCCATCTGTATGTAATTCATATTCTGACGGAATTGATGTTAAGTATCAGGTGACGCTCAATGGGTCGGAATATACTCTTGATTCCTGCGGTACAGCAGTTGTTGGTGAGGGTGCACTCTGGTCTACTCTGGGTGAGATATGGACTTATTATGAAACTCTCAGTGGAAATAATTAATGATAATTTGCGTACAGTCTTGCCACCCACCTTTTCTGTATTGAAGTATTAAAAAATGAAATGAAGTGTTGTTCAAGTCGTAATAAATAGGAGTGAGAGACAAGTCTCTCACTCCTATTTATTTAACTAGAAATTTTATTAAGGTACTTATGCAATCAAAACAATTACTCATAGCTATCGCTGCGTTTGCTGTTACCGCAACCGGAGTGCAAGCTTATGGAGGAGTGGAGATGTTAGAGCGAGCTGATCTACATAAGAATCAGCTTGAAGCTGTTCGTGAGGCTCAAGGTCGCAGAGCTAAAGGTGATTTTATCGGCGCACACGACATTTTATTAGATGCAGGAATTGGTGAAGGGGAGTTGGATGCCTTACGAAAGGTAAAAGTTTCGTCTAGAGATTCAATACAGCAAGCTCTGCACGATGATGATTACGAAGCTTTCAAGAAAGCTGTGTCTGATTCTCCAGTAGCAGACATAGTTACATCTTTGGTTGATTTTGAGCTGTTTAAAAAAGCTCATGATTTACGACAGGGTGGCAGATTAGAGGGTTCAAGAGGATTTATTTCCGGTCTTGGTGGTAGTGAAAATAGTTCAAAGCAGCATCATCATGGTGATGCAAGAAAAGCATATGCTGATTTAACTGATGAACAGCATGAAGCTCTTGTTGTGGCTCGACAAGCGAATGATAAAATGGTCGTAAGAGCTATTCTTGATGAATCAGGGGTAATACAGCATTTAGGTCATTAAGCACTTTACTAATTTGATTTGGCAGATGTAAACATGAGCGATGCCTGACGGCATCGCTCATGTTTGATATGATGTGTCAATGAAATATATCTTAAGTTCATTATTACTAATTCTTGTAGGTTTCTCTCAAGCAGATGCTTATGAGCTTACTGTGACAGAGGTGTCTAAGCCTTATGAAATCGTCTCTATAACGGAAGTTCCTCAATATGAGCATGTATACCTCGGTGAGTTAAATAACTTCCCTGTAATGTATGAGTTTATCGCAGCCGAACCCTTCACCTTAACTGCCAAGTTATCTCAGCTAGATAATTCTGAGGCATACCCACTTAAATTATCGCTGATGATCGTTCGGCTGAATGACAATGGCGGAGGAGTTACTGAAATTACTAGATTTAACCCTAGTTCAGAAAATTGGAAGAAAAGGAAGGATCCTATTCTTGGCTTGAGTTTTCTTGATAGTAATTCAATCTCAAAAGAAGTTGATGCTGGTGTCTACAGGATTGAGGTTAGTACTCCTGAAAATACTGGACGTTATAGTCTCCTTCTTGGAAATGAAAAAGGAGAGTTTGTAGGTTATTTTAAAACCTTGTCACAGGTGAGAGTTATCCAAAAATTCTACGGTACTTCTGTATTAAAAATACTCACTTCTTCGTATGTATATTATCCGTTAGGTATTATTTTTATGCTGTTTATGTTTAGAAAAACTTGGAAGTATCGGCATTAAATTACTAATAATGATTAAATTTATAGTTATAATTAT
>CAZEUI010000051.1:0-5581 GCA_964515625.1 uncultured Candidatus Saccharibacteria bacterium
TAATTGATTTATATGAATTAACTGAAGATCAGAAAGAGCTAATTAGAAATTTTAAATCCTGAGTGCTTAACAATAAAACCACCCAGTTGGGTGGTTTTATTGTTAGTAAGTCTCTACTGAGCTAATAGGGCGTTTTAGCCCTCTCAGTAGGTCTCGCTAGTTGGTGCCCCCTGTCGGTCTCGGAAAATTGGCTATCAAGCCCCGTAAGGGCCTCGTGGTGACTCGTGTGAGCATTAAAACCGACCCTTATCAGTAGGTCTCGGTTTTAAGCCAGATGTTACATATCTGACACAGGTGTTGCTGTGTCAGATATTCATTCTTACAACGTTTGACCTTTGCTTGCTAGTTGCCAGAGTTGTGGTATGGTCAAACAAGAAAGTAATTCTATACAGGCTTATAAAACCTGTTCATTCATAAATCAATCGGGAGGTCAGGTGTATGAAAAAGCGAGGGATTATTGTTGTAGTATCCGGAACTTCTGGTGTTGGAAAAGATACAATTATCGACATCATCACATCTTGTTCGGATTTCGTTAGGTTTCCAGGTTGCACAACCAGAAAGCCACGTTCAGGTGAAATAGACGGAGTGCATTATAATTTTGTGGGTAAAGAAGACTTTATAGTTCTCTGGAAACAGGGTGACTTACTGGATCATTTTGTCGTCACTGACTGTCATTATGGTCTACACATTAAGAAGCTCGTCAGAGTACTTGAGAATGGTCAAAATGTAATTGCTCATCTATCACCAGAAGGTGTCCTACTTCTCAAGCAAACTATTCCAGACGCGGTTAGGGTATTCATTATGCCTCCATCGCAAAAAGAAATCATCAGTCGTTTGCGAAACAGGGGAATGGCAGAGGAGGAAATCATCAATCGTATTAGTGATGACCCGACAACTCTTCAGACCGTATGTTCTTATGATTTTGTAGTTGTTAATCATAATGACGAAGAGAAAGAAACCGCAGGCCGTATTATTTCGTTCGTGACACAAAGATGAGTAGTAGAACGTGAGTCGTATTTGAGATCTTGCTTCAAGAAGCTTTGCCACGCTGTTAATGTAATAACAGCGTGGTTTTTCTTTACAAAAATCTTCTGAGTTATCGAGCCTGATTGCAATTGTAAGAATTCACGACTGTAATCACTTGGTCAACTTCTTTGTCAGTGAGTTCTGGAAAAAGCGGGAGAGAGACAACTTGGGATGTTGCATTTTTTGTAATCGGAAGGGATTTTCCATTTTCGTTGAGAAAGCTGTATGCTTTTTGCGTATAGACAGGGTGAGGATAATGGATACCGAAACCAATGTTATTTTCAGACAAGTGTTTTGTAAAACTGTCACGGTCTGAAATACGCACAACAAAAAGATGCCATACACGTTTTCTCTCGCCTATATTAGATATTGGTAGATTTACAGCAGGATTAGTAATACCTTCAAGGTAAAGTTTAGCAATATCTGATCTACGATTATTTACTCTTGAAAGATGTTCCATTCCCCAGGTAAGTAAACCTGCTTGAAGTTCGTCCATTCTGCTATTTACCCCTTCTTCAATCGCTACATTTCGTTCTTGTTCACCGTAGACACGCAGTCTTCTAATACGAGAGAGGATGTCTATATTTTTTGATATTACTGCACCAGCATCACCGAAAGCTCCAAGATTTTTAGTCGGATAAAAACTCAAACATCCAGCGTCACCAAACATGCCTGTGTGGATGCTACTTATTGTAGCTCCAATTGACTGAGCACAGTCTTCTATGACAACTAAATTGTGTCTATTTGCAATGGTTGTGATGGAATGCATATCGGCAGGAATACCATATAGGTGTACAGGGAGGATGGCTTTTGTTTTGGGTGTAATACATCTCTCAATATCGTTAGGATCCATAGTTAATGAATCTTCTTCTATGTCTGCGAATATAGGAATTGCCCCTACTGTACGAATAGTCGCAATGGTTGGGGTGCAAGTGTTTGCTACTGTAATAACTTCGTCTCCATGACCGATATCGAGTGCTCGTAGGGCTAGAATTAAGGAATCCGTACCTGAACTTGTTGTTACAGCATCTTGTGAAGAAAAAAATGATGTTAGTTTCTTTTCAAGAACCACATTCTCTGGTCCAAGAATATACTGACCACTCGATAAGACATGTTGTGCAATTTTATCAATTTCAAGGCTGTGTGTTTTATATCGACGTGATAAATCGTTAAACGGTATTGATGATGTATTGTTTGAATTTGTCATAGTCTCTTATGTAATCTAAATCGTCATACTTTTCGCTAGCTGCAACTAATATAATACAGTCGGTACTGAACTCCGTCATGGAGTGCCAAAGTTTCGGTCCTAGACGTACTCCCGAATCTTCACTAGTAAGTTTAATTTTCTGAGTAGACATGCCGTCATCAAGGTTAAGTAGACAGGAGCCTTTTATGACAAAGATTACCTGGTCTGTTTTTTTGTGTGCATGCCCACCTCGTGAGATATTACTGTCTGGAATATCATAAATAACATAAACTCGTGCTAAGGAAAAAGGAAGTGACCCTTCTTCTATTGAAAATAAGGAACCACGATTTTTTTCGCAGATTAGTTTGCGGTTTATGAGTCCTGTATGTTGCACTTTAAGATGAATATTATTCATATGATTAAAATGTTACTTATCTTGAAAGACACGGTTTATAATTTAAGAGCTTTTTTTATTAAGTCCTCTGTTTCCTTTAAATCTTCGCCTCCATAAACACTCAAGAAATCTTGTATAGACATAAACTTTCTATGAGTAGTTTCAAATTCCTTTTTAAAAGTCTGTACTTCTATAACGTCACAACGATAGTAGGCAATTTTCCATCCTAATGAAGGAAATTCTTGCACATGAAATAAGTTGGCATTTCCAACAATAACAGAAGCTTCTTCGAAAACTTCGCGAATCACAGTATTGTCTGGACTTTCATCTTGTTCAACTTTACCTCCAGGAATATCCCATCCACGATGGTTTTTGATTGCAAGAATATTGTTGTTATCATCAAAGACGAAAGCACAGGATGCTGTTATGGCTTCTTTATTCATTTTCTTTTGTTTTTATTATTTTTAACAACTGTTTCAATTGGTGCATTGATGAGTTCTAGGTATTTGGATGCATTGCGACGAAACTCTTCCATTTTTGATTTTTTACTTCCAGATCGGGGAGGGTGGTCTAGATGGAAAACTCCTGTTGAAAACACAGGTACAATGTAATTACCTAGGGCTATTAAGCTGGATCCCAAGAAGGCATCTTCCATACCCCATCCTTTGAATTGCATACTCAGACCGCCTACTGATTTGTAATCTTTCTTTTTGAAAGAAAGAGCACTTGTTATTACCATTGAGGGAAGGTCCCAGGTTTCTAAAACTACTGCGTTTCCAAATTTTTTCAAATTGCTTGTTTCATTGATTATTTTTACTTCGCGAAGGTCTAAGTCTCTAGTATGACGATACATTTGTAAGTTGCTGTCATTAATATCTTTAGAAAAACGGAAATCTGAACGGATATCTGGAGTTTCTTCATTTTTAGATTTTTCTTTGAAATCTTCAATAGAAATATTTTCTGTGAAAGAAATGATTACTATATCTTCAAGTAAGGAATGACGAATCGCATGTTCTCGTATGAAGTTTTTTTCTAAGATAATATCAGCATCAGCAAAAATTATAATCTCTCCTTTAGAAAAATTTACACCAGTATTACCAGAGCAAGCCATTCCCATGTTGTTTTGCTTTACATAAATAAGGTTTGGTATACCTTCGAATGATTTTACAAATTGTTCAGTTTCGTCTATTGATCCGTCATCAACAACAATAACTTCGACTAACGATCGTTCTGTATCAGTTAAATTCTGATTTTTTATAGACTCTAGTGTGAACGGTAGGCTAGACATGCAGTTGTAAGCGGGTATGACAACAGAGACAGTTTTATTGAATGTACAATCTCTTGTAAGTGGCTCTTCACTAAGTAGTAAAGAATTCGTGCTTTTTGTGAACTCCTCCTCTTTTTTCGAATAGTTATTGTCGAGTTCTTGTAAACGTGACCAGATAGTCTCTGGTTTTTCTGAAATCTCAATCTGCTCTATAAATTCTTTAATGGTTGAATGTAACTTATTATTAGAAAATGCACGAATTGACTTAACGTCTGCCCACGCTTTTTCATTTAGAGTCTTGAAAGATTCACTATCCCAAGGTCTTAATTGAAAATCTAACAAAATTGAATCAAGTTCACCCTGACTATCCTTGCTAAGAGAAGGGTTTTTGGGTCTAATCTCGAAAAAGTCACCTATATGAGTATCAAAACGAAATGTAAGGAAATAATCCTTGCATTCCACCTCGTATTTTTCGTCGTAAGAAACAATCCAGTCTTGAGCTTCAAGAGTATCGAATAAATCGATAACATTTGTTATCTCAGCGTGTTGCACCGTAATTGTTTTATAGGCAAGTTTTCCGTTTCTTTCATTCTTGGAGATCACCTTACAGTCAAAAGAGTTAATTTTGATACGAATATTATTCTGTTTGTCTAAAAGAAGAACGAGTTCTTTAGAATACTGAAAAGGTCTCCACTGTTGTTCTGCTCGATACCTTAACGCAGTGAAATCACTCCAAGTTATTGGACCACGTAGCACTTTCTCTGAATAGTCAGGTTTTTTCACAATAGAATTATCCTACAAGAAACAACGTTATTTGCAACATGTCTAGTGGATATAACAAATAATATAGTTAGCAGGACGTTGAATTGTTGTTCTTCCTTGAGATGTTCCATATATACACGATACGCCTGTATATATCACTTGGAAATATGGACGATAAGCGTTCATGTGTCCTGTTCCTGGACAATAACAGACTTAATTTCATAAAAAATCATCACTATTTTGAACATAGGGCTATAAAAAAGGCTTTTATGGGTGTCTGGATTAGGAGTATAATTAAGTATAAGCGAAGTAGAAAACAAACAACTCTAAATATCTGCATACGTGCTCCACTTGAGTATCAAAGGCTTTTATTTACTTACAAATTAACGCCTAAATTATATGGCTCAACTACTAACGTGGCACACGGAGGTTCGTATTGTAAACGAACTGGTGCCCTACGAGAAAAATCCTCGTACGCTCTCCGACAAACAACGAGAAGACCTAGAAGCAAGTATTGCTAAGTTTAATCTGGTAGAGATTCCAGCGATCAATACCGATAACACAATTATCGCAGGACACGCACGATTAAAAATCATGCAATTACTTGATAGAGGTAAGGAAGAAATTGATGTACGCGTACCAGATCGCAAACTCACCAAAGCTGAGTTTGAGGAATACCTTCTACGTTCAAATAAAAACACCGGATCTTGGGATTATGATTTGCTACAGGAATTCGACACAGAATTCTTACTCGACATCGGATTCAATGACGAAGACCTCTCAGATATCTGGGACGATGTTCTTGAACTAGAAGATGACGAATTCGATGAAGAGAAAGAGATCGAAGAGGCACAAAAGACAGATATCAAAACAGGAGATTTCTTCCAGCTAGGCAATCACTTTCTTCAGTGTGGAGACAGTACGGATGAAGCTGTAGTGAAGCATC
>CAZEUI010000052.1:0-5481 GCA_964515625.1 uncultured Candidatus Saccharibacteria bacterium
ATGGTGCGACTTACTATTGTGTAGCATGGAATTCAGTAATTCTAGACACTCCAGCTCCGACTTGTGATCTGTTTAATGCAAATCCTAATATAATTATGGTTGGAGCTAGTACAACATTAACTTGGGAAACTTCAGGTGCTGTACAAGTGTTTTTAGATAATGGTATCAACTCGGTTGACCTTGACGGCTCTATAGTTGTTTCTCCCTTGTCTAATACTGTCTATAAATTAACTGTGATAGGTGCTGAAGATAAGACTGTTGAATGTGAAATACCGGTTACTGTTTCGGAAGATCCTGTGCCAGTATGTGAATTCATTACTGCTACGCCAAATAACGTACCGTTTGGAGGAGGAGAAGTTGTTCTTGATTGGGAGGTGTTAAGAGCGGATGATATTTCAATTTCCCCAACTATTGGAGTTGTTGGACTTATCGGTTCTACTTCTGTGAGTGTGACTGAAAATACAACTTTCGTTTTAACAGCGATTGATAATAATAATGATGAGGTTAGTTGTTCAGTGCCGGTTGTGGTGGCTGACCCTGACCCTCTCTTTACTTGTTCTAATAATGTCTCCTATAGTGCCTCGGACACTTCTATAACTCGAGGAGATAATTTAGTTTTGACATGGAGCACTACAGATGTAGATTCACTTTCTATTAGCGGTGTGTCAGTAATAGGTTTGTCAGGAAGTCAAAGCGTGTCACCTTCAAGTGATATAACTTATACGTTGATTGCTATTCAAGGATCTGAAACTATCTCATGTCCGATTTCTATCGATGTGTCGTCAGGCGGAGGAGGAGGAGGAGGAGGAGGAACAGCAACTCCTAGGTGTGAGCTTGATATTTCTGACTCTAAAATAAAACTTGGAGAAACTGTTGAAGTGACTTGGGATACTTCAAATGCAGCCGAGATCACTTTGTTTGATGATCATGGAAAAATATTATTTACTACAGACATATATTTAGCAAAAGATAAGAAACAGTATTTTGATGATTCGGTTACGTTAAGTCCGAAAAGGGATACTGAGTACACATTATTGGTTGAAAGAGGTTCTCGAGATCGAGAGTGTACTGTTGAGGTGAAGGTTTCAGATACAACAGTTGTTTTGCAAACCAGAGAACAGCTTCCTTTAGTGGCAGGAATCTCACTGACACAAGTTCCCTATACCGGATTTGAAGCAGGACCTTTTATGACTATGATGTTCTACGTTCTTCTAGGAGCTTGGGCATTCTACATTGCATATTTGATGGTTGTTAGAAAGAGAAGTGTCATGTCTCCTTCAGGGCTCATTCAAGACGACGGTTCTGGTGAGATAGGTGGTCTGAAAAATGATATTACGATTCCCTTTATTACTCCTGTTGAATCGATGTCTCAGACCGAGGTTTCTCCTATTAACTTAACGACATTTCAACCTGTTGTTGGTTACGAAAACCAGCTTGAAGAAATTGTTGAATCAAAACAAATCTCAGATGTAGAGGTGACTAATTTAGAAGATTTAGCACATGAAAAAAATGCTCTTTTGTCTAGTGATGCAATTCGATTTTTTATGAGAAATACTTTAAATAAAGAAGAGCGTGTTGTTGTGTTAGACAAGATGATTGCTGATGCTAAAAATCACTATCCTTTAGAAGATGGCTGGATAGTGATTAATGAGTCAAGGATGCAAAATTTGTGTGAAGTTTGTAAGGTAAGTAGTAAAAAAGAGTCTTTGTCTTTTACTCCAGTAACAATTCCAGAAGGGAGCGGTTCTCTTGCAGAGGCGATTGTGACAGGTAATATTGTAGCTGCATACCAAATGATTGGGAGTCGTCCAATGTTGGCATTGGCAGATGCTTCTGCTGATTTAGATTTATTGTATCGAAATCGTAAAAATGGTTCAGAAGTAGTTTCAAAACTTCTGGCAGAAGAAACTAAAAATCTTTCAGAGCAACAGATTAAAAATATGATCACTGCCTTAACTGGAGCGATTGACGGTACTTATGACGATGAGGCCTCAGCTGTAAAAATGGCAATCATGAAAGCTGTTAAGGAAGTTGCTTAATTAGAAAAACATAAGAAAAGCCGGTCGCTACGCGACCGGCTTTTCTTATGTTTTTCTGTCCTACACATTTTCCTCAGCTGATAATTTTTCGATTAATTCAGTAAGGGCAATATTGACAGATTCTCCCGTGTCACGAGATTCTAAGGTTACTGTTTTAGTTTCAATTTCCTTATCTCCAATAACAACAAAATAGGGAAGTCTCATCTTTTTTGCGTTACGTATTTTTTTACCCATTGATTCATTTGAAGTGTCTATATCAGTCCGAAAACTATTTTCAGATAAAGACATAGCCACTTCCTCAGCATATTTATTATGTACTTCAGCAACCGGAATTACGGCAATTTGAGTTGGACACAGCCAGAGTGGGAAGTTGCCTGCGAAGTGTTCAATTATTATTGCCATGAAGCGTTCTAAGGAACCTGCTACTGCTCGATGAATCATCACAGGTGTCTTTTTGTTACCTTCGTTGTCTGTATAGCTCAGGCTGAAACGTTCAGGCATTACAAAGTCTAATTGAGCAGTGGCAAGTTGTCTCTCTCTGCCAATAGCATCCTTAAACATGAAGTCCAGTTTTGGTCCGTAGAAGGCAGCTTCCCCCTCAACGCGTTTGTAAGGCAGGTTTAATCTTTTTGCAACATTCTCTAGAATATCCTCAGCCTTTTTCCATGCGTCTTTATTTCCAAGATACTCCTTAGGTTTGCTCGGGTCACTGACTGATAAAGATACCCAGAAGTCACCGTTTTTATACATGTTAAGTGATTGATAAAATTCTTGAATAACCTTAACTATATTCTCTACTTCTTGGTCAATTTGTTCAACAGTGCAGAAGACATGCCCGTCGTCTTGGGTGATACTTCGTACTCGGCTTAGACCAAGAAGTTCTCCTGCCTGTTCGTCACGATAAACCATAGTTGATTCAGCATAACGAATGGGTAGGTCTTTGTATGAACGGGGCTTACTGTCAAAAATTTGAGTATGGTGAGGGCAGTTCATGGGCTTCATTACAAACTCAACATTAGATTGACCTTTTACCTTAAATAATTCATCACCAAATTTTTCCCAATGACCGGAAGTTTTGTATAGATCACTTTTAGTTATATGGGGGATAGTTACTTTTTTATATCCGTACTTGGCTTGAATCTTCATAATTTTTTCGATAATCAGATCTCTCATTAAAGTTCCATTGGGAGTAAAGAGAGGTAGTCCGGGTCCTACTAGCTCTGAAAAAGTAAACAGGTCTAATTCTTTTCCAATCTTGCGGTGGTCGCGTGCTTTAGCTTCTCGCATTTGAGTTTCGTAAGCTGTAAGGTCTTCCTTTGATTCAAAAGCAAGTCCATAGATTCTTGTTAGCATAGGATTTCTCTCGTCACCACGCCAGTAAGCACCAGCAATTTTATCTAACTTAAAAGCATCCATCGCAAGTTCTACTTTTGGATTTTCTGAGTGACCACCATGACAAAGGTCAGTAAAACCACCACAAGTATAGAGAGTGATAATTTCACCTTTAGTTTCAATCTCATTAATGAGTTCGAGTTTGAATTCATTACCTGCAAATACTTCTCGAGCTTTGTCAGCAGTAACTTCCTTATGGGTAAACTTGTCCCATTTATTAATAAGCTTCTTCATTTGTTTCTGGAGTCCCTTTAGGTCGTCATCACCAGGAGCCTTACCTTGCGAAAAATCAATATCATAATAGAAGCCAGTGTCGATGGCCGGACCAAGAGTTAATTTAGCATAAGGATACTTCTCTATGACTGCTGCAGCTAGGAGATGTGCAAAGGTGTGTCTTTTTTGCTCTAAGCTTTTTTCCATAATTGTAATTATTTTTTGAAAAGGAATAAACGTCATTGGTAATAGTAAAATCGTCCGAGTAATAAATATAACAGGAGTTATATTTATTACTCGGACGATTTTGTAAACCGCGGTTCCACCGAATTTCTGGTATGCAAAAACCTCACGCACCAACACTTTAATTTCAGATTAGGAAACAAATGTTTCAAGCGAAGCTTTGATGTTTGGTAGACACCACAATCTCTGTTTGTATTATTCTAGCGTGTCGGTAAATAATGTCAATAAAAACCTACATGTCTATTAAACATGTAGGAATAAGGTTTAGAAAAAACTTTGCTTCACTCTACTACCACCCGCCTGACCAGGTATTTTTTTGTACACTATTTTCATAACGTTCTCCGGATAAGTGCCATAAGAAATCTTATAGTACTTCGATTGTACTATAAATTTTTTATCCTGTCTTTAATACTTATAGTTATTATAAAACCCCTCCAGATTTTAAATCTGAGGGGTGTATGAGGTTTGAGTTTGCTGTGAGTAACTCGCACTTAAGCGCTAGATGGTCGTCTGTTCGCTGTGCCGAGTATCGCGATTGTTTTCGTATGTAATTGTTCCAGTTTGGACACAAGTATGATTTATTTGTAAATAATTGATGGGATTATCTACAAGACATTTAGCCATAACTTGAGCAAAAGTTTTTTGGTTTTTGATAGAAAACAATGCGATTAAAAAGAACTTTTCCATATTTTCTCCAATTAGCTAGGCTAGTGATGAGAAGGTTCTGACCGAATATCGAACAATTTTAAGATACTAACAGAAATTGAATAAAAAGTAAATTATTAGTTTTTATTTTCAGTAGCAGCTAAAGCTTTCATCTTATCAATCAAAATTCCCGGCTCGTCGTTTCGAAGGCTGAATTTTCCTTTGATGGCTACGCAGGTTCCTGTTACTAACAAATTCTTGTTGTCATTAAAAGTTTCAGGGAAGGCTACCATTTCTATGTTGTCGGTTTGATCTGAGAGTTTTACAAATGCCATTTTGTCGCCTTTTTTGGTTAAAAATTCTTTCACACTTTCGATAAGTCCTGTAGTAACTACTGTTGTGCCTTTGTGACTTTCTTTTACGGCTTCAATTTTTGGACGCTTAGCGACCTCGCTCGCGTATTCGTCTAGAGGGTGTCCAGACACGTAAACTCCGAGTAGTTCTTTTTCCCATAGTAATTTTTGGAGCATAAGTGCTTCTTCTGCGGGGATCAGTCTAAGATTGTTTACTTCCTCAAGCCCTCCGAAGAGAGAATCTTGATTAGCTTCTTTTCCTGCTACAAACTCGCGGTTGTATGCCAGCATATTTTCAATGTTTTCAAACAATTGACCACGCTCACCAAAGCTATCAAAAGCACCAGTGCTGACTAAAGCTGCTAAAGATTTCTTATTTAAAGCTCTATCGTGAATACGACAGAGAAAATCCTGCATCGAAGTAAAAGACCCTTTTTCTTTTCGCTCAGCGATGATGAGGTTTGAAATCCCTTCACCGAAATTTTTGATAGTAGTTAGTCCAAAACGGATTGTTTGTGTGCCGGGTACTACTGAGAAATCAGCAAATGATTCGTTGATGTCGGGTGGGTGTACTTCAATACCCATTCTTTCACATT
>CAZEUI010000053.1:0-254 GCA_964515625.1 uncultured Candidatus Saccharibacteria bacterium
ACAGTCATACTCTAAACCTTGCTCTACAACATATGAGAAAGCATCGCTTCCTGAATTTGCATACATTTCAAAATCGATTGCTGTTTGACCATCCTTCTCTACAACATCTGGATACCTATATATATCAGTATCTGTCTCTAAAGCATAACCAACATAGTTGTCTTTTTGTGACCCAAAATCAATACCAAGAGTCTCAACCCTTCCTCTAACAATATCAAGTGCAGATGAACCAGTCAGACCTTTATAAGCAAGAC
>CAZEUI010000053.1:264-570 GCA_964515625.1 uncultured Candidatus Saccharibacteria bacterium
AATCCGTCAGTAGAATTATGATTTCGTTCAATCACAAGACCGCCATTAACACCTAAAGCATTTGCTGTAGCAACAAAACTCTGATCACCGATGTCAGAGAAGTTAAACCAGGTATTATTTGGAATAACATTACCTTCATTACCTAAGTATAGTTTTCCGTCAAAATTAACAGAATGAGCAACAGTGTTTTCAAGATCAATCTTCACTAACTGAAGAGAAGAGCACTGATTATCAAGAGTGCAGTAATTAGTACACGATTCTCCGTCTGGAGTGTCTAGTCCATCACATTGCTCCCACTGCTGATTA
>CAZEUI010000053.1:580-5478 GCA_964515625.1 uncultured Candidatus Saccharibacteria bacterium
CACCATCTCCGCAATAAGGGCCGAACTTTGGTTCAGGCTCAGGAGTTGGAATTGAACAATTACCAACTGTCTCCAGTGAATCATCTACTATCGAGAAAACGTCATTAGCCCCATTTACAAATAAATCAAAGTTTATTTTGTTACCTATTCTGTCTGATACGTCTGGATAGGTAGGATGTGTCTGCTCTAAACCTTCACTGCCTGACTCTTCACTAAACGCATATATTGAAGTATCTGTCCCAACAGGGAATGTGATAGTTCCATTTACACTATATACACCAGTTCTCCCATCATCATATAGGCCAATTTTGTAACCATTGGTAATTTCTTCAATCACCAAACCAGTTCCTGGAGCTGTACCGTAAGAAGTCTCATCAGAACCATCTCCAAACACTACCAAGTAAGGTAAGTGACACATTACAGGATCAGCGACTGTTGTATCTCTGTTAATAACATTAAATGTTTCAAACTCTTCACCAACAACTACTACCCCTAGCCCTGAAACATTTTCCCAACCTACCTGCAATAACTCTTCAACCTCATACTCTCCATAAGGAACGTCAGTAAATGTTACACAACCGTTATCTGCAGTAACACCTGTTCGACCTTCAAATAGCTCAACATCAATTTCTCCTACATTATCTGAGTAAGCATTATCGTATACATAAAAGTCTACATCACTGAGAAGAGGCTGTGAAAGTGCGCCATAGTACACATGTAATGGACTATATATACTTCCCCATAATACTCCAAAATCAGCGTTTACTTGAATAGCTAGTCCTCCAGTCACAACTGAAGCTTCTCGCCATGGCTGGTATGGATAAGTTCCATAATCAAGATCTCCAACCTGTCGTTCTGAGAATCTAGAGTCTGCCAGAAGCCCTGTACTACCACGATACTCGTAAGCACCATTTGCCTTAAGAACATATTCTCCTACAGGAACATTAGCCAAAGACTGGATTGTTCCATCTGGCTGTACAATGATCTCATCTACCTTATCTCCAAGAAGTGACAACTGCCATCCAGAAAGAGGAGATTCGCTGTCATCAAATTTACATAAAGTAACTTCAGATGTTAGATCAACTTGAACATTCCAAGCTACACAGTAATAATCTTCACCCGACTGAGGACTGTCAACTCGATCTAAATTATCGTAATTAACACCATCAGTATGACAATATACTTCAGCTGTGTAGTCATCAGAATTATCTGAATGAGATTCATGTGTAAATGGAATATATCCTGATTGCAAAACTTCTCGCATCCAGAAATAACCACTAACATAAGCTGAATTAGGCACAGTAGCTGAACCTACGAATGTATTCCAATCACCTCCCGCTACTCCAACAAGTGTATCTCCAGCATCCACAGTCCCTTTAGGAGACCATTCAAATTCCCATCCTTCAGCAATCTCACATGACGGATGTTCTGCAGAAATCCAGTCTGATGCTGTAGTATCTGTAATTGCAGTATCTCCGAACACTCCGTTTGGAAGGTCAGATTCATCAGTACAAATAATTTTACTTGTATGAATTGTGGCAAAATCAGAGCAACTATCATTAATGATGGTAATAGCGTCTAAATCATACCCATCACCACTATCTCCCTGCACTCCTTGAGACTGATCAACAAGCTTAACAAATTTCACAAAACTTAAACCTGTCCCATTAATGTCAACAGACCCGTCCCCTGTCACAACCCCAACGGAAAGAAAGTCAATTCCATCTTCAGACAGAAAAACTTCAACTTTTTCTAATACCTGCTCATCTGCAGGACCGCCAGTAACTTCCCAAATAGCAATATCATCTCCCGCAGTATCAAGAGCAACCTTGTCTACAAACTCATAAACAAGCTCTCCAGCAATACCTAATGAGAAAAAATCAAGAGGGTTCACCTGCCAATCAGTCCCCTCCTTACCAAAGAAATTAGCATAAGAAGCGACTCCAGCCTCAACAGCTGATACATCTCGACGAGCTATAGCTACCTCACCACCACCATTGTTATAAGCTGGATCAGTATAACTAATTACCTCACCCGAATAAGAACAAACATTTGGAGCTGTTTCTGGCTCAGGTTTTGGATTTGGATCTTCATCACCACTAACTAAAATATCAGTTAATTTCACCTCATCACTATCGTTGCCGGGAACAGCCACGACATAAACATAAACTTCCAAATCAGCAACCTCAGCTCCTGTAGGAAGAGTGACACTTACTGACCCAACTTCAGCTTCAGTTGAACTAATTAGACCTATTATAGTAGCAATATCATTATCACTACCTCCGGCACGCCAGCCATAAATAAAACTGTCATTAGTTCCATCTAATTCTTTTGAATCATAATCAAATGAAAAAACTAAGTTTTTATAATTTGAAGCATCTATACTTCCTGAAGAATATTCAGAACCAAGAGTAGTCACAACTTGATCGTTAGGACCTGACAAAACTACAGGAACTGCCGCTTTAGCCACAAAAAAAGCCACTGGAAAAGCGGACATTAATAAGGAAGCTATTGTTAATGAGGCGAATAATCGTGCATTAAATTGTTTTTGAATAAAAGTAAATGTGTTCATAAGCCCTTTAATATTAAATTTGTAACTAAATTATTGATAATAACAATGATTAAATCCACGGCATCAATAAAGCAGTCGTGATACGTTAATCCTACTCCTTTATTTCACAGTTTGCAAGCAATACCATACAAATCTATTTTTATCAAGCAGAAGGAGTGCCTAACACTTTTCGAGGAGGTTGTAATTGTAATCTAAAATAAAAAAGCCTGTCATGATGACAGGCTTTAGGAGACTCATCTCCCATTCTCCCTTAATAAAGAACTTTCTTTTCTACTGTAAACTACAGTCATCGCACTGAGTACAGCGTAGTGCTACCAAACTTTGTGCAAGCTTCACACACTTTTCAGAATTCAGAGGTCTTTCTCCTAATACCTCATCTATTCTAGAGACAACACCTTTTATCTGACTGTCAGTTAAAACCGTCTTACTTGTCAGACAACACCTTATTTTAGCCATGCTGGCAAATATGTATCTTGCATACAGTCAACTGGTTTCTAATCACTGACTCAGAAAGATCTGTGCTTTCTAAGTATTTTTCTGCTATGTATATCTTCTCTTCAAAGAAAATACGTGTCGCAAACCCCATCACACCATGCTTCGTGAACATTATTTTATTCTCCTCTTTTATAATTAAAGCTTTTAGATTATCTGCCTTCTGAGTAAAAATGTCAAACCTTAATCCACTTCTTATTATTTTTAAAAACTTTCGCCTGTAATTTTGCGAGCATTCATTATTTCAACACAAATATCCTGCTTATTCACAGATCTGTCAACAAAAGCTTTTCTTTCTTTTTTCATATCCTGAACAGTAACCATTGACTCAATCATCCATGGGAAGACTGCACAGGCATGAAAAATACCATTCTCTTTATCTGTACACTCACCAAGCAAACGTACAGTCTTTCCGGAGGAAAGTAGGTCTATATCACGAGGATTAAGCTCGTCTATATTCATCGACCACTCTCTACCTTCTACATCATGAAAAACGATGATTGATGTCGTAGAAACAACAGGAATCATCAACACACCTAACAAACGTCCATCATTCGGCATCTGCCACATCTTTTGTTCTAGTTTGCCTTGTGATTGATAAATCGGCATTTGCTGTCCGAGAATATTGTCAATAGTGTATCCTAGTCCGAACATCTGTAAGGAAGAACCTCCAGCGAAACTCAAAATAACACTACTAATCACCACTAATCTTAATGAGTATCTATAACCATGTTTAGTATTCCTGAAATTATAGACAGCTATAAATACCATAAGAATGAAGGTTATTATCCAAACATAAGGCAGGACTTCAACAACAAAGGTGAAGAAGTTGTTGTGTGTTGCTTCGTATAATTCATACTGCCGGTGAGTAACCACAAACAGCGACACTGCCACAGCAAAAGCTCCGACAACAACAGAAATCATCCAGAAAAACCAAACTCCACACTCCTGACACAAGAAAGAGAACTTGGATCGTGGGCAGACTTGTTCAGATTCAATTTTTTTAAGCAAGGCGTCCTTGAATGATTTATTTAATTGTGATGACTGATTGTCCATAATAATTTAGATATATTCTGTTTTTATATACGTATAGCGTCTTGGTTTAGGGCAGTGACGAGTTGTTTTTTTCCTCTATGAAGGAGCGTGCCCACCGATCCGACTGGTATTTTAAGAATGTCAGATATTTCTTCGTATTCTTTATGTTCAAAAAAACGAAGGATTATCGCCTCTCGGTATTTAACATCCATCTCCAATAAAGCAGTATTTAAAACGTCAGCATTTATAGTTTTATCAAAAGTCACGTCTGCTTGTTCGTCTTTTGTACTAAGAAAAGAAATCACCTCTTCACTGTCAGCAATAAGGTGACCTTCTGGACGAACATTTTTCTTACGATACCAACTAATTGCTTCGTTGTGTGAAATTCTGTAAATCCAAGAAGAGAATTTCAGTGATGAATCAAACCCATTTAAGTTGTGGTAGGTTTTAAGAAAGATATCTTGAAGAACATCCATCTGATCATCAGGATCACGCACACCCAGACGTATGATGTACCGAGTCAGTTTTGACTGATACCTATCAATAAGCTCACCGAAGTGATTTTTATCTTCAAGAGTCAGACGAACCAGCTCTTCATCGCTAGGTGGTAATTGTAACAGTTGTTCCATACGTTAAGTATAGTAGAATACTCTCATGAATATGAATAAAATGAAACTGTCCACCATAGCATTAGTCACCTTCTTCTTACTACCTATTACAAGCCAAGCTTATTTCACAACAGATCAAACCGCAACCAGACTTACATCAGATACAGTTTTATTCACAGTTACTTATGAAT
>CAZEUI010000054.1:0-5214 GCA_964515625.1 uncultured Candidatus Saccharibacteria bacterium
TTTCAGAGATACCATAGGTAAAACGCATCTTCTGCTTTTCAATTAATTGACGCTTATAATCACTCATTTGAGCTGGTCGACGAGATCGACGAGCATTACCGCGACGCGCTAATGATTGCTCAAACTTTGCAGTTTGTGTTTTTTCGAAGATTGGTGCTCCGAGTCGCTTGGCAATTTTAAATTTGGGTCCTAATATCATAAAATAAAAATTAAACGCGGCGAGGTTTAGGTGGTCGCGGTCCATTAAAAGGCATAGGGGTCATGTCTGTAATCTTTGAAATACCAATTCCTTTACCAGAAAAAGCTCTAAGAGCAGATTCTCGACCAGATCCAACTCCACGGACAATTATGTCAGCTTCCTTCATCCCCATCTGCTGTGCTTTTTCTCCAATAATTTCTCCAACTTTAGCTGCTGCAAAAGGTGTACTCTTTCGGGCTCCTTTAAAGCCAAGTGCTCCACAAGAAGCTGACATAACAGCATTACCTTTTGAATCACATAGTGTCAAAATAGTGTTGTTGAATGTAGCCAAAATGTTCAGTCTCCCACTGGCAAGCTTTCGCTTAGGGATACGATTTAAGGCTCTAGATGTGCCTGCCACATCTGAACCACCACTTTTCTTCATGATACGTTTCTTACCCATATGTCGTACGATTTATGAAATAATTAATAAATAAGGCTTAAGTCTTCTCCAACTTACGACGACCACTTCCCATAGTCTTCTTCGCTCCCTTGAGTGTTCGTGCATTAGTTTTACTTCTTTGTCCACGAACAGGTAGTCGTTTTGTGTGACGAGACCCACGATATGAACCAATGTCTTTCAGACGCTTAATATTACCTGTTGTTTCTCTTTTAAGCTCACCTTCAATAGTGAATGATTCAACCTTTTCACGGATTGAATTCTCTTCCTCAACTGTTAGATCTGTTGCTTTCTTTGTTTTCTCGATAGAAAGCTCATCGAGGATATCCTTTGAGCGAGATAGACCAATACCATACACAGCGGTTAGTGCGTAGTTTAGTTGTTTTTCGTCAGGAATTGTAATACCAGAAATTCTCATATATTTTTAACCTTGTCTTTGTTTATGTCGTGGCTTCTTTTTGTTAATGACGTATACAACACCTCGTCGCTTGACGATGATGTCATCTGGACTCATTTTTTTAACTGATGATCGTACTTTCATAATAATTATTGTCTCTTGGTTATTCGTGCTTTTCCTCCGTAGGGATCTATTACCATACCTACTTTATCACCGACTAAAACCCTAATACGATAACGACGCATCTTACCAGAAAGGTACGCCAAAACCGGATCTTCTTCACCTTCTATCGCAACACGAAAAAGAGTGTTGGGTAGAGCTTCCTCTACGACACCGTATATTAATTCGTCTTTTACCGCTGATGTATTTTGATCCATTAAACGAGGCTGAGTCTAACAAAAAAACCACAAACAGTCAAATCTGAAAGTGGTTTAACTAATAATTATTCTTCTGCTTTTTTCAATTCTTCAATTACCACAATATCCTCCGCTGTTTCTGGAAAAGTTCTTTTCCAGAACGGAGTGATATGGATCTTCGCTTCAACAATACCAGGATAGGATGCTACAGCGTTATTAATAGCTGTTTTTGGCAGTCCAGCCAGGTCTGCTGTTAATTTTTCAGCATCATATTCCCATATTAATAAAGGTTTTCCTGTCAAATTGAAAGTTAACGAAGGTTCGTTAGCAATGACAGTTGAACTGGTTGTTGCTGAAACGTATCTAAAAGATAGTGTCTTAGGATCATCTACTCGGACGAGGTTTCCGTCGTAAGTAGTGATTGTCTTTTGAGCAAGAAATGACCCGAGGTCAATATCTTTAAAAAGCGGAATCTGCAAAATTGCCTGCTCGCGAATTGTCACAAGATCATCACCGTACTCGACCGATGGTAACTGATTGTATGTGATGGTGATAGCTTTAGGGAAAGCGATGAAGCCTGCAGGTTTTTCACTTTCTATTCTGTCCTGAAGATTATCTCTCAATTTAATCTGTAATGCTTGGCGAGCAGTACTTAACTCATTTTCATCAATTTGATACTGAGGTCCGTCAAATCCACCTGTAAAAGGTTCGATATTTTTAGCAGTAATTGCCTTGTAAAGAGCTGAAAAACCACCTTCCTTGAATCCTGGAACATCGAAAGTGACACCAATATCCAAGTTGTACTGCTCGCCAACTTGATCAGCAAAAACTTTAGCTTGAATCCTGCCGGGAACAAGAGTACCGCCTGAATCCTTTACAGCACCAGGAACTACTACTGACTCTTGAATCCTGAAGACTAAACCATCAGAATTTCGGAATCGTGTATTTTTTATCAACCTCTCGGCTTTTGGTGTGGTTTTGATAATCTCGATCATGCCTTCTGCCAACTCTTGTAGAATGACTTGTCCAGTAGCTTTTACTTGGCTTTCACCAACAGACTCTAGTATTAGTATTTCATAACTAAGTTCACCATCTCTTTTGTCTGGATAAGCAGTAAATTCCGCATTTATATTAGGCTCTTTGTATTTTGGGTAAAGGGTTAGTTCTGATTTACCCAAAATAGCACTCAGTCCGACCGCCCCTCCAACAATAAAGACAAACAGTGTTACTGCTATTATTAACCTCTTTTCTCCACGTTTGCTTCCATCCTCAATCACAATACTCGGAATGTTTTCTCGAGTCATTTTTTTTGGTGGTGCTATAGGGTCACCGCCTGCTTGTAAATCAGGTAGTGTATTTTGTGGAAGACGGCGTTTTCTTGGTTTGGCTGGACGGATATCCTGTAAATTCCATTTTTGTGACATAATAATATATTAATAGTATAACGCTTTAAGTGTATTCAAACTTACTGTTGTCCTTTTGGTTGTGGAAAAACTGTGCTGAACAGAGTAACGCTGTATCACTGTAATTAATATCAGTTTTCTTCTTCGTTTGTTCATAAAACTCTCTGATGATTTCTTTAGATATAAGAGTGATGTTTGGGTTTGTTTTTATGCTTCTTTTTACAGCTTTTTCTATCAAATCCAAGAAAATAGATTCAGTATTAAGGTCTGTATGGAGAGATATACGCTTAGGTATAGACAAAGAGTCACCCGTCTCATGAAAAAGTTTAACCAGCTTTGTTATGTAGGCTTCAAACACCTTTTCGATACTAGCTTTTTTTAACTTTGGAAGATTGTCGATAAATTCACATGGTTTATCAGTATGCAGATATCCAAAAGCTTCCTGAAGTGGAACATTTGTGATTACAGAGATTTCTCTAGCAATCGAAAAAGAACCGAATGGAATATGTGTACAGTATTTCAAAACACCATCCCTAACGATACCGATTTCTGTTGCTTCATAAGTAACGTCGACTAAACACAAGTCATAAACATGATGTAAAACATCCTTGCTCATTATGAAAAGAGTTAATATAAAGGATATTTTTCTACTTACTATATCCGAAAAGATTTTTTCTTGAATTTCATCCACTGCATCAATAAGATACTGCTGAGTAACTACTGTGGTACGAGACAGTGATAATGATGTTGCATTATTTCCAAAAGGATCCTTTACACGATAGCCGTTTGAAACGATATCCATAATACTACTGACAACAGGCTTAAGGCCCATCTGTAGAAGCTTCTCATTCTCTTTAATGTCACTCTCAATTCCTTTTTTAATAGTTCTCTTAAGGTCTTTGATTAGATCTTTAGAAATTAAAAAAGGTGAATCTTCTTTATAATTGATAGTTTTAGTTACAGTATATGACCACGGGGCAGATACTGTACATTGGATATCTGTTAATTTGGCAGATATATTATATTCTGTTAATTTCTTACGCCCTTCTGAATCTAGCAACATAGAGGTGTTAACCAATGATGTTAAGACTGACTTAGTGTTTTGCCCCATTGATTCAATATTTTTAAGTGATACATGTTCCCGATGAGACCAGATAATCACAGGGTGTTTCATAGAAGAGTCTGAGTGAATAATCGCAGTCAAAACACTAGCAGATCCGATATCAATCAAAACGGCATAGCTATTATCTTCTTTACCTAAGCTAAAAAACGACATGTTAATAGTATACCAGTAATATCTGTTGTTCTTACGAAAAGCAAAGGTTTTTCGCGGGGATAGCTAATTTTAAATACATTTCTTTAGAGTAGGACAGCTTTTATTCGACGAACTCCTGCTGAAGAAGACCCTTCTTTCTTGATCTTGAATGTACCTGTAATTTTATCAAGTTTTTCTACGTGAGGACCTCCGCAAAGTTCTTTTGAAAAAACTGTGCCATCATTGCCTTTTATAGTGTAAACCTTTACTTCATCTGGGTACCTGTCCCAAAAACTACCTTCTATCTCAGAGTCTTCTTCTGCTTTAGTCTTAAGCATCTTCTCAATAACAACTTCACCACCAGTCTGAATAGCCTTGTTTACCCACTCTTCAACCTTGTCCTGTGTTTCTCTGTCAACTTTTTCTGGGTGCGTAAAGTCGAAACGTAAACGTTCACCGGTAATATTTGAACCAGCTTGATGAACATGATCACCAAGAAAATAACGAAGCGCTGCCAGCATTAAATGAGTTGTTGTATGGTACTGAACAACCTTGTTTGAATTATCAGCTAAACCACCTTTAAATTTCTGTTCTGCACCAGCACGTGATTTTGCCCTATGCTCAACCATTAATAAATCAAACCCTTTTCTATCTACAACCAGGTTTTTCTCTTCGGCTATCTCTTCTGTCAATTCGATAGGAAAACCATATGTTGTGAACAGGTTAAACGCATTTTGCGCACTAATAGACTTTATCGACACTGGAAGGGTAGATTTGTCGATTACTTTTTTACCATTAACAAGTTTAGATTCAACGTGAATCTGTAGTGAAATTTTATTAAATTGTTTAAGACCATTCTCCAGAGTTTTTCTAAATTGGTTTTCTTCTGTAATAATTGCTGATTTGATTTCAGAACGTTTTTCAGAAAGGTTTGTGTAGTGTGATTCGTATAATTGAATAACACTTTCTGCTAAATTGCTAAACTCTCCACTCGGGACTCCGAGAATGTCAGCATAACGAACAGCTCGACGGAGTAAACGACGGACAAAATACCCTTGCTCTGTATTACTTGGCAAAATACAATCACCTATCATAAAGACAGCTCCTCTAATATGGTCTGTAATCACTCTGAATGCCTCTAGATTGTCCTCATATTTCTTTCCTG
>CAZEUI010000055.1:0-4989 GCA_964515625.1 uncultured Candidatus Saccharibacteria bacterium
CATTCTCTCAATATCTTCTTCAGTTAAACCAGAGTTTGCTTCGATACTAATAGATTGTTCCTTGCCAGTTGATTTGTCTTTAGCTGTTACATTTAAAACGCCGTTACTATCGATATCAAAAGAAACTTCTACCTGAGGAACACCTCGTGGTGCCGGAGGAATTCCATCTAGTACAAATTTACCAAGAGATTTATTATCAACAGCCATTGGTCGTTCTCCTTGAACAACATGAATTTCTGTAGAAGTTTGGTTGTCTGCCGCTGTTGAGAAAATCTGTTGTTTTTTAGTTGGGATGTGAGTATTTTTTTCGATTAATTTAGTGTTAACACTTCCCATAGTCTCGATACCAAGTGAAAGTGGAATCACATCAACTAAAGTGATGTCTTGTACGTCACCTTGAAATATACCAGCCTGAATCGCTGCTCCAAGAGCAACAACTTCGTCAGGATTGATAGTTCTGTTAGGCTCTTTTCCGAACAATTCTTTCACTCTCTCTTGGATGATCGGCATTCGTGTCTGTCCACCAACTAGAATAATTTCGTCAATCTCTTCTTTCTTGAAATCAGAAGCTTCTAAAGCTCTTTTGGTAATTTCGATAGACTTGTCTACGAAGTCATGAGCGATTTCTTCTAATTTTGCACGAGTAAGTTTAACATCAAGATGAAGAGGACCATCTGAACCTTGCGAAATGAACGGAATGTTAACATCACTTTCAGTAGTAGAAGATAGTTCAAGCTTTGCTTTTTCGGCAGCCTCGTCTAGTCTTTGTAAAGCCAGCTTGTCTTTACCAAGGTCAACACCACTAGACTTTTTAAACTCAGAAATCAAGAATCTTACAATTCCTTGGTCGATATCACGACCTCCCATGTGAGCATCACCGTCAGTAGACTGTACTTCAACCACATCATCCCCTACTTCGAGAACCGTAACGTCAAAAGTACCACCTCCGAAGTCAAAAACAACAATCTTCTCATCCTTTTTCTTGTTGAATCCGTAAGCAAGAGCTGCTGCAGTTGGTTCGTTAATGATTCTTCTTACTTCAAGTCCAGCAATCCTACCAGCGTCTTGTGTTGCCTTACGCTGACTGTCGTTAAAGTATGCAGGTACTGTAATTACTGCTTCAGTAATTTTTTCACCTAATTTTGCCTCAGCATCATTTTTAAGTTTAGTCAAAATCATTGCCGAAAGTTCTTCTGGTCGATATTCTTTTCCGTCCATAACAACAAGAACTCCGTCATCATCACCTTTTTTAATATCGTAAGGAATAATGTCTTTATCTTTCTGTACAACTTCATCATTGAAACTGTGTCCCATAAACCGCTTAATACCATAAATAGTATTGGTTGGGTTAGTAACAGCTTGTCGTTTTGCAATCTGACCGACTAATCGTTCATTTGTTTTTGAGATTGCCACAACAGAGGGTGTTGTTCGTGCTCCTTCACTATTTTCTATAATGATAGGTTCACCAGCCTCAATGATAGCCATCGCTGAGTTTGTTGTCCCTAAGTCAATTCCAAGTATTTTTGCCATATTAAATATTTATTATTCTTTAATTTTTCCAGTAGTAACTTTCGCGGGTCGTATCAGTTCTGTGGTGTCACCAGTCTTAATTTCATAACCACTCTGTACTACGGTTATAACCTTGTCTTTAAGTTTTTCATCTTCAACTTCTTCCATGCCGACTGCTTCGTGCAAATGTGGACTGAATATTTCTCCTACAGGATTAAGTGGTGAAACATTATAGGATTCTAGTATCTTCGTTAACTGATTATAGATACCTTCAACTCCACTTCTCCATGTTTCATCTGCTTTTTCCCAAGCTTCTTTATTGCTCATCGCCATCTGAAAACTGTCACAAAGTGGAAGCAATTCTTCTATGTGTCGCTTTTTCTGTCGGATTCTGTCTTGAATTTTCTCTTCTTCTAATCGTTTACGGGCATTGAGAAAATCTGCTTTTGTCCTTTGTGAATCATCTAAAATTTCTTTTTTCTCGTATTCTAATCGTACAATCTTTTCCTTAAGTTCTTTGAGTTTGATATCCGAATTTTCTTCAATGTCTACCAATTCAGTTTCGTCACTTTCAATATCTTCAGTGTTAGTAATATCTAATTCGATATCAGTTTCATTATCATTCTTATTGATCATACAACACTATTGTAAAGGGAAAACAGTTTGCTGTCAAAGTGTCGGTGATGACGATTTAAAATAACAGTCAGTACTACTGTTGCTGAGTATAAATTTCTATATTTAAATAAAATAAAAGCTTCACAAGGAAGCTTTTATTACTATCGTTTAGACCAAGCTGGTCGTTTTCGTGCCTTAAGTAGACCAAATTTCTTTCGTTCTACTGCTCTAGGATCTCGCTTAAGGAAACCTCCAGCCTTCAATGCTCCTCGCCGATCAGCCTTTTCTTTAACAAGTGCTCGAGCAATACCTAAACGTATTGCTTCTGCTTGTGAAGAGATTCCTCCACCAAGTACTTTTGCTGAAATGGAATAATCTTCGATACCAGCATCTTTCACTTCTAGAACCGATTTCACATCTTTTCTCTGAGAAAGATTTCCAAAATAATCTTCTAAACTTTTTCCATTAACGATGATTTCTGTTGAGGTAGCGAGTGTAAGTCGTACACGTGCAGTAGCAGTCTTTCGACGTCCAATTCCTTCAACATACGTTGTTTTAGTAGTAGCCATAGGATTATTCAGTGATAGTTAATTTAGCCAACAATGGTTTCTTGTGCTTGTTGCCCGGAAGCATACCTCCGATAGTCCGACGAAGCACTTCTTCAAAACCACGTCGTTCAGCCAAGTGAGCAAAAGTTTCCTCTCGCCGTCCACCAGGATAGCCAGTGTAATGCTGATAAATTTCACCTTGCTTCTTGTCAGAGACATCAAGCTTGCTTGCATTAATAATGTTGATTTTAACATCAGCCATTATATTTTTTGCAAATAAAGGATCATTTTTACCAATCAAAATAGTAGCAACCTCTGTAGCTAACCTTCCAAGACGCTTTCCTTCAGCATCTATTGTATATGTTTTTGTAGTTTCTGTAGTCATAATAAATTATTCAACAAAAGAGATTATTGCCTCTTCTCGTCCTGGTGAAGTTCGACCAAGTTTCACTATTCGTGTGTATCCACCATTTCGATCCTTAAATTTAGGAGCTATTTCGGTAAAAAATTTCTTTATAACAATGTTATCAGGTTCACCTAGATTTGAAGCAACAAGTCGTCGCGACTGAACTGAGTCAACTTTAGCGTGTGTTATTAAACGTTCGATGTTTGGTTGTAACTCTTTAGCTTTAGCTAGTGTAGTTTTGATTTGACCATCTCGAATCAAAGATATAGCTAGCCCCCTAACCAAGGCAGTGCGCTGGCTTCGAGTTCGGCTGAGTTTTCTTGTATTGGTAGAGTGTCGCATAAGCGTTATTCTTCTAACTTTAGTTTCATCTTAAGCAAAAGTTCTTGAATTTCTTCAAACCCTTTTGGCCCGATGCCATCTAGTGCTAGGATATCATCTTTTTTCTTACGTACAAGTCCCCCGATAGTGCGAATGTTCGCTTCCTCAAGAGCTTGTAATGTTCGGCTTGTAAAATCAAGTGTTTCAATTCTGGTTTTTAATACTTCCTGATCGGGAACGTCATCTTGTTCGTCTTCAGATTCTGGAGTAAGAACGGGTTCATTTTCATGTTGATCCTGAAAACCAATAATTGACTTTAATTGATGAATCATTATTTCAATAGATTTTTCTAGAGCTTCACGAGGTGAATATGTTCCATCAGTTTCAAGTGTGATCCGGAGACGGTTATAATCTGTTCTGTCACCGATACGCATATTTTCCACTTCGTAGTTAGCACGACGGATTGGCGTGAATACAGCATCTAAAGCAATAGTACCGATTGCAACTTTATCTTTTTGATGAACTTCACGAGGAACATATCCTAACCCTCTTTCAATAGTAAGTTCAATATTTAACTTAGTAGACTTGTTAGTCAACTCTGCAATATATTGTTCTGGATTTAAGACCTCAATCTGACTAGGGACTTCAAGGTCTCCAGCAGTCACTTCGCCAATACCACTTTGATTAAGTGAAATTGTCAATGGTTCTTCAGTGTGCATCAGGAGTCGAACTCGACGTAGGTTTAGAAGGATATTTATAACATCTTCTTTTACTCCACTTAGGGTAGAGAATTCATGCTCAACACCATCAATTTTCACTTGTGTAATCGCTGCGCCTGGTAATGACGAAAGAATAATTCTTCGAAGAGAGTTTCCTAGAGTGTGACCATAGCCTGGGTACAGACCGTCAATCTCAAAGACCCCTTTATTACCTTCTTCAGATACAACACGTGGTTTTGAAGGAAGAGTTACATTTGTTTCTAACATAATTTAGATTTGTTATGAAATTAATTATTTTTTGTAAACATCTAGTCCTATCGACTGTAGTATTGCATCACTTGTTCTGGGTCAAACAAAGATTCAGTTGGATTAAAGATTGGTGCAGCTTTCATTTCACCTTCAGATTTCTTGACATCAAAAGTGACCCAAGCTGGTAAAGATGTTGCTTCGTGAGTTTCGCTAAGATTCACAAAAAGTCCAGTCTGACGACTACCCTCACGGATAGATAAAACGTCTCCGACCTTTACTCTGTGTGAAGGGATAGTCATCTTCCTTCCGTTAACACAAATGTGTCCATGAGAAGCAATTTGACGAGCTAGACGACGAGTCTTAGCAAGCCCCATTCTGTAAATCACATTGTCTAAACGTGACTCAAGACGATCCATGAGTACTGCTACAGGCTGGTTGCTTTTTTCTACAGCATCATCCCGATAACGACGTAATTGTTTTTCAGAGATACCATAGGTAAAACGCATCTTCTGCTTTTCAATTAATTGACGCTAATAATCACTCATTTGAGCTGGTCGACAAGATCGACGAGCAATACCGAGACGCCCTAATGATTGCTCAAACTTAGCACTTTGTGTTTTTT
>CAZEUI010000056.1:0-1581 GCA_964515625.1 uncultured Candidatus Saccharibacteria bacterium
ATCTCATTTTTGGTCACTCGTTTTGGTGTCTTTGTGAAAAATCCCATACTTAATATTGTAGCAGACATTAGAAAAGGCCGTTTTAAAAACGACCCTGTTTAACTGATATTGAGGAAGTAGTCATCTCAACATTATATTTTTTACTTCAAATCTAGTCGAAGGTTCACACGTACCAATTCTTACATAAACAGGCAAGCTCCTTTTGTTTAATGATTGTCTACTAGACCCGTCCTCAAATACCCATCAAACCAAAAACCATCAGCTTGCTGATGGTTTTCTTATGTCATTTGTAGCTTATGATTCCACAGTTTTGACTACAAAAGTGACCCTCCTATCATTATCATTAATGAAAACTGCAACGGATGTAATGCTTGTATCGAGACTTGCCCACCTGAGTTTAATGCTCTTTTTGTAAACGTACGGTAAATAATTATGAAGAAAAAACCTATTTTCAAAATAAAGCTCTCATGTTCAACATGCAGGACTTACCTATTCACATACAAGAAAGAGGGAGCAGGAAATCTTATAAAATGTTTTAAAGACAACATTTCAGACGATAAGACTTCAGGCACAGGTTTTTGCCACTCTTGCGGAAAACAATTCGCTAGAGAATCTAAGATCGGCAATAGACCCATCTTGAAGATAATTCAAGGACGTGTATCTATTAAAGGGCGTACAGGTAAAAATAGTTCCCATTGAGAAACAAACAGCACTACATACCGTCAATCATTCCTAAATGATTGACGGTATTTTTATATAAAAATTACTCTCTCATTATTCTTTCCCTAATTACTTCTTTGCTTAAGAGAGACTCTACTGGCATAGTTAAATTATCAGGTAATTCATCAAGACTGAACCAGCCGTATTCGGAACCTTCTTCATTCAAATTTATCTTCTGCCCCTCATAAAGCAACATATACACACTCCATTTATGCACATCCGCACCACGAGAGCACGAGTCTCCTTCCATAAGATAATCTCCTAAGTGCTCTAAAGTTTCTACTGAAACTCCGACTTCTTCCTTAAGTTCACGTATAGCAGAATCCAAAGCAATTTCTCCACTATCTACATGCCCAGCTGGGACTGTGTATCCGTAGGGAAACTTAGTCAGAGAAAACAACAATACTTCTCCAGCACTATTCACAATAAAAATACCGACGCTCTCATGAACAAGAATATCTTTATCATCAAAATATTGTTTGATTTTATTATCCCAAACTAAAGAGCGTTCAATGTTTACGTGACAGAACCTGCAGATATCTTCCAATTTAACTTTAATACGCTCATTTCCCAAACATTTACCGCATGCAGGACAATAAGAAGCTGTACCTTCAGGTAAAATACTAGGAAAATCTTTTCTAACAGTAATCTTTTTCAGATTTAGTTATTATAACAAAATTATTTGCTGAATGGTTTATTTCAGTGATTCTCCAATATGCCACTTGAGACGTTCATACGACCATCTGTCTAAAGCCCTCTGTACACTCAGCATAGAGGTAAAGAAAACAGGCACTTTCTTATCCATACCGATGTACCAATGAAATCCTTTCTTCTTGCCCCATACCAAATCTTCCTTCAAAT
>CAZEUI010000056.1:1600-4629 GCA_964515625.1 uncultured Candidatus Saccharibacteria bacterium
CGAGCCGAACGCATTACTTACCACGATACATTTAGGATTCACTGTGTGTAGAGTCTCCTTAAATACAGCCAGTTGATCTAAAGCGAACTCATTTAGCTTGCCCTTATCGTAAATCCTCTTCATGAAGCTAGTTTGAGAAGTTTCTCTGTACAGGAATAGGTCAATATGATCCCATGGCATATTTAGTTCTTTTGCCATTTCTATTGGCCTACCAAAATAAAGTGAGTAGTTTGTGTATGCGTACTTATCCATAGCGATACACTGATCTACAAATTCATCTTTTTTAGATACGCATGAAAGGTACCCCTTTCCCAAGACAACAATTCTAAGTATTATTACCTAACTATTACTAAAGAATATGGCTAAGCAAGGATACAAAATCTCAAAAGAAATCAAAGACGAGCTACTAAACAAAATCAAAAACGAAGGATTAAGTGTGGCTGAGGTAGCTGGTCTGTATGGTATTCACACCAGAACCATATATAACTGGCTGAGCACTAAAGCTAAAGGGGTGGTAAGTATCCTAGAGCATAACAAGCTAAAGAAAGATGAATGAAATAACGAGCGTAGCGACTATATTGAATTTATGTCCCAATTTTTCCTTTCCTGAGGAAAATTTCTGGACTTAATGCCCAGTTAAAACAAATCATAGGTGACCTCACTGTTTAAATGTCCGTCGAGGCTAAAAAGGGGTCATCAGGGGGATGGTAGCAGGCGGTACTTTAATCGGAATCTCTAGAACTCACCAATACTGTCAACCCAAACAACCAACTAAAGACTGGCAGACTAAACAACAGATCGAGATGGCTCTGCGAGACCATCCCAGTTACGGACATAAGCGTTTAGCTACCCATCTTAGTATCAACAAGAAACGCACTCTGCGGGTGATGAAGTTGTTTGGTAGCAAACCATACTGCAGAGTTGCTCCTAAAGTGTATGGTAAGCCTAAAGACAGTGTTTTTCCGAACTCGTTACTAACTGAAACACCTCGAGGTCCAGGGGACATCTACGCTAGTGATTTCACGTATATCAAGTGTCGTGGCCAGTGGCTGTATGTGGCCACTGTTATAGACATCTATACTCGAGAGATAGTCGGGGTGTCTATGTTAAATACCCATGCTACCCAGTTAGTCATAAATGCTTTGTCCGGTGCTATACTGCACCGAGCACCACCACGAATCATTCACTCCGATCAAGGTAGTGAGTATGCCAGTCAAAACTACACCAACTTAGTACAGTCGCTCCAGATACAGCAGTCACAGGCTGTCCGTGGGAGAATGTTTATCAGGAGAGTTTCTACAAAGGATTCAAATTAGACTTAGGTGACCCTAATCGATTTGATACTTTAGGTGAGATAGTAGCAGCTATTTACCAGACTATCGGGTATTACAATCAGAAGCGGATACACTCGGCACTCCGTATGGCACCGGCGGTGTTTGCAGAGAAATATCAGACTAGTGTATTATTAAAAGACTTAGAAAAGGTGTCTTAGATTTGGGGTACCTTGCACTTTGAGCACTTGTATGAGAGTACGGCATTACAGTCTGACATGGAGCTTTATCTAGAAAACTACCGTGTAGAGATTGCTACCGAGTATGAAAATAAGCCCGAATTGGTCACTCTGTAGGATGTTTTAGTATAAAGATAAAATTCTTTGAACTCTGGTATTATCTATTGATATGAAGTCTAAAAAAATAAAGGACGCACTCACTGATTTAATTGAGGAAGCTGGAAAAGAAGAAGAAAAAGTTGAAACGAATCGATAATTAAAAGATGATGAAGCAATAAGTTCGTCAGGAGAAATTGTGACTTTGAATGCTGAAGTATCCAGATTAGCTAAAAAGATAGTTAAGTTGCAGAAAAATAAACAGTGATAATATTTCGTTTTCACAGGGAATAGGCGTTTCTGCTACTTGATGAAAGGTTCGTTGTCTAGATTAGATGGAGCTGATTTGAATAATTATGTGAAATTAAGGTTTGCTGTGGTATATAGGTGGTTAATTTTGTGATATAAATACAGATACTTAATAAACAAAAATTTACATGCAACACCAAATGAAACTAGCTACTGAGCCGTACAATAAAATTGTTTCAGGCGACAAAGTAATAGAATCACGACTTTTTGATGATAAACGTCAGCAGATAACCATTGGTGACGAAATTATATTTAGCGAAAATGATAAGCCGGAAAATAAGACAACCACGATAGTGAGAGGGCTGTTACGTTATCAAACTTTTGCCGAGTTATTTGCTGACAATGAGCCGACTCTCTTTGGTGAAGAAAGTACAGATTTCCTCCTCAAACAAATAAAGCAATTCTACTCTGACGAAGATGAAGAAAAATATGGTGTGGTAGGACTACGACTAGAATTGATTGCCTAAACAATAACAAATATGTATTGTACGAAGCGTATCCATCTGGGATACGTAAACCTTTTTGTTGCTCAAGAAGCTAAGGCTTCTCGCAACTAATCAACAAAGGAGTTCTTCAAATGAAACATATAAGAAAAGTTAGACTTGGTGATTTATCAGTTATAGCGGAGATGATGCATATAGCATTAGAGCCGTATTATGGTGGTGATCATCGAGCACACGCAAAGCGTATTGTAGAAACTGCATCTAGAGAAACAGGGGATGATAAAGGTCATTTTTCTGCCGCTCAAATAATGTATGTGGTTACCGAAAATGGAAACATTGTCGGTATTCTCAATTTTGTTGCTAAGCATCAAGGGACAGTAAAAATCAGTCCTTTAATTGTCAAAAAAGAAGCTAGGGGTCAAGGAGTTAGTCGCAGACTACTTCAGAAGTTGGATGAGTATGTGAAAAATAATCAGATTAGGCAAATATATTGCACTGTCTCGATTAGAAACACCTCAGCCCTAAGTTTCTTTGAAAAGCAGGGATTTATCCATGCTGGGACCGCTAATTGTCATTATCGTGCAGACACTGATGAGGTGATGCTGTATAAGGTTGTTGAGCATGTAGAATTATTTTCTGGAGATAGAATGATCTCAGTATTACCGATGGAG
>CAZEUI010000057.1:0-4620 GCA_964515625.1 uncultured Candidatus Saccharibacteria bacterium
AGTCAACTCTCTGACTGACAAGTATTTGAAGGCAGGAAAGAAGCTTCATTTGTACCACTTGAGTCATGATTGTCGAAGATTGCTTAAGAATGCAGAAAAGATAATCAAGGTTAGTGTAAATGAAGATCCTGTTTATGAAGTTGCTGATGATACTCTTGATTCATAAGCCTGATTGTTGTTGGAAGAATAAAAAAGAACCCACTCTTATGGATTCTTTTTTATTCTTAACAGGCTTAATGCTCTTTAGTAAATACTAATTTATTCTTAAATGATAACGATGCAGAAAAAGAAAATCCGTCATTCTGATACTTTTTTAAGTCTGGAATATTTACAATACGATTCTTGATAATCCAGTTAGCCATTTCCCCGCGCTGTCTTTTGGCATAAATTCCAATTATTTTAGGAATTTTATTTCTTATCACTTTAAAGTAAACTTTAACAACAGAATTTCCAAAAGACTCTAAATCTATAGCTTTTGAGTATTCGCTAGAAGCTAGATTGAGGATAATCTCATCGGACTTTAGCTCCTTTTTTAAACTAAGAGTTAGAGGTCCTTTCCAATATTCATATAAATTCTTATATTTTTTTGAGTTAACAGTAAAAGAAAGTCTAGTTCCCATTTCGAGACGGTAAGGCTTGATGTAGGTGAGGGGAGTGAGTAGTCCATAAAAACCCGAAATAATTCGAATCTGCTTTTCCATAAAGGCGATGTCACTTTTTGAATAGGTTGTGTTTGAAAAAGCTTCGTACACGTCACCATTAAAAGTAAAAATAGCTGGTTTGAAAGGTATCTCTTCTGAAATGTCTCTAGTTGAGACGTCAAAGTCTGGGTTCCATATTTGAAAACGATCATAAGTAAGTCTCGCAAGTTTGAGCGATATTTTCATTATTCTTCTTAGTTCTTGTATCGATAATTCTTTACAAGCCTTAGAAAGTTGTTCCGTTTTCAAGTTGAAGATTGAGACTTTGCCAGTATTATGATCGGAATGGTTGAAGAAGTTCTGTGTTTTTGCCGGAGATAAGAGTATTTTCATTTGTTAATTATAACAAAATTAGGTGAACTTGGTTATTTGATTTTAATTTTGCTATACTTTACGAATGGAATTAAATGAATCATTCTTGCTAGGTTTCAGTGCTTTATTATTTATTTGCTTAATATTCTTTGAGTTATATTTTCCCGAACGTTCATATGATAAGGGTGAGAAAAAGCGTTCCTACCTAGTTAATATTCTTTTATTTGGGTTTAATAACTTTGTTTTATTTATCTTCAACATTACGGCTGTTAGTGCAATGGTCTACTCTTACCATATTCATGACTTATTTTTACTGTTTCCAGTCTGGTTGCAATTAGTGTTAGGGATTATTCTCTTCGATTTGTTTATCTGGTTCTGGCATTTAATTAATCACAAGAGCACTTTGCTTTGGAGTTTTCATAAATGTCATCATTCTGAAAAATATCTCAACACCACATCATCCGTTCGTTTTCATCTCGGCGAGCTCTTGTTGTCAATTGGTGCGAAGTCCGTATTCTTACTTATAATCGGTGTCCCTTTTTGGATTTTTGTTTTATATGAATCACTAGTGACTATCTTTGCTGCTTTTCATCATTCAAATATTTATCTTCCCACAAAAATTCAGCACATTTTAGAAAAAGTAATTATTACTCCTGATTTACACAGAACCCACCATTCTGCTATCAGGTCGGAACATGATTCAAATTATGGTGTGATATTCTCTTTTTGGGATAAAATATTCAGTACTAGAAATACAGCAAAGCCTGTGGAAATTGGTTTAAATAATACTAAAGAAAAGAATTTTTCGGATTTTCTTAAATTCCCTTACAATAAAGAGTAAATTACCCTTTGTCTCTAAAAGCCCTAATAAAATCACCTTCGTAAGAAAGTGATTTTATTAGGGCTTTTAGTTTAGTAGAAAATACTAGATCTTTCCGACAAGGTCTACGCCTGGTGTTAACGTATCCTCACCCTCGTTCCAGCTCGCAGGGCAAACATTTAATGGGTTTTTTTCAACAAACTTTGCTGCTTTAAGTTTACGTAGTGTTTCTGCTGCAGACCTTCCGATAGAATTGTCATTAATTTCAACAGTTTTAATTACTCCGTCTGGAGAAATGATGAATGTTCCTCGTAACGATTGCCCTTCTTCGGGAACAAGTGTCCCAAACATTAGCGAAAGTTCATGAGTCCTGTCTGAAGCCATTGGATAAGTTACTTGCTTGATGGATTCTGAGGTGTCATGCCAAGCTTTGTGAATAAAAGCAGAGTCAGTCGATACTGATAAAATTTCAGCTCCCTGTTCTGTAAATTCTTTATACATACTAGCCAGTTCTGATAATTCTGTTGGACAAACAAAAGTAAAGTCTCCAGGGTAGAAGAATAAAACTACCCATTTCCCTCGATAATCGCCGAAAGTTTTAGTATCGATTGCATTGTTTTGAAATACATCAAATGAAATTTCTTCCGGAACCGTATCACCGATAGTAAGTGGGTCAAAAATTGAGTCGTAAAATGAATCATCCATATAAAATAATATTTAAAATCCTGATAAGTAGCGAAATAATAGCATGATTTTACATAAATTTCCTGAAACCTAGTTTGTTAATGATGATATTGTGTGCTATAAAGTTAGTCGCTATGTTTTTTGTAACAAAACAGGAGAAAGAAGTATGGTAGAGAAAAAACCCGCCGGAGTCTTATTTAATACTAAAACAAAAAGATTTCATCCTGTTATTTTTTCAGTAAAATTCTCTACTGAAGGTTGTGGTAATGACAGACAATGTTTTCATTCTAAATATCATGATGAAGAAGGCTTTGATAGTCTCCGTGATGCTAGTAAAGACATTCAGAATAATGGTAAATTATGTAATACTTATCTTCAATGGGACTGGTCAGGTGATGTTATCCCGAATTTAATTTGTTGGTTTTCGGTAACAGCTGTTAATAATAGTAAGTTCTTGTCAGTGCACTAAAAGATTGATCATTTTCATGTGTAATCAGTGAAGATTTGTTTGATTCATTGCCTTATAACACCTAGTGTATTGTACGCTAGGTGTTTTTTTTGTCCTATATCTGACATTGTCACATATAACCTTCGCGAACTAATCATAATAGTGTTTTTCAAGGTGGCTTGTGAAGCATATGAAACTTTACTTAATATAATATGAGGTATAGTGTTCGATGGAAGTTTTTCAGTTATTGAAAAACTATGTTTTTTGAAACCATAACTACAAGAGGTAGTAAATATAATGAATAAAGAAAAGAAAGATGGTACTGACTGTGCTTAATAAAAAAATGGAATTAGTAGCTGCTGCTCAGAAAATATATGCAACTTTTTCACAAGAACAAGTTGATGTGATATTTAAAGCTGCAGCTTTGGCTGCAAATCGAGCAAGGATTCCTTTGGCAGTATCAGCAGTTGCTGAGACTGGTATGGGAAGAGTTGAAGATAAGATTATCAAAAACCACTTTGCTTCAGAAGAAGTTTTTAACAAGTATAAAGATTTACAGACTTGTGGAGTGATAGAAAGTGATGAAGTTGGAGGTTTAACTAAAATTGCTAAACCTAAAGGTGTGATTTTGGCTACAGGTGGTCCGGCAATGGTTCATGGTGCTTATGCATCAGGGAATCCGGCAATTGGTGTCGGTGCTGGAAACACACCGGTGTTAGTTGATGAGACTGCTGATGTTGAAAATGTAGTCGGGTCAGTCATGGTCAGTAAAGTTTTTGATTATGGGCTGATCTGTGCTTCAGAACAGTCAATTGTTGTCTTGAAAACTATGTATAATAAAGTTCGTAAATAATTTATTAAACGTGGTGCATATTTTCTAACTAATGACGAGCAGAAGAAGCTTGCTAAAGTGATGGTTCTGGAAGATTGTGATTCAGGAGATGAAGAAAAGAAATGTTCTCGACTTAATCCTGATATTATCGGTCAAAGTGTTCATCATATAGCACAAATGGCTAAAATTAAGGTACCGAAAGATATATATATTAGTTGCTGAAGCAAGAATCTCAATTTTCAGGAGAAGAATGTCCGTAATGCGGATATTAGTTAATATTCCTGCTTCTCAAGGGGCAATTGGTGATCTTTATAACTTCAGAATGTTGCCATCTTTGACATTAGGTGGTGGTAGTTTGAGTGGCGGTTCCGTTAGTGGAGATGTCGGTCCAATGAATTTACTTAATGTTCAAATGGTAGCAGAACGGAGAGAAAATATGCTGTGGTTAGAAATGCCTAAAGTCCGGTTTGGAGAAGGATGTCTACCTGTAGCATTGCAAGATATTAGGGATAGAAAACGTGCTTTTATTGTGACAGATAAACCTTTGTTTGATTTAGGAATACCTAATCAGGTCAGACAAGTTTTGGAATCAATGGGAATTGTGTTTAAGATATTCTTTGATGTTGAGCCTGATCCAACGTTAGCGATTATCAAGAAAGGTTTAGATGAAATGAAAAGCTTTAAGCCTGATGTGATAATTGCTATTGGTGGAGGTTCTCCTATGGATGCTGCTAAAATTATGAAACTGATGTATCAGTGTCCTGAGGTTGATTTTACTGGATTAGCAACTCGCTTTCAAGATATTAGAAAAAGAGTTTATAGT
>CAZEUI010000058.1:0-4580 GCA_964515625.1 uncultured Candidatus Saccharibacteria bacterium
TATCACAAGAACATGATACTATCAAAAAAGTTCCGGAGTTATTAATTAATGCTGCTGTTGCATTTAGGTAGGGAATTTACCAAGGTGATTAGTTGACATTAACAGAATAAGTTGTATTTTAGTCATAGACACGAAACATATAAATCTGGAGGTAGAGTCGTGAAAATATATACCGTTCAAGGCCCTTGGGCCGCTGGCAAGAGCACTTTACTGGCTCGACTGTCGGATGCGTATGGCAGTGACATACTGCCTGTGAGTGAGTTTGGAGTTCAAGAGCGACTCGTGCGTGATGGCTACAAACTTGATATCAATAAGCGTGACGATTTCGTCACTAATCAGGAGATATTTTACCAAGCTGAATATGAACGAGTGAAACATCTTCGTGAAGATGGTGTGAGACAAGTTCTTTTCGATCGTGGTCCTGAGGACACACTATGTTTTTCGAGGATTCATCCTGTCGCTATTTCGGCTGATTGGAATGTATCTGCAGAAATGAAACAATTAGCAGAGAAATACGTAGCTCATCGGAGTACGAAAATTCTCTACTTGAGAGCTTCTAAAGTAACCCTCGTCCGTCGCAGAACAAACGACCACACAAAACCAAGGAAGACATTTGAGGCATTCATAGATCTATATTATGATCTGGAACTCGAGTTCTATGCAGAGCTTCCAAATGTTTGGTTTCTCGACACAGATGAAATGACCGGTGAAGACGTTATGAACGAAGCAATTCGCTACTTCGAACTTTAATCCGATGTATGAAATAGAAAAAAGGCGGCTCTCATGCGAGAGTCGCCCTATTTTTTTATCAGGGCTGGATAGCCCCGAATGATGGCATTTGTGATTTGACCAAATCACGCAGTACCAGCTTGCTTTCACCTTGAACAAAAGCCTGAAGAACAACAGAGACATGCCTAGCAACACCTGATTGCAGATACCTACTAACTTCAACATCTTCAGCAAGTAACCCGCAAAAGAGATTGGTTACGTATCGGTACCTCAGTACTCCTGAATGCACCAGAAACGTTAGTGCAACGAAATGGCTATATTCAGAACTGGACACTTCTTTCTCAAAGTAAGTCAGATTGTCTTCAAACAAAAGCTTATAATCCAAACCCTTGAGATCATCGATGCGACCCATGATAAAGGGTGCTTCGATGTTACCTGTCTTACCGGTCTCTGAATTAACTTGAAAAGGCTTTAGTCCTTGTTCGAACACAAAATCAATCCATAAAATTGCATGGGTGATCTCATTCAGAATAGGTTCTCCTTTCTGCATGAGGTGTGACTGTTCGTGACACACCATCATGAGAAAATAGAAATCCCAGACTGCATCTTGTCCATAAGTGGCCAAGATATAGTCACGATCACGGTCAGCGATCTTTCCGAAGTAGTTCGGTCCCCACAAAACTGGAAAGCGAGGATAGAAGACTGAGTTTCTGTACACTTCTAGCAATGGAACTGAGAAGTACCAGTCGATCGTCTCAGATGACAAATCGACGCCTTTGCTCGCTAGGTGTTTACGCCACGCACCGAAGTGATCATCAAGAAACTTGCTCCGGCATACAGGCTCATCGACAGAAGGAGCCTTAGTGTTTAGAAGCTTGGAACCAACACCCGACTTTCTTACTATCTCGTCATACGACTCGAACAGGTTAGTAAAATCGGCCTCAGGGATATTGATGAATTCAGACTGAACCATCGAAGTCTCACAGGCAAGCCAGCTTCTGAAACTGTACTTGTCGATGAAAAAAGGTGGTAACACCTCAGAATTGAAACCAGGTTGGTCACTATGAACAGAACAATTACTGGTCCATAGTTCCGCAGCAGTTCTACGGAATTGGTGAATATTTGATTGATAATCGCCCAAGTACAAACCTGTGCGACTACGGTCTTTTACAAAGGACGAATTCATCTTATGTCTCCCAAATCTGTATAATGAAGCCCTCTTGTAAGGGGCGGGTCTCATCGAATATTATGATTATTTTGGGTTTTGTCAATAGCTATGAGGAGGTCTCACGCTTGGCAATATTCCAAAGGTATGGAACATAGTTCTCTTCTTTGTCAGCCAGGACTTTTTCAAAGGTTAGCTTTTCAAATGAATCTAGATTGTCAGTGGTGATTTTATAGACAACAAAACCAACCCAAATATCATGACTTCTCGATTTGTAAGCATCAAAGAAAACTGGGTTAAGGTCATTTTCAGTGACAGAGATTTTGATATCTAGCTCTTCTTCAATTTCACGTTCAATACTCAAAGCAATTGATTCTCCATGTTCTATGCCTCCACCGGGTAATTCATATTCACCTTTTTTATTCTTCAGTACTACAAATTCATCAAACGAACCATCTGTCAGCAAGACTTTTGTACTTATTCTATAAAAACATTCCATATATTATTTTTGTGTTACGGTCCATGCAACGCTGGAGCCAATTATCTTTTTAATAAGTGCGAATAATGGTCCTGCTACTGAGACCATGTGCCAAACCGGAACCAACAGTGGAGCAAACAAAACTTTCCAATTTCTGTCATTAGATTTTAATACTACAATAGCTGAAACGTAGCCTGAAAGTATCAATACCACTGTATACGCTAATGCAAGTTTAACACTTAATAAGCCTGTGATTGCTCCTAAAATTGTAGAGATATACAGAAGACGTTCTAGTGGCCACCAAAGAAGCTCAATTACTCTAAAAAAGAAATGAGATTTATCACTAAATTTTCCATTGAATATCTTATGCCAGTGTTTGAATCTGTGAATCAATTCTAATTCACCTGCATACCAACGTGCACTTTGTGAAATAAACTCTCGAGCAGTTTTTACAAACTTAGCGTGCTCAAAATATGGAACAACATGGAACTTTCTTTTAGCAACAGAAGCTTTGTAGCCATACATCAAATCTTCAGTCATGCATTTTTCCTCAAACAATCCACAAACCTTAAGTGTCTCAGTGCTGAGGAATAGACCGTGACCGATGGCATAAACAAGGCGTTTTTTGGGAAAGAAAAAGTTAAACATTTCAAATCCAATTGCCCACGAAGTTTGATGTAAAGCTCCTGCTAATGAAAGTGGATTAAGATCACTTAGATTTGCGTCATATAGTGTAAGCTGTTGCCCAATTTGTATCTCATTATTTTTGACATAGTCAAATACGTTTTTGTCAGGTCGACTGTCTATGTCATAAATACCTACAATTACTTCCTTTTCACACCGCTGAATATCCTTCAAAGCAATATTTATCTGTTCTGCCTTATGTCCTTCCTCTCCCTTAAAGGTGGTGTATGTTAAGCGATCGTCTTGGGCCTGAAGTTCTTGTATTAGTGAAAGATACTTTTCATGATCATCTTCAATTTCAGTAAGACAAATAATTAATTTTGAAATTTGTTGCTGAGCTAAAAAATACTCAACACATTCTCTTAAGTGCTCAATCTCCTCTTTTCGTACAGCTATTAGAGCATATACCTCCGCTCCTTGTGTGCCGAGACTTTGTGACTTTTGTTTTTTAAACAAGCGTAAAGAGTACAGACTTTGAAAAAGCAGCCCTGCGTTCCATAGAATTCCTAATAAAACTATATATACCATAGTAAGTTATCTGTATATTACACATTTATGGTGTGATGTATACTCTAATGATGACAACTATTTACCTAGCTCGACATGGACAGGATGAAGATAACCTCAACGGAATACTCAATGGACATAGAAATAAGCCACTAACCGTCCTAGGTAAACAACAGGCTGTTATCACAGCGAATCATATAAATGATCAAGGTATCAAATTTGACTATGTTTACTCATCTCCTTTAGATAGAGCTTACACGACTGCTAGAATAATTACTGAAACCAACAGTTTATCTGCTCCAGAAAAGATTGATTTACTCATTGAAAGAGATTTTGGGGTTATGGAAGGAAAACTAGTATCAGACATAGAAAGACTTTGTACTCCAAATATCCTGAAAACTGATGCCGTGACCTATTTCCTGAATCCAGATAATGCGGAAACTTTTCCTGATCTGCTTCAGCGGAGTTCAGAACTTATAAAATATGTTGAAGAGGCTAAGAAAAATAAATCCGTACTATTGGTGACACATGGAGATATTGGAAAAATGATTTATGCAAAGTACTACAATTTACCTTGGAAGGATGTTTTAAAATCCTTTCACTTTGGAAACTGCGAGTTGCTCAAACTTTCAACTGATACAGACTCTGGAGAAGCACAGGTCTTTACTCAAAATCAACATAATCACTAATGAGCAAAAAGTGTCACTTTTGTCACTTTTCACCTCTCTCGAGAAGGGTTGTGACAAATTCTAGCGAAGTAGCCCCGAAAGCATTGCTGGACAAGGTTTCAGGTTGGTTCTATCTCGAGAAGGCTCACATTAAATGAAAGACGTACGCAAATTTCTGCATACGTCTTTTGGTTTACTTTCTTAAAGATTCAAGATTAGATTTTATTGAGACTACCAGAGGGGGTAACTGTAACCAGAGAGTATTTATCTCGATAAGCATGCTTTGGATTTGATGTAAACAGGGACAGTCACGATTAAATCCAAAAAGAGCATGGCATAATACACACAT
>CAZEUI010000059.1:0-4546 GCA_964515625.1 uncultured Candidatus Saccharibacteria bacterium
AGAAATCTACAGTAAAACGCTCACTCGTCACATAAAAAACTTTCTTACCTTGGTTTTTTAGATAGTTCCCTACCGCTTGGATAAGGTGCGTCTTACCATGACCAGTCTTCCCATAGATGAATAGTGGGTTGTATACAATTCCTGGTTTTTCACTAACAGTCTTTGCTGCTGTATGAGCCAATGCGTTAAAAGGCCCGACAACAAAATTATCAAATGTGTATTTTGGATTGAGGTTGTCACTCTTGTTTATGTAATATTCCTCAAGGGGAAGTGCAGCGTTTACCGTCTGAGGTTTACTTGTCTCTTTTTTCTTGTCGTTTCGTTGTACAACAGCATATTCGATACTTCGAACATGCGGAGTAAGTTCCCGGAGAGTCTTTAATGTCATTGACTGAAACTTGTCAGCAAGCCAGTCTCGAACAAAAACACTCGGGACACCTAAGGTGATGGTTCCGTCTTCAAGAGAAACAATCTGTGTATCTCGAAACCATGTTTTAAAATTTGCTGGCGTGATAGATAGTTCTATTGTAACGAGCGCATCGTCCCAAAGTTTTTTTACATCAATTTGTTCAGTGTGAACGATACTGTTTGTTGAAGGGTGAGATAAAGAATTCATAGTCGTAATTTCGTACTTAGTGAAAACATTATACCTGTGTATAAAAAACTGTAAACTCTTTGGAGATTTTAATGAGTGGTTGCTGGTGATTTTATTTGCAACCTCCTGTGCTTGTGTATAACTTGTGGATAAGAATGTATAAGCTTTAGTTAAAGGACTTCATTATTTAGTGAATAAAAGTTTACAGGTATTGGGAAACAGTCTTTTACTTTGTATAGAGCGAAGGGTGCCATTCTGTGTTGTAGGGTCTAGTTTATAAGAATAAATCATTGGGGTTGCGTATACAAGCTAATAGTGTATAGTTACGCGCATTAAACAAACGATATATGCCAAAACGAACATATCAACCAAGTCAACAAAAAAGAATGACCACACACGGTTTTCTTGTGCGATCAGCAAAGAAAACAGGTGCACGAATTCTTCGAGCAAGGCGCCGAAAAGGGCGGGCACAACTGACAGTTAAGAAAAGTCAGTAATAAAAAAGAACGAGCCTTCTGGCTCGTTCTTTTTTATCTGAGCACGTTATACTACTTATCTATGCTTAAGAAAAAAGACCGATTAACAAAAAAGGAGTTTGATCGGTCTTTTTCTGTGGGTAAAAGATACCATTCCCCTACCCTTCAGCTTATATATATGCAGTCGAATACTTTTCATGGGTCTGCTGTGGTTGGTAAGAAGGTATACAAAAAGGCGGTAGATAGAAATCGTCTACGTCGTCGTTTGTATGGTGTGTTGTATCGATACCAAAAAGAACATCCTTTAAATGGAACTTTTATAATCATTGCAAAACCTGCTCTAAAACAAATCTCTAAGGATTTGTTTACCCAGGAGGTCGAAAGACTTCTACAGAAAGCATGAGTGTATCTTTTAAACATTATTCGCGATACAATATCTCGCAAGTAACCCTTATTCTAATTTAAATTTTTACCGTTATGTGGAGCTATATTTGGCATACATTCTTTTTCGACCCTGTATATAACAGTCTGGTCTTTTTTATAGACATTCTTCCTGGTGGTGATGTTGGGTTGGCAATTGTGTGTACAGTAATCTTTATAAAGATTGTCATGCTCCCTCTTTCTATTAAGGTGACAAAGATGCAGGCAGTGATGCGTGAGCTTGATCCAAAAATTAAAGCTATCAAGAAGAAGATAACTGACAAACAGGAACAGGCGCGTGCAACTATGGAGTTATACAAAGAGGTAAACATAAATCCACTTTCAAGTGTGTTCCTGATGTTTGTACAGTTCCCCATCATTATCTCCCTCTACCTTGCTGTCTCCAACGGAGCAGGGTTTCCTTTTCCAGATATAAATATTAGCTTACTGTATGAATTTATACCAAAGCCAGAAACAGTTTCAATGATGATGTTTGGTGTCTTCGATATAACACTCAAGAGTCTTCCGTTAGCTATTCTTGCAGGAGTAACACAGTTCCTACATATTCGTCTGTCTATGCCAAAGATGGAGCCTAAGAAAGCTTATGAAGAACCAAGCTTAAAAGAAGACTTTGCTCGAAGTATGCAGATGCAGATGCGTTACGTAATGCCAATTATTATTGCTGTAGTTGCCTACACCCTCTCCGCAGCCATAGCACTCTACTTCACTGTAAGTAACATAATGGCAATCGCCCAGGAGTTTGTAATCAAGAGACATCGTCCAGTTACTGAGAACAGTAGTGAGGAAAAATAAAACAAACCCCAGCAATTACTTGCTGGGGTTTGTTTTTATTTAATTTTCTACACAAATCATGTGGTGGGAATTGGCAAATCCAGGACCCCGAGTCTTCTCAATAAGGTATCCAGTATGGTTTTTGTCTGCCTCACACCTTCTAATTGCTTCTGCACCATTGTCGTTAGCAAATACAATTATGTCAGTGATGGTTGCTGCTCCATTAAGTTGTCTCATCAGTTCTTGTAAACCATCTAATGAGTAAGGCACTTCTGTGTTTACTATGACTGAGCTATCGGGTGTATCTGGGTCGGTTGCGGTTGTGATTGTTACTAAGGAATCTGTATTTTCACAACGAAATCCTTGTCGTCTATTTGTGTAGGCTGTATATGTCTGACCACACCCTCATACCCCACCAGATACACTTGTATCACAGGCGTCACCCCCTCTGGCAATACATTGTGTTGTGCCTCTATATGGGTTTGTGGCTTCCTGGGTGCAGGGTCTTTGTGGCTGTATATTACCCCGTGTCTCTATCTCAACCCCCATCCCTTCAAAAAACGTCAACTCCTTCAACTGAGGATTAATAGTATTTAAAATAAGTACCGCACCAACAACAATTAATAAACCTATAAGAGCACCACGTATATCTTTCTTAGCTGCTCCTTTGTCAGTCACTACGTCTGAAAGCATATACTTAACTCCCGCAAAGATAATCTTCACCACTGCTAAGAATGCAGCGATACTGATGGAAGCTACATACAGAGCGTTTATGTACCCTGGGAGGGTTAGGTCGGTATTATCTTCAATGTAGGGGATTCCTACTAAGGGGACGAATTCCAGGATACATCCCGGAGGTTGAGCAATTGCCGAATACCTTTCACCATCAGGACATTTGGGTAATGTGTCTGATGTCGCAGCAAGAATATTTGTGCTGATACCAAAAAAAAGGAAGATACTAAAAAGTAAAATATGTTTTGTGACGTTGGTTGTTTTAGAAGTCATACAGCCAGAGTGTCTGGTCTTTTTTATTTATAAATGATAATTCACCCCCATCCGGATTAATCTGCATGTGCTGTACATCAATTGTTCTCCCAGTAAGATTTTCAGGATTTGCTAGAAGTTGAGCTGTTTGATTGTTTGTGTTTACTAACCATAAATAATCATTATTGGTCTTAGTTCCTTTGTACCAGTCCTCCACAAAAGAATTTGAGGTATTCTCTATTGGTGCGGCACACCAGAGATATTTGGTGGTAAAGGTGTCAAATACACATTTTTCCTTAAGAGCTATTATAGGAAGTACTACACTACCCCCGTCTGCCCCTAGAAACTGCGAGTGATAGTTATTTTCTTGAATTTGAGTGGTGATAATTCCATCTTTGGAGAAGATTGCTGAAAGCCCATATGCTGATGGTGCTACTGGCTCAAGTATACTGTTGGTTGTTTTGTAAATAAAGCCTTCCAGGTCCTTGGATGGTTTTGTAGTGATGTACACAGAGTCTAGGTGACTTCCCCAGGATACATCGAGGTTTTTATAGTCCATTGAAAAAACTTCAGTTTGAACAAGTGTTGTGAGGTTGTGGGTGTATCCGTCAGTTGTCTCGTTTGTAAAAATTGTGTATAAAATATCTTCATCTGAATCGAATGCAATATTTTCCGCGCCAGGTTGTAGAGAAACTCCCGTTAAGTTTACTTCATCACCAATTGTTCCAACAAAAACGTTAGATTTATATTTTTCATAAGAAGTAAGTGCAACAGTGTTGGAGCTTGGTGAAAAAATAGCACTACTTACCTTGGGGATAGTTGTACGAGAAAGAATACTTTCAACACCTGTCGAAAGATTTATTTCATACACATGCCCGGTTCCTCGTTCGACATATCGTATTGTTTGTTCGTTAGATGCCGATGCAAAAGCAAAGCCTGCAACTGGACGTGTGGTGAGTTGTCTAAGCGCAGCATCTGACTGTGTGTCAATGAGTGTGTCTAGAGGCTTGTTGTCTACTGGAGGAGTGATGGTTGTGTCTTGCTTGCCAATCTCAAAACCAAGGTTTGTAAATACCTCCCCGTCCTCTTTAGGTGTTCCAAAAAGAATAAGGTATATCAAGACACCAAGAACGAGGGTGATGATAACTATTCCAGTGGTGATAATAAGCGCTCGATTCATATGTTAAGTATAGCGCACAAGTTTTCTAGAAAGTTGCTGTATGAACACAGATTTTAAGTGGAAACTTTTATTGTTTTTCAACACAAAAAATATGACGAA
>CAZEUI010000060.1:0-4532 GCA_964515625.1 uncultured Candidatus Saccharibacteria bacterium
ATTAAAAACAACCGAACTGCATACGATACTTCGGTTACCCACCGGTATATTCTATGCCCCTGGTGTAAAAGCAAACGTGTTGTTCTTCAACAATAAACCAGCCAGCAAGGAAGCGTGGACAAAAGACATTTGGTTTTACGATTACCGAACCAATATTCACCATACGCCAAAGAAACGCACCATGACGATGGACCATTTGAAGGAGTTCATCACGCTCTACAACCCTGATAATTTGAATAAGAGAACAGCGACATGGAACGATGAAAATGAGGAAGGCCGATGGCGTAAATATGCTTATGAAGACATCATTGCTAGAGACAAAACAAACCTAGACATCTTTTGGATTAAGGATAAAAGTCTGACTGACTTAGATAATCTGCCTGATCCAGACATTTTAGCGAATGAGATTATCGAAAATATAGAGTCCGGTCTAAATAGCTTTAGAGAGATAATGGAAACGATTGAGGGTACAAAAGACGAGGGCCTCGCTTAGCTTGATGAGTCCAGTTTCAAAGCCCAACACCGTAGGGTATTAGGCTTATTCATATAAGATGGGTGTTTTCCGTAGTAAAAGTTTTGAAGTGAAGTATTTAGTTATTCTGTTGAAGATCTTCTAGGCACTTGCTAAAAGCCTCTCGACTAACATATTTTTTGTCCATAAATCCTTGCTCATAATAATGAAGCCAAAGATTTAATGAGGTAGTCTGGCCCCATACATCATCCCGTAAATTTTCAATAAAAATACTTGGATCAGTCAATAAGTCATCAGGATGATTTAGTTTGTATGAATTATTAAAAAAACGACTCTGTTTATAACGTGATCGAAGTTCATACAAATCTGAGATAAAGGCTTCACCTTCGCAATAGGCTCCAATTTCATCATGCACCTTTAAAGCTCTCGAAATCATTGCTTTGTGTTTGTCGGATATTCCAATGCATGCAGCTATGTCTGCTCGACATTTACAGTACATATAATTCCACCCACCACACAAGTGGTAGCGAACTATCTGTTTCTCTCCTAAATCTGCAATAGGCTCCTCGATGATGAGTAGTGCATCTTCATTGTGGGTAAACTTTGATGTGATGACGAGCATAACTCTAAGTCGGTAACTTTCATCAGTTACTAACGTTTCAAGAAAATCTTGATAATTCTCTGGGTGCTTATAGAACTCATGACACTCGTATAGCTTGTCATCAGCTCCTTCTAACCATTCAATGCGAACACAAAAGAGTTTGGCTGCTGCCGTTAAAGTTGCATGGGTGAGCTTCGTTAAAAGCTTATCATTTGAAGAGACATCATCCAGTGATAAGCCGTGCTCAAAATAACGAGGTATCTGATTACGAGATACCCCATGCTTTTCAAATAACTTAATAAATCGAGTTGCTACATTTTCATCTTCAAGCTTTTTGGGTTTACGATACTTTTCTACAAGCTCAATCAAAGCTTTAATTTCACTAATCAGTCCCATATGAACTCCATTTCAAAAATTCCATTAGAGTGAAGAAAGGCTTAACATTATAACGAGGGCTCGTAAAATTATCATATCTTATAAATTTATATTCTCAACCAAATAAGTTACTCGTTAAGAAAATTCTACGTTACGGAATTTATTTGTTTCACTGTGTAGGCATCTCGTTTTTTTTGGGATATATGAAGTGGGTAAACTGTTTTTTCTACTATGAATTCTTTTAACTCGCCCAGATGGAGTTCGTTAATTTCTTCACTTAGTGAGCGGTGGTAGTTAGCGATAATCTTTTGCTCTGCATCGGGGCAGTATATCTCAATTCTATTTCTTACAGACAGCACTTGAACCGTTCCCTTGAACATTTCAGTTGTAACCTTAGGTTCGCCTATGTCAGCTAAAATAGCTTTAATACGAGTGATTTCTTCTGGTCTTCCATCCCACACATACTGTTGTTCCGGACCAGACCAGGTGAATTGAGCTGCTATATTTTGTTTTTCCATTATTTCCATTAATTTGGATAATGCTCTACATGCAGGTAAACCTACATCATGAATGTGGTCAGAAAATTCATCGTTACTAGAAGTTAAAAGTTTAAAAGTATTTCGCAAGCCTTCTTCGAGAGCCGAGTATCCTGTGAGGTCAGGTGAGGTGTTTCCCATAATGATCAGTGCTGTTGATCCACTTTCTATTCCTGCCAACCGAAGATCAAGTAACCTAGAAAAATGCTCATCTAACTTCTCTGTTTTACCCTCTTTGTCCCAAAATCTCCAAGAACTATGTTCAAGTAAAGAGTTCAATGGTTCAATTATTTTTACTAGAGATCTTAGGCTTATAGATCCTGTCATCTGTGTGCCCATCAGGCGAAGGTCAAGAAGCTCATGAGCTCGTTCTGCTTTAGCTTTATAGAGTCTTTTTTCTAGATTTAAGCGTCGCTTTTCTGAGGAAGAAAAAAGTATTTTATCAACAAGGGGGTTATTTGATGATAATAATTTATTTTCATCCCGTTCAGACATACCTCTCACTATGGATAGTTCTGATTCTATTTCTGTAATTTCAAGAGATATCATATTGCAATCACCGGAATGCCCTTTTTATTCGACTGATCAGGATTGTTAGAGAAAAGATTTTCATAGTACTTTCTTCCAACGAAATCGCTTGACTCGATTACGTATAGATCACAATTCCATCTAATACGTACATATGGTCTCCCTTGGTTACTGGCTAAGCCATTTAGTTCGTTTAGATTACTTGGAGATAAATTTTCTAAGGTAGTCCTTGAAATCACCAATAAAAGATCAATGTCCACTGGGTGTGGGTTTTTTGTGGAAAATGAGCCGTCAATCCATAGTTCTCCTTTAACTCCCAAAGATTCTAATTTACTTATGAATAGTCTCAAGTGCGATGCAAGTAATCTGCGCCTTGGGCTATCTGAATTAGTTACAAAAACCTGATCGATTTCATCTTTTGTAATCCTTTCAAAACCAGCCCGATAGAGTGCTGGATATGTCTGCTTATTAGATCTAGCACTCATAGGTTTTATTTCAATTTTTTGAATATATCATTAATAATAGCATTAATTGAAATTTAACCGTATATAACTAAACGTGGATGAACGAGGTGATATCTTATTCTACTAAAACAGGAATTGAAGTTTTTGCTGCTTCTAAAAATTCTGTATCTCCCCTTTTGCTAACAGCTACTTTGATGCGTACTTTATCACCAAGATTAAATTTTTCCCTTGCCTTGGTATCACACCTTATATTCATTCCTTTTGTAAAAGGCTGCCCTTCAATGACTCTCAGTCGTTTCCTTCCATGTTCTTGATAAATTTCAGCCACTACACTCTGTCTTTCGGAGTCCTTTCTTGCATATGACTGCCTGCCTGTTGATTCCTTTTCAAGAGTAATTATTTGCTTTCCAATAGGACTAAATCGGTAGGAGTTACTGCTATTGGTGTCGACAAGCTCATTTTTCATATTTAATCGATCACTATAATAGTGAATTGCTACAGCCTCCATTTTCTTGGCTGAATTTTCAAAATCTACAACAGCAACAATATAGTGCGAGAATTTTCTACCACATCTTCTAATTGCAATTCGAAATTTATCATCATAATTTCGACTTCCTTCATTAAAGGCGTCTGAAACATGCTCTTGCCATCTTTTAACAGGATCTGTAGTCCTTCCTTATGTATACACCATCATTACACTTATGTGCATATATGCAATACCTACTATTTTTCAATACCATTTCATCAATATTGTTGATGAGTGTAAAGCGTACTTTTGAAGGAAGATCCATGATGCACTCCTGTACTAGCCTAAATATAAATCCATACTACACTATATGATCAAGACTAATTATGAGGCATCAAAATTGAGAGCAAATATATTTTAGGGGAAAGTAGGCAGGCAGGATCTAAAGTAAATACAAATACACATCAATAAAAAGCCCCAGCACCGATAAAGTGCTGAGGCCTTGTATTTGTTGGTACCTAGGGCCGGAATCGAACCGGCACGGCCGTGAAGCCGAGGGATTTTAAGTCCCTTGTGTCTACCAATTTCACCACCCAGGCATCAAGACGCGAAATTATACAGAATTCATGGGCTATTTAGAAGCTTTATATTACTTTAGAAAAGCGTTGCGTCGTTTTTTGCTGCATGTAAAAGTCAAAGGCCATACAGATATTACGAATCAGCAGGTGTCCTGCGGGTAGGACGGTTATTTTATACCGATCGTATCTGAGCAAGCCATCTTTGGAAAATTGATGGAGTTTTGGATAAACATCAGCAAAATAGTCAGAGAACGTGATGTTGAGTTCAGTTTCTATAGTTGCAATATCAAGTTCAAAATGACAAATCAGTTTGGTGATAACGGTGCGGCGAATTTTATCATCTTCAGTTAGTGTGATGCCGCGAAATACGGGTAGCTGATTATTGCTGAGGCTGGCATCATAGTCTTGAAGTGAGCGTCGATTTTGAGAATAGGAATTGCCCACTGAGCCAATGGAGGTGATGCCGAAGCCAATTAGATCACATTCTGCATGGGTGGCGTAGCCTTGGAAGT
>CAZEUI010000061.1:0-4513 GCA_964515625.1 uncultured Candidatus Saccharibacteria bacterium
GATACGCAGCTGGATTATCTCCGTCGATTGAACCAAAGTTACCTTGCCCAATAACCAGTGGATAACGTGTGGAAAAGTCCTGTGCAAGCTTTACCATAGCCATATATACAGCAGTATCACCATGGGGATGAAAACTACCGAGGACGTCTCCCACTACTGTGGCAGATTTTCTGAACTTTGAGGTTGAAGTGAGTCCATTGAGACGCATAGAATAAAGAATTCTACGGTGCACAGGCTTCAAACCATCACGAACGTCTGGTAAAGCTCGTTGTGTAATAACCGACATAGCATAATCAAGATATGCTGTTTCCATTTCTGCAGAAATATCTTGCGGTATAACTCCGTGATTTGGATTAACTTGTTCTGGGGATGATGTCTTTTTCGGCATAAAAATCTAAGAATTCAGAAGGAATAAAATTGATAAGAGTATAACATAATTACTGCTTTTTAACTGTTGTGGTCGAGGTGGTAGTAGAATCAGCTTTAACAGCGACGATCCTTATAGATCTTGAAGGAGTAGTTGTACTAACTGAGCCTACATGAATGAGACCACTACTTCCATTCTCACCGACCATTAATGATGATGTGGGAACTAAATTAGTATTGACGTCTAGAGCACTTACTGTCGAAGAGGAAACTTTATCATCTGTAAAAATGGGTACTGGCGAAGCAACTGAGAGATCCTCAAACTCTTCCAAAATATCTTCATTTTCATCTTGTTCATCTTGAGACTTTTTAATCGTAGCGAACTGATCTTTGATATTATCGAAAATCTGAAAAAAGTCTGAACTTGTTTCCGAAACACTTTTTTCATCTGAGGATATAATCTGACCGGGCGCACTATAAGCCCAAAACATAACAACAAAAGCTGTAAAGACCGCCGAAACACCTAGTGCCACATTATTTCTCATCACTTTAGGTTTTTTTCTAAGACTAATCAACAGATTTTTAAGCATACATAAAAACTTATGACTTTAAGATAACAACATCACCTGACATTTCTTGAACATCCTTAGGTTTCAAAGTAATCTTACCAACAGCCTCAAGACCTTCCTTTCCTTCTTCCTTAAGAAAGGCTGATAGTGCATTCTCGTCATAATGCATTGGAATAACCAACTTAGCCTCAAGCTTAACACCTAGTTTTGATGCTTGTGGAGCCTCTAGCACGTCACCTCCGCCAATTGGTATAAATAATATGTCGATGTCACCGAATTCACCCAGAATCTTAGAATCAATCTCTAAGGTATTCAAAGCACCCATAAAGACTATATTCACACCCTCGAGATGAACCTGATAAATAGTGTTTATTAGCTCTCTCTTGTCGTATATTGTCGAAATACCATATCCTCGTGCGACCACCTGACCAACCTCATATTCTCCAGGACCATCGATTACAAACGGTTTTTTTGAACCGTGAGTAACTTGATTAATTCCATTAAAATCTGGATGCCAAGCACTGACAAGAGTCACATCAGCACCAAACTTAACTGATTCTAATTTTGATTTTTTTGCAATTGGATTAAAGGCAATGGTCGTACCGGCAAAAGTAACCTTAAAGCACTGACCTCCGTGATATGTAATAACCATAATCTCACTATTATACGCTAAAGCTGACAGAATCTAAAGCCGATCTGATTTAATGCTTATTAAAAACATAGATAAACATGGAAACTTCTCGACAAAATGTACTTTTTGTATTATATTGCTAAAACCTTATAGGTAATTAATAGCTTCTAGCGACACACGTTTAACCCCGTACTCATGAACAACGGCCTGTTACGTAAGAGATTATGAAAATTCTTTTATATAACTTTGAGAATAAGTTGTACGGACGCGTGTCGTCGGAATAAATACATAATAATATATGTCAGAAGAAACAGTTATAACTAATGGTGTGATGGGCAACTATTTGTCCGAAATACCAAGTACTCCAAAAGAAGGAGATGTTGTAGAAGGAAAAGTAACAGCTATTGGACGAGCTCGAGTATATATCGACATCTCACCAATCGGTACAGGAATTATCTACGGACGAGAATACATGAATGCTCGAGACATCCTACGTAAGGTTGGTATCGGCGACACTATTGATTCAAAAGTAGTAATGGCTGAGAACGAAGATGGCTACATCGAACTTTCTCTAAAGGAAGCACGACAAGCTCTTATCTGGTCAGATGCTGAAGATGCTGTTAAAAATAGTACTGTTCTTAGTCTTGAAGTTAAACAAGCTAACAAGGGAGGTCTTATTGTTGATTGGCAAGGTATCCAAGGATTCCTTCCAGCATCACAACTATCTACTGAAAACTACCCACGAGTAACGGACGGAGATAAGGATAAAATCCTAACTGCCCTTAACTCACTAGTAGGAACAAATCTTTCACTAGTAATGATCACAGCTGATCCAAAAGAACACAAATTAATCTTCTCAGAAAAAGGACTACAAGAAAAAGCTGGTAAGGAAGAGAAAGTTAATAAGTATGATGTTGGAAATATCATCAATGGTGAGGTTACCGGTGCTGTAGACTTTGGAGTTTTTGTAAAACTAGAGCCTGGACTTGAAGGACTAATTCATATCTCTGAATTAGACTGGGGTCTTGTTGAAGACATTAAAACTCTTTACAAAGTTGGTGACAAAGTTGAAGTTAAGGTTATTGAAGTTAAGGGTGACAAGATTTCACTCTCAATCAAGCAACTTAAAGAAAACCCATGGGTTACAGCTTCTCGAAAATACAAAAAAGATGAAATCGTGGACGGAGTAGTTATTAAATACAACAAACATGGTGCACTTGCTTCTATTGAAGAAGGAGTAGCAGGTTTGGTTCATGTTTCAGAATTTGAAACTGAGGAGAAACTAAAAAACACCCTATCATTAGGCGGTGTCTATAAGTTCAAAATTACTCTTTTTGAACCAAGTGATCAAAAAATGACCCTTTCTTTCACAGAAGCTAACGCTTAGTGAGACGAAGTAGAAGGATACAAAAAAACTGACTCACGTCAGTTTTTTTATATCCTTCTTTTACAAATCAATCAAATATCAACTTTAAACAAAAAGTAATCTTAATTACTTTTATTCATAGCACTCTCTACTCCTTCAGAGAGGATAATCTCAATAGCCTCTCTTACCTTTATAAACAACTCTGGTAACAGCTTTGCTTCAGAATTAGTAAAAGATTTTAAAACAAATCTCTCAAGAGCACCTCCTCCTGATGGACGACTCACCTTCCCTGTCCAAAAACTTTTTGGAGCAATCCCAATTCTAACCCGCACAAAATCCTTAGAACCAAGTTTTTCAATAATAGATTTTACACCATTATTACCTCCATCCCCCCTTTTTTTAACAATCATAATCTCTCCCAAAGGAAGGTCGACATCGTCATGAATTACTATCAAATTTTCAACCTCTTTTTTGGATACCAATTTAGCCACAGCGCTACCAGAATTATTCATAAATGTGCCGGGGTACAACACTTTAACCTCACTTTTACCAACAAAACCATCAGTAATTAATCCTGAACTAGAATTAGAATTGATAGGTGACGGAAATCGCCATTTTTCCAAACAATCATCTAATGCTTGCCACCCAACATTATGACGAGTGTCAGAATATTTATCACCAGGATTTCCTAGACCTACAATATAAAACATACTTTATATTAAACCATAAAAATTAAAATTATTTTTATTCATCTAAATACCATAAATATTTTATATAACCCTTTGTCTAACGGACATTTTACCAAGTTTGTTTTTAGGTGAAAAATTTCGTATAATAGTAAATATCTTAGTTTCTTATGTCCTTATTTTCACACAAAAACCCACCTAACGATCCTGATCCAAAAGGAGAAAAACTAGAAGATTCTAGTGAGAATCCTCTAGCAGAAATTATTCGCTTCTCCATCATTGCTATTCTTATAGTAATACCAATTCGCATTTTCATAGCACAACCATTCATCGTATCTGGAGCATCCATGAATGAGACTTTCCAAAGTGGTGAATACATCATTGTAGACCAAGTGAGTTATTACTTCGAAAAACCAAACCGCGGTGATGTTATAATTTTTCGCTATCCTCGTAACCCTTCTAAATTTTTTATCAAAAGGATCATCGGACTACCTGGTGACACTATCGAAATTCAAAACAGTACTGTAACTATCACTAATGGCAAACATCCTGAAGGATTAACATTAGATGAGTCTTACATCAAATCCATGCAACCAGCACCCGTCCTAACAGAAACTCTTGGCGAGCGTGAGTATTTTGTAATGGGAGATAATCGAGACCATAGTTCCGACTCACGAAGCTGGGGAGTCTTACAAGAAGACAGGATTGTCGGTCGCGCGTTTGTCCGTCTGTTTCCACCTCAAACACTTGATTATTTACCAGGATCCATTGATCCAAATTTGTACGAGTATTCAGAGCAGTCAAAATAATTACTAAATTAAATTTTAAAGTATGTCACTCACTCCAACAGAATTCCTTAAGGTTGCCAACTCCACTGCAGACAACTTTGGCTTTC
>CAZEUI010000062.1:0-4421 GCA_964515625.1 uncultured Candidatus Saccharibacteria bacterium
GTGCGGTCTTTCAATGAACCGGTAGGGTTACATCCTTCAAGTTTTGCCCATAGATTCGCTCCATGGTACTTTCCCATGTTAACAACAGGAGTGTGACCAACTAAGTCGGTAATCTTTGTGTATTTCATATCTTTTCTCCTTGATATATTTGTGTGAGAACTAAGTCTTGTGAAACTATAGCCCCTTTTCATGTAATTACAAGACCTTATTGAGAAAAGACACATTATCAAGCATTAAAGATTCCTTCACAGTATCCTCAAAGTGTCCAGTTGAATCTATATATTTCAGTAGACAGTACCAAATTTCTTGCTGTAGGTGGTAAATGGTATTCGATTCAGGATAAATATTATTTATATTCCAAAGAATGTCTATGATATTGAGTGATCTTACAAAGCCTTCTTTAATTGTGCATGATTGGGTACACGCTCCCAATATTTTGTCATTGAGATTCGTGTAGTCAGGTATCTTTTTGATTGCTTTTCTCCAGTAAAGAGTCTCATCATGGGCATTACCATCAGTTATAAAGGGAAGCATAGGTTCCCGATTTCGGAGGATGTTCTTAACAACCTGCCCAGTTTTTAAATGAGAATTTTCTTGAATAAATGAAGAAAAATGATGTACCTCAAATATATAGTGCAGGAATACCGAAAACATCAGGAAGTTTGGAGTGAGAATCTGAGGAGAAAAGTTTTCAAAAATAATAATAATCCCAGTTTCTTTGCTGTGGCTCACCCCCCAAGGTTTAATTGCTTGTCCGCTGTGTCTAGTTAGCTCAGAAAAGCTATTTGCGTCAATGTTTATGCATTCGGGGAGTCGAGCCTCATAATCACTAAAAGTTGTCCGGGCAAGAATTTTATGATATTTACGCTGCCAGTCATAATTCTCAGAGAAACGGGTTAGTGAAAGTTGTCCTCGTGGAGACAGGCTGTTAAGCTCAGGGTTTATGGATAGATGCTTTTTGAGTATCTTTGGTGGGTGAGTAGTCAATATTTCTCTAATTTTGCAGTCAGAGAGAAAAGGTGTTTCAGTCACTTCTGCCATCTCTGTGATTATAGAATTTAAATACGAAAGCTTCTCACCTTTGGCCAGATTTGCAAATCGTTTTTCTAATACACTTTCTCCAGTTTGAATGGATGTGAGTATTTCCTGTATAGTATTAAGAGGCGATTCAAAGTTGTGGTCCGCAAAAAAACGATCAATTCTAGACTGATGTCGTTTGAGTTCCGGAACTAGTTTGTCGAGCTGCCCTCCAAACAGTATTTTCTGGTAAGATATTTCTGCCATGTTCATTTTGTTTATTTCATCACATTTTGCTTATGAATGTAGTTAAAGATACTATAGAATAGTTTTAATATAAAATCTATGAGAATCGCTTATCTTGCTAACGTTAAATTCCTTGGGAAACGAGCCCATTCTGTTCAGATCGCCCACACGTGCCAAGCTTTTTCTGCACAAGAAGGTACTGCTATTGATTTGTATGTTAATAAGCGCTTAGAATCCAGCCAGTCTGAGATAGATTCTTTTTTTGGGTTTTCTCCACTATTCACAGCTATAAATATCGCGCCTAAGTTTTTCTTTCCACGAGTTCGTCTTACTTTTTATTTAAGTGAAATGGTCTTTAGTTTGTCATTTTTATTAAAAGCCCAAACTAAAACGTATGATGTGTTTTTTTCTAGACACGAATGGATATTGTTCTTTTTGTCATTTTTTATCCCTAGAGAAAAAATAATTTGGGAATCGCACGAGGCAAAATTTAACTACCCAGTTAGGCATTTATTGAAGAAGGGGATAAAAGTCGTAGTTATTTCCGAAGGGATTAGAGATTTCTATTTAGGTCAAGGTGTGTCAGATAGTATTTTGTCGGTCGCACATGATGGAATTGATGGTTCTTTTTTTGAGGAAGTTGACACAAAAGAAAAAATCAGAAAAGAGCTCGACATTCCATTAAATAGTAAAGTGGTTATGTATATAGGGGGGCTTGATAAATGGAAAGGGGTAGAAACATTTTTTCTGGCAGCTGCGATATTGCCTGAGATAACTTGTGTGGTCGTTGGTGGTAGAACTGATGAGATTAATAAATACAAGAGCTTGTACACATCTGTTTTATTCTTAGGGTCACGACCATACCGTAATCTTAAAAATATACAGCAAGCGGCTGATATTCTTGTATTACCCAATACTGCAACCATTCCATTGTCTGCCGAGTATACTTCTCCCTTAAAACTTTTTTCCTACATGGCTTCAGGTGTACCAATGGTGACTTCTGATATTCCCAGTGTACGAAATGTCTTAACTAGTGACATGACAACCTACGTGACACCAGATTCTCCCGAATCTTTGGCAAGTGGTATACAGAACATTTTTATGAATTATGACCCAGCGTTAGAAAAGGCCAAATTGTGCAAAAAACTTGCTTTGTCATATACTTGGTCTAATCGTGCAAAACAAATTTCTGAATTTATTAACAAATAATTATGAAAAAATTTAATAAGATTCCCTGCTCAGTCGCAATTTTAACTTTTAATTCAGCTGCCTCTTTAAAGAAATGTCTGGAGTCGGTAAAAGAATTTTCAGAAATAATAGTTTGTGACGGAGGGAGTACCGATGAAACATTAAAAATTGCAGAAAAGTATGGCTGCAAGATAATAGAACAGAACTCAAAGTTTAAATACGATAACAATAAGATTGCTGATTTTTCAGGGGTAAGGAATCAAACCCTTGATGCAGCTACTCATGATTGGTTCTTGTATGTTGATTCAGATGAGTATTTGGGTGAGAAAGTCGTAAGTGAGATTAGGAATATAATTATGACTGATAAATCGGACTCCCCTAAAGTTTATGGTATGCCCAGAAAGTTCATGATCAATGACGTAGTTATAGACTGTGCTTCAGTGTATCCAAATTATCACACTAGATTTTTTAACAGAAAGTATATCGATGGTTTTCGTAAAAAAGTACATGAAAAGGTGATTGTTAAAGAGGGGATTAAGCAATCATTCTTAAAAAATCATACACTGGTTCCAACTTCCGTTGATTACGATAAGATTAAGGAAAAGAATAGTTATTACCTTGAAATTGAAAAAAAACGCCATCTTACTGCAACAAAAAAAGTTTTATTGCTAGCAATAAAAAATACCTTGAGGTGTATTATTGCTCGATGGGTGAAGGTAATGTTGAGTTTTATGTTTTGTAGAGGTGCTCATATGCCTCTTAAGAAAGAATGGACTGCAACACAATACTTACTTAAGTTAAGTGTTATACTCATAAAATTACTTTTTAATAAAAAAAATAATTCATGAGAAAAACTTTCTGGATACTGACGAACATTTATGGAAAATTATTTGGCTGGCCATTTTTTGCTCCTTTTCATCACGCAATAATAACCTTCTCTCTACATGGCTTAGGTTATGGAAACATGCTGAGAGATTCTTGGACAGGAGAAGAGTGGTTCATTAAAAATAAGCTTGTCCCATTAAAGCCGAAAGTAGTTTTTGATGTCGGTGCTAATGTTGGGTCGTACAGTAAGATGTTACTTTCTTATACTGCTGCGGCTATATATGCTTTTGAGCCCAACCCATCTTCTTTTAAGAAAATGTCACAAATTAATAGTGAGAGACTCAATCCTGTTCAAAAAGCAGTAACTGATTACAATGGTCCTGCGACACTTAACTACAAGTTCGATTTTGATGGTATGGCATCGTTAGACAGCCGGATTCGTAGCGGGAACTCTGTTGACGTTACAGCAACAACCCTCGCATCTTTTGCTGAAAAAGAAGGGGTTACGTCTGTTGATTTTATAAAAATTGATACAGAAGGACATGAAAAAGAGGTATTGAGTGGGCTCGGAAAACTAAAGCCAAAATATATACAATTTGAATTCAATATTAACCATCTACAGCGAGACTGCACTTTCTATGAGTTAACCAAACTCCTGCCAGACTATTCATTTTATCGTCTTTTGCCAAATGGCTGGCTGGCAATCGATCCTAAAAAATATGAAAATAACATATTTATATTTTCTAATATTGTGGCTGTTAGAAATGAATTAGATAAAATAGTGGATTATAATATATAATGCTCACACGTATGTCTAACTGGGATAAATTCTTTAAAGAAAAATGTATAAAAATATTTACTTCTTCAAAGGAAGTGATTGATATTGGTGGAGGTCTACGTATTGATCGTGAGAGAAACAACCGTTTTGACACAGACCATCAGTGGCTGTGGGATTACGTAAAGAAAGTAGATTATAAGATTCTTGATCCAGTACCAGACTACAACCCTGATATAGTTGGTGATATACACGATCTGCCATTTGCGGACAGCTCAAAAGAGGCAATATTTTGTTTGGCTGTGCTTGAGCATGTAGAAAATCCAGTAAAAGCTATGGATGAACTATTTAGAGTGCTGAAGCCAGGAGG
>CAZEUI010000063.1:0-1530 GCA_964515625.1 uncultured Candidatus Saccharibacteria bacterium
GGAAGAACTTTTAGAAGATGCTCAGGCTGAACATGCTGCTGGAGAAGCTCTTGCATTTGATTCTGGCAAAGACCTCATTACACACCTGAAGTCTCTTTAGTATGCAATACATACTTTCAAAACGATTTGAAAAAAGTTTTACGAAGCTCTCCCCGGCAGTAAAAAAGAAAGTGCTTGTTGTTTTACAAAAATTTATTGCCAACCCGCAAGACAAAAGCCTACGAAGTCATAGCTTGTCTGTTAAATGGAATAAACACTTTAGTATTGATGTGACTGGTGATATGCGAGCGGTGTATGTATATATTGAAGACGATATTGTTCACTTTGTTGCAGTTGGTTCACATAATGAGCTATACGGATGAACATTCCTTCAACTACCTCAATCGATTCCATTCCATGAAAAATAAGTACCCCTCAATACAAAAAAGTGGGCACAGGGTTTTATTCCTGTGTCCACTTTTTGGGGGTCGGTTCATCCCTAGGCTCCCGTCTTTTTGCAGTTACTATTGACCAAACGCTTCCTTCAGAATTTCTTTTGCTCTTAGAAATCCATTTTGGAAAATTTCTTTTGCTTCTTGTATAGCTACCCTCCGCTGATCACGAAGCTCTCTGTACGCCGCACGGTAGTCATACCCTGCTCGTTCCGCCTTAAACGCTTCACGTAGGGCAGTAATATCACTCCGCAATTCTGCGCGTATCTCCGTGGGATCTTCTCCTGCATCACAGGCTCGCTCTGCCTCATCAAATGCATCTTCAATTGCGTTTTTATAGCGCTCAAGCATATCATTGAATGCCGCAGTTCGTTCATCGCGCAAATCCTTGACTGCTTCTTCAAAAATAGCAATTGCGTCGTTAACACTTACTCGCCGTTCCAGAGCAAGTGTCTCTACAGTACCCACGAAGATATCTATTGCAATAAGTTCTTCTTCTGTTGCGCCATCTTTCAAATTGTTTATACGATCTTCCCATCTACTGTCAGTATCATTCCGACGATCCTCTAACGAGGCAATTCTCTCTGTTTTAAGAGTTGTGTATCGATCAACTTGATCAGAATGCTTATCACGCGCATCGTCCACACGTGTGGACAAACGTTGCATCAATGCGTTTTCAATACGGTCAAGGTTCTTACAAAACTTTGAGTCATCTCGCTCTTGTGCAAAACTCACAAATGGTGACAAGAGCATAACACTCATTATTGTTACGATTGTGGTTTTTTGGGCTATATTGTATGTATTAGATGTCATAATTTTCAAATAATGCATCAGTCGCAGAATCATCTGCAAACCATGTGTTAAGGTCTGTATCGTCAATATCAGCATCTAAGAAGATATCGTCGAACACTAATAATGTTTCTATATCACCTGTCTCGGTTTTTACTTCTGTAGATACGTCCTGTATGGAAACTATCTCAGTCTCAGCATCTTTTTGTGCTGAAGAACGCATATCTCCAAAAGACTCCTCTAGAGTGAATGGTTCTTCCGTTATGTCGTTCATATCATCCTGATAAACTTGTTGTTGAAAATCAGTTTC
>CAZEUI010000063.1:1630-4414 GCA_964515625.1 uncultured Candidatus Saccharibacteria bacterium
AATCATCACTTTTTTTCTTTCGATAATAATCAATGAGTGTGTTTCGTGCAATTGTGAAAACCCATGTATAGACCGTTCCCGCATGAGTATCATAGTGCGCAATACGCTGATAACACTTTAGAAACGTAGTCTGCGTAAGCTCATCGGCAATATCACTATTACCCGTCCGCTTTAAAATAAAATGATATACCGGGGCATACAAAAAACGCATGAGTGCTTCCTGTGCAACAAGGTCCCCTTCTTGTGCATCACGCAATGTATCAATGGTTATTTCCATGGTATATATAATATTGTATACAATCAGTAACTACGGAGGAAAGACCTCCGTAGTTATTAAAAAATGTGATTACGGTTAATACTGACATTATAACAAAGTTTAGTATCCCTTAAAACTTTACGAAGGACCAATCTTCGTAGTTAGTTTTTGTTTCTACATTATACTGTAGCTTCTTGATACAGTTCGTACTCTGAATGTATCTCAAACTGGCTAGCGATATGGTACGAAGTTGGAACTCTTTTAACGTACTGACCCTTGTGAAACACCGTGTTTTAGTTGATTTAAATATCATTTTATATAGTAACTTTTCAATGCTATGCACGGGTCGTAGCATATTCTAAACTATATTAGGAGCTCCTAAATGAAAACGTTAAAACCTATTGTTCTTTACCAAAATACAGCCATCATACAAAGAATTCAGATGGAACATAATCTCAACGAGACTGAAGCAAAAATTCTATTTGAAGACATCAAGCAATTCTTAGCTTTATCAGTAATAACCTCAGAGCACATCAGCCCTACAGGTATGATCGACAAAGCTTGGCATGAATTTCTTGCCTTTACCGAAGAATACGCTACTTTTTGTTACGGTTATCTGGGTAAATTTGTACACCATGTTCCATTTGGTTTAAGTGATGACTCTAGACCTGAAAAAGCAGAAAGAGCTTGTCTGCTAGCTGAAGAACACTTTGGTAATCTTTCTAAAAACTGGTCTTTGTCTACACTAAACGCTGGAGACTATTCACCTGACACAAACTGTGAATCTTCTCCATCTGATTGTGCTTCAAACATTTCACAGCAAAAATTAGGCTGGCCAACACAACAACAAGCTGTATCTTAGACCTTAAGTCTACAGTACTATGAGCAATTTAATTGCTCAGAGTATTTTTTTATGACACACTCTTCTTTAAATATGAAATTTCTTTTATCTGAACTCAAAAACTTGACCCCGACAAAACCTACAATACGCTTGTCGGAACTGTATACACCACGTAACACAATTGATGTTGGTACTGGCACAGGAAAAAATGCTATCTACTTAGCTAAAAAAGGTTTTGACGTAACTGCCACCGACAAATCTTCTGAAAGTATTTATGAGTTACAGAAATTTGCAGAAAAAGAAAATTTACCACTAAAAACATTGATTACTGACTTAAAAACAGACACACCAATATTTTCAGATTATAACATCGTTATTTTCTCTTTTGTACTACATTACCTTAGACACCATCGTTCATTCGCCCTACTTCAAGAAGCAATAGGAATAGCAAAAGTAGGTGACATCCACCTAATTAGTGCTATGACCACAGAAGGTGATTTTAAATCTAAAAACCCTGATTCATACTATCCAAAACCAAACGAACTACGTGAATACTACACTAGTCAAAATTGGAACATTATAGAGTATTGCGAGACTGAATCACCAGCCCGAGTGCTTCGTCCTGATGGGACACCTATGAGTAATTTGGTGGCACACCTTATTGCAGAGAAAAAATAATCTGTTGAATAGTTACAACTATGAAGATGCTTGGGAGTTATTTTTCTAAAAAATCTAAAACAGACTCACGAACTGCCTTAAAATTATCACCAACCTTTAACCAATGCTAAAAGTATGCTGTAAGGGTCTTGTATAGATTAGAGAGGATTTCTCCTCAACTCACTTAACAGAGCATCATACATAAATAAACTACCCCGCAGTAGAACTGCGAGGTATTGTGGTTAATAAAGAAGGAGCTGTAGTGATGGCGAGTGGAGTACATCCAAACATCTATCCGTTAAAAAGTTTTTAATATTGTCATATCCAAAAATAAAGCATTAGATTTTTATTACCCCTATCCCTATTACTGAATCCTGTCTAATATTGACTGTGCTATCGGAGCATACATTGGTGCGTTATGTTTTGATAGTTTTTTTATGTAAATTAACTCTTTTTCAGACAGTTCTTTTAGTTCCAAAACATAAGGCCAATATAATAAAAAACCCAATGCTTTATTTTTATGATACTTACTCCTACGATGCATGAGTGCGATTATATACTCTATATCCAAATGATATTTTTTACTTATAATAATCGGAAAAAGAGAACGAGCAGATATATTACTTATTTCCGTAGAAGAATCTTTCATACCTTGAATAAAAATTGGAATAGTTTTTTCATAATGAGCAGACCATCCCATTAGATACAAAACACTAGTGCGTTTCTCAACAGAACTAGTGTTTTTCCATAATAAAAATAGCTCTTCCCAGTTTTCACCCATAGACAAAAACTGTTCTTCAAGATCCTGCATTTCTAAGTCACCGGGAGTATGCCAGTACCCCCTATCAAATGACACTTGTTCACCTCCACGATCGTAATACCTACGCATAAGATCTGAATAAGCCTTGATAAGATTATGAACTTTGTTTATTTTCATAAAATTTAAATAAAAGGTACCGAAGTACCCTTTAATCCTACCTTGTACATTTAACTTTACAAGTCAAATTCCCCTTTTTTAACACCTTTAATA
>CAZEUI010000064.1:0-4377 GCA_964515625.1 uncultured Candidatus Saccharibacteria bacterium
CCTACCGTTTTCCTTCTTGATGTTCCACCTAACGAAAGAAGTGACTTCTGCAGTTATTCTGTCAGACAATCCATCAGCATGTTCTCCTGCTGAAAAAGGAACTTCTCCTTTTTCAATTTTAACTATATACTCTTTTTCTCCAAGAGCAGAGATAACATCATCCTTTTCTAGATGCTTATTAAAAGTTACTCTGAAAGGAGCGACTTTATCTTCAGGGATGATGTAACCATCTTTAGTATCTGTCCTATCTATATCGATAGGTTCTCCAGGGAATTCCTTTTGTTGTATTTTAGTCGGTAACTTCATCAGTGTTGTGAAGAACAGAGGTGCCCATACGACGCCTGGTCCAACAGAATCTATGTATCGTTCGAAACATAGTCTTATGCCTATCTCCTCTTGTTTTACCGGACCAGACTTTTTATCAAAAAAAGTATGCCAGCGATAGGAAAAAACTGTGTAGGAAAAACAAGCCCATAACCATAATTTTGTCCAGCTAAAAGTCTGATCTTCACTAAAGGTTATAGGTTCAAAGAGATAAGTGATTGCTAGTATTATGAACATCCCAATCACGATTTGCTTTGTTTTGTTTTCAATTTCAGAATTGCCAACTAAATCAGTTGTTGTTTTTAGCATTTCCCCTCCTTCCAGTAGCTGTTGATCTTTTCCTCTCCCTTTTTTAGCAGAAGAGGTGGAAAACCATTTTTTTTCATAGGCAATAAGTATCATGGTAATTATTGCTAACACGATTAAGGTTGGCAATAATTGACTGAATAGATTTACTGCCCAAGGAATGATACCTTGTGCTTCATCACTAAAAATATTTGCTAGTGAGCCTGCTGTTACTATGATTATTAACCATAGTATAAAGCTTCGAATTTTCATTTTGTGTCTCCAATTTTCAAAATAGGTGTTTAGCCTACGAACAATTTATTAGTTAGATAATCTAGCTAAATCTGTTTGGAATAATAGCATAAAATACCATAAAGTCAAGGTTAATGCTTGTTATTTTTTAAGGATATCATTATAAATAAGCTTATTTATAAAAGTAGGGAAGTTATATGTTTGCATACTAACCATACTTTGATGTATGATTCTCTATTATGAAAACTGCATTCAAAAAAGACTTACGTAGTGCTGAAGAAAAGCGTAAAGCAGCGGCTTTAGACACCCGTCCTAGGACAACCCTGTCATTCTACCGTTACACGAAAATAAAGGACCCTATTGAGTTTAGGGAGAGGTTGCTATCTAAATGGTCGGAATTCAACTGTATGGGGCGTATATATGTCGCTAAGGAGGGTATCAATGCTCAGATGAATGTGCCAAAGATGTACTGGAATGAATTTGATACTTGGATACAGTCACAGCCAGAATTGAAAGCTGTTCCTTACAAAATTGCAGTTGAGGAAGGAGATTTGCCGACTTTCTTCAAGTTGATAGTTAAGGTAAAAGACAAGATAGTTGCTGACGGCTTGGATGATGATTCTTTTGATGTGACAAATACTGGTGAATATCTAACTGCTTCTGAGATGAACGAATATGTAGATGATCCTGATGCAGTCATTTTCGATATGCGTAACAATTATGAGGCTGAAATTGGTCATTTTGAAAGGGCTATTATTCCTAACGTCGTAACTTTCCGTGAAGAATTGGATAAGACCCCAAAGCTACTTGAGGAGTACAAGGATAAGAAGATGGCTATCTACTGTACAGGAGGAATCCGGTGTGAAAAAGCTAGTGCTTGGCTAAAGCATAATGGTTTTAATAATGTGAAGCACCTTAAGGGTGGGATTATAGACTATGTTCACCAAGTAGAGACTCAAGGTCTGCCTAATAAGTTTAAAGGAAAAAACTTTGTTTTCGATGAGCGTTTAGGTGAAAAAATAAGTAATGAAATTATTTCGACTTGCCACGTATGTCGGAAAACTAAGTGTGATACTCATCATCATTGTAAAAATCAGATTTGTCACACTTTATTTATCGGTTGTGATGATTGTGTCGAAAATAACTCCGGTTATTGTTCTTGGGGATGTCAGCAGGTAGATAAAATTCCTCAGGCATATAAAAAACCATTAGCTAGATACTACAATCAGTATATAAGAAAGTATCGCCCTTTTCAAAAAACAGCTTTGAAATCGTAGTTCTGAATCACATTTTATTTACTGAGTAGTTAAAAGTCACTAAGTTACGAGTTCGATCACCAATATAATACCCGTAATTTTTCATCACCGCGCTGTAGGACTCATCGGTGGCATAAGGAAGTGCATTGGAGAACAAAACTGTAAGAACAACTATTAAAATTAAGTTATTTATCTTAATAATAAAATATTTTTGTCATGATATTCAATATTCACGATAGAGTCCCATCAAGTCGTAGAATGAACACTTTCCGTGATTCGTTCAGTATCGTCCATTAACGAGACATGCAACTTATAAGTAAAGAATACATATGTCAGTTTTTCATAAAATAAATTTCGTATGCTGTGTGTTGTATTAAATCGGACAAACTTTGATCCACTCAAGAAAAAGGTCGCTGCTCATCATGGATTGAGGAAAGCTACACGATACAGGGTTATTTGTGAGTCGTTGAGACGGATCTAATTGAGATTGTCTAACGCCTAGAAAGTTCCTGTGCTCCTATTTAGTCATTTTTTAAAAAGTTCTACTTCCACGTGATTTCACGTATTATGATCTTTCCATCTCTTTTATACAAAAGCTTTTTTCCATCTGGAGACCATTGCAAAAATGAGTAGTCATCCGGTTGCATGGCGTCAATTAGCTGAAACTCTCTTGTTTTCAAATCAATTAGATACACCCCACCTTTATACGCAACAAGCACAAACATACCATCAGGCGTCGGTGCAATCATGCTACTACGCAAGCTTACTGCATCAAACAAGCCTGCCGCAAATACATATCCTTCTTTTGTTCCGTTACACGGATACACAATTACAAATCCTTCACGGCTAACACCAAGTATTCTTTTACTATCGGACAGCCATTCTTTGAACCATATCGTATTCTTTTTTGATGGAGGAAATATTTCCTTCTTTTCTACAACATCAAAAACAACATAATTGTCCCTAGCATATAGTTTTGTGCTGTCCGGAGACCAAAAGAGAAGCTGTTCGTATGCCGGTCTTCCAATCTCACGAAAGAGAGTATGTCCGAGAAACTCGCGTTCCGAAAGATCACGTGTGGCGACGGAAAGAACATGCACGCCAGGGCCACCAGTATCTGGATTATAGTCAGACCAATCATACATGGCAATACTCTTACTATCCGGCGACCATGCAAAATAGCTTAGGTAAGAGTCAAAGTAAGACCCGTCAAAACCGATACTCCTGACAGCCTTGCCGAGCGTTTTCACATCCCCTGTAAGCAGATCCTTTACAAAAAACATGCCGAGCGTTTCCGATGTCTCTTTTGTTGTATCTTTTTCATACGAAAAAGCCATTTTCCCGTCCGGAGAGATATTCCACTCTTCGTCATTACTAAAAATTTGTTTATATTTTTTGCTCACGACATCATATTGATAACTGTCACCATAACAGGTAAACAAATCACAATTATTTTCATTATATTCAATAAAAATAAATGAATTTTGAGAATCCCATTTATCAATATATGCAACTCTTATATTTGTGATAATTTCTTTCTCTTTCCCAGTCATAAATGGCATATCCAGCGTCCCTTGACCCTTCACTTGCACCACAGAATCTCCGAGCGTTTCCTGTACTCTTTCGTCCCATATATTTTGACGCCACAAACGCATTTCTTCAGAATTAGGGTCGGGTAGATCCGGAGGAATCATATCCCTTAATTCATTTCCATCAACACGTATCGGCACGATGTCTTCCGGGGGTCTATCTAGTGAAGTAGGAAGTATTCCTTCAAGTGGGGGGACACCAACGCCCATTTGCGAAATTCTCTTGGAGTTGTCAAACATGAGGAAAGAAACAAACAGTAGAAAAGCAAGTCCAACGGCACTCATTATGTATTTTACGCTTATGATATTTCTTAAAAAATGCCTATTCGGATTAAATTTGAATACAGTAAAAAGGATGCTGAAAATAATCAAAAAATTGATAACGATATCAAAAGCAAATGGAAAAAACTGAATTGACGTGGAGTATTCTTGAGGTAGTCCAAATCCTATATTGTTCGGAAACCACCGTTCCGGAGGATCAAGCTGAGAATGATTTTGACTAACAAAATCTATCGGCCAACCAAGATCAACACTACTTAGGTCCCCTTGGTTATTTATAATATCGCTCGTCCAAAACAAAGTACCAAATGTGAAAATAACACTCAATAGTAAGATCGTAATTCCTTTTTCCTTCAAAAATTTATTCATTTATTATCTTTTCATACTTATTT
>CAZEUI010000065.1:0-4342 GCA_964515625.1 uncultured Candidatus Saccharibacteria bacterium
AGGTACAAGTCGTTCATGATTCAATTCAACGAGTACTTTTTGTAGGTGTATAGATATGTAGAACGTAATGCTGTTAGAGCAAAGCTAGTTAAAGTGGTCGGGTCTTGGAAATGATCAAGTATATGGATAAGAGAAAAAGGGGGCTTCAGAACAAAAGAAACTTTTGTTCACCTGACCAGTCGATATCTCTTTTGATTATTTAGAATGGGTTAATGAAAAAGATAAGGTTAGACATGGGTTACTAAAGGGTGGTGGCTGACGATACTTATCCTCTATACCAGCATTTAAAGACAGACACGAAACTTATGTTTCGTGTCTGTCTTTTTGTTTACATAAGCACCTCTCCCTGCTGATTAAGTTTAGTATAGTTAATCAGTTGCATGTTGTGATGATAGGCGTAATATAATTTATATGAAAATATTACTTTCAGTGTTAATTATTTTAAATTTAATAATCCCATATGCTCAGGCAGGTGAGAGTATAAAAAATATACTGTACGAGATGTGAAAACTTCCTTCTGTGGTTCAGGAATTAATTACCAATATTGTAAGTGTGCATTTCATAATCAATACTGTGATGCTGTTGGTCTTAGTCCCAGTACAGCACATGCTTATGTTTTATTAGAATTTCAAGATTGGAACAGAGATAGAATACAGAGGTTTGGTGAGCAGTGTATTGATCGTAATGGTCATTGGAACAAGAGTCGTTGGGAGTGTACTACTTGCACGAGAGGTGATATTTTTGAAGGGTCTTTGTGTGTGGAGCCAGATAAAATTGTGGAAGATTCTTCTGAAGTTAAGGGATGTAAAAAGGCTTTAGAGAATATAAAAACAGACTGGATAAAGTATTCAGATTTTGATACTAGATTAGGTGGTGATGTTAGTTATGAGGTTCAGCAATTTAATGAAAACTTCAATCAAGTTGCTGATCTGATTAGTCTGTATTGTTGATCGATCTTTAGATATCGGTACCAAAGAAAACTTTTTTTGAATCACTGGCTGATGATAATTAACTTGTTACTGGTGGGGGTTTTGCTCTTGATTTGGCAGAGTATTTTGGTCAGTTTCATGTTGGTGAATTATTTCATACAGTTATCAGGAATACAGAAATTATCTTCGGAATGATGTTTCTAATGGAATTTACCCTACGTTCTGTATTCGTTTACATTCCTGACAAAAAGTTATTCTCATTTTATTCAAGTATTAATGCTCTTGTGATTGTTTCTCTTCTCGCGCCACACTTTATCGGGAATCTAGCAATTTTACGTTTTTTACAAATATATAAAGTCTACAAAGTTTATAAGTTGAATAAAGATAAAAGGAGTTATCACACCTGGTCACCAGAGGTCGGTGTTCTTGTGTAACTAGTGGGTACATTTTAATGGTTGACAGATAAGTTATATACAGTTATAATAATACAGATTTTAGTCCTTTGATAGGAGAGTGAGATGTTTGGCATAGGTGCGGGGGTATTTTTTTTGGGGAGTATTGCTGTTATATCGATAATAGAGTTATTATTAATTATTTTCTTTTTAAGAAAAGAAAATAAAAAGTTATCAAAATTAGCTACTACTGATGATTTAACAGGACTGACTAACAAGCGAGGTTTTGATTTGAAGTGTGGTGCTTTGGTTGGTATGATCCATAGTGAGGGTGACAAGCGTCATATAAACTCTTTGGACAGTATAGGTATTTTATTTTTAGATATAAATAAATTTAAAAATATTAATGATACTTACGGGCATACATTTGGAGACAAAATAATAAAAATGGTGGCAGATTTAGTGGTATGCTGTATCAGAAGTTCTGATATCGCTTGTCGTAATGGTGGTGATGAATTTTTGGTCGCACTACCAGGTGTTAATGAAAAGAAAGCGTTGGAGGTTTCTGAGTTGATATATGATAAAGTTGTCAGATTCAGCAGATGTCACTACGACTGTGAAATTAAAGTTAGTATCGGTGTGGCAATAATGTCGACTGGAAATAATCTTGAGGAGGTAATTAAAATGGCAGACCTTGCTATGTATGATGTTAAAAAAAGGAGTGTGTAACTATTTTAGAATATAGATATATTTGACCTTGTTTTATTTTTATAAGACTGAGGTTTCAGAAGGTGTGATAATAATCATGTCTTCTTTTTTTTATTTAATCAGAGGTTGTGAGGTAAAAATAGATAGTTAATTTTCTGGTAGTTTCTATACTAGATTAGTCTGTTAAATTTTTTACATGTTAGGTGAAGCATTTTTGTATCCATGTTAGTGGCTCTAGCTTCTGTTTCAGGAGTTGTGGTGTTCGCTCACGACAAGAGACTCTTTTGTTGCCGTAGGTGTTTTTTTTGAGGCTTGTTTTAATTGAGTTTATTCCTGAGACTGTGTTAGCTTCTCCAGAGTGGGGTGGGTTAACAATAATGATTGGATTTATCGCTTTTTATATTTTAGGACATAGATTACATCAACTTTTTCATGAAAGTGGAGATAAGAACTGTGATCGAAAGTGGCTGCTTCTTTGCTGTTAATTGGTGACAGTATTTATAATTTTTCTGCCGGGGTTGTGTTGGGCGGAGCGTTTTTGATTGATCCTGCTGTAGGTGTTGCGACTGCACTTAGTTTAGTTTTGCATGAAATACCTCAGAAAATTGTGGAATTTGGAGTCCTTTTGCGATCCGGCTACACACGAAGCCATTCATTATTTTTAAATTTATTGTCAGTCAGTACTATTGTATTTGGAGCAATTTTTGTAATGGTTTTGTCCGGACAAGCTAGTGGATACGTTTGGGTTTTAACCGGTTTGGCTGCTGGTAATTTGTTATATCTTGCCGCCGGAGATTTGCTTCCTCGTATTCATGGTAACTTAAGTCATTATGGTAATATTCAGCATTAGCAATCATGATCGGTTTCATAGTAATGATTCTCGTATTAAGTTGGGTTCATAATCAATATGAAGATGTACATTTACATGAGGTTGTTGGGCATTATGTAGATTTAGGTACGTAGGATAAGTTTGAAAATGGCTCAAGGATTAAAAAATCCTTGAGCCATTTAGTGAGCAATAGAAAGAAGTCGTAGGGTGATGTGGAGAGGTAAGTGAGGACTTAGAGCTGCTCTGGCTTCAGACATAGTTGCTCCTGTCGTAACAACATCATCGAGAATAATCACTTCAGTATAAGATGTAAAATTAAAATCTTTTCCGGTAAACTCAAAACATCTTTCGATATTTTTCTGTCTATCTTTTTTGTGGAGTTCCGATTGGGGTTTTGTTTCCAGTGGTCGTTTAAGTAGTTTGTTATTTATATTAAGTTTCGGCCTGACTTGATTAAGTATTAATTCTACCTGGTTATAACCTCTCGTTTTCATCCGCTCATCACCCAGGGGAATAGGTACGAAGAGTTGTGTCCCAGACTGTTCTTCATTCCATTTTTCTAAAAGACAGCCTAAGAGTATTGTTGCTGATTTACGATTATGAAATTTATTTTCAGTGACAGCAACTCTAATAACTTTTTTTGAATAATTACTTAAAAATTCTATATTGTGATATTTACCAGGAAGGTAGTTCTTGTGAAAAGTATTGAGTGGTGTGTTATTTATTAATAATTCATTTTCTGAAGGTGGAAAAATCAAGTTATAAAAATCTGTTAGTAACTTCTTCATATGTTTAATTATACAAGATTGCTCGTGTTAGAATAAACTAATCACAGCAATCCGCTACTATAAAAATGAATTTCTTAAGTAAAATAGTTTCGGCTACACATAACGATAAAATGTCCAACGGTGTAGTTGGGATTGATATAGGGTCATCGTCGATAAAGGTCGTCGAGCTACAAAATCGCAAAGGTGTGATCACTCTTACTACGTATGGAGAATTACAACTAGGTCCTTATGCAGGGAAGCAAATTGGTACGTCTTGTGTGTTAGATCCTACTCAGGAACAAGAAGCTTTGGTTGATGTTATTCGAGAATCTGCAGTCAAAGTTCGTGAGGCTGTATTTACAATGCCTTTATCTTCAAGTTTTGTGACGAATGTCAGTTTAGAGATTGACTCGGATGATACAGATTTATATACAAAAGTGAGGGTCGAGGCTCGTAAGGTGATACCAGCACCATTAAATGAGATAACTTTAGATTGGGCAGAAGTAGATACTGTGAATAAAGAGTCAGGTCCCGACGACAAGCGTAAGAACGTTCTTATAGCGGCTATTCAAAACTCATCGTTAGAAAGATTTAAAGTATTGATGCAATTTGCAGGATTCAACCAGCCGCCGACTGAAATTGAATGTTTCAGTGCTATTCGCGCACTGTATGATAGTGACGAACCAAACATCGCTATAATTGATATAGGGGCAATAT
>CAZEUI010000066.1:0-4113 GCA_964515625.1 uncultured Candidatus Saccharibacteria bacterium
GAGTATCAGCGTGAGGCGATGGAGCGAACTCATCGTTGGGCAAAGCGTAGTATTATGGCTCATAAGCAGAATTACAGTGCTCTTAAAAAGCAGGGAATTTTCGGAGTAGTTCAAGGTGGTCGACATTTGGATTTACGGGCAGAAAGCGCTTTAGCATTGAGTGATATGGATTTTGACGGTTTCGGGATTGGTGGTAGTTTTTCAAAAGAAGATTTAGGTGATGCTTTACGTGTTGTAAATGAGATATTGCCGGAGTATAAGCCACTACATTTATTAGGATTAGGATAGCCTGAAGATATTACAGAATGGGTTAAATTAGGTTGTGACACCTTTGATTGCGTAGCACCAACACGGATAGCGCGTACAGGTACAATTTATGAGCGAACAAATGAAGGTCATAGAAGAACTAATCTAAAGAACTCTAAATACCGACGAGACTTCAGTAAACCTGATGAATCATGTGATTGTTATGTTTGTATACATTACACAAAAGCTTATCTTGCACATCTTTTCCATTCTCAGGAAATGCTTGGCGCACACTTAGCCTCACTACACAACTTATATTACATTGTAAATTTCACAAAAAGATTGCGAGAAGAGATTTTACTAAACTAGTTTCTGGATTAGTCCATTAAAATCTGCGTTCAGACGTCAGTAAAAAATTTATATTATCCTTTACTTTTATTTTAGGTGTGGCACTGTTTATTTAGAACCATTAATCATAAATTAGGAGGTGTGAAATGAGTGTTCTTTTGAAATTACGTGAGCAGATAGAGAGTAATCTACATCGTTGTCATATAGAAAAACTTGTAGCTGGTCATTTTGGAATTAATTCACCTGAGTGCAAAATAATCATGCATGCGTGTGATGTCTCTTGTACAACACTTCGTGATACAGGTAAAACTAGAAGGAATGGTGAGCCTTTAATTTCTCATGAAAGAGCAATGTTTATTATCGCGTTCGTTTATCTAGGTATTCGTGATGTTGTTATGCTTTCATCAATTTTTATGCATGATATGTATGAAGATTATCCGCGAATATGTCCCTTACTACGGATTAGGAAGGATTTCTCTATCGAGGTTCAAGATTTAGTATTTGCTGTCAGTAAACCTAAGCGGAGGTTGTATCATAGTGATGCAAGTTTTAATAAAGCTATTTTTAGTAAAGTCCATAAAGGTGGAATAAGATCTATGATACTTAAGTGTATTGACAGGCTTCATAATATGCTTACTTTGTATGGTTCTCCTGAGAAGATGGAAGCTAAAATATTGCAAACTTTTGAATTTGTTTTGCCGATAAGTATTGAGTGTAAGACATTAAGAGTCGAGTTGTCAGAGGTGACTACTGAACAAATAAGAAGTCTTAATTTGGTAAGTATATCTATTGATATTTTGAATGATTAACACCCGCCGGAAAGTCTTTGATTTTCCGGCGGCTTTTTTTATTTATCTTAGCAAGGTATAGTTATGGGATGAAATTCGAAATATCGACTGAAAAAACTCCTGCCGGTGATCAGCCTCAAGCAATAAAAGCTTTAATTGAAGGTATTAAGTCTGGACAGAGAAGGCAGACTCTCCTAGGTGTAACAGGTTCCGGTAAGACATTTACTGCTGCAAATGTAATTCAGGCTATTCAAAAACCTACTCTAGTAATTGCTCATAATAAAACATTAGCTGCGCAATTAGCTCAGGAGTATAAAGACTTTTTTCCAAATAATGCAGTTCATTACTTTGTTTCCTATTATGATTACTATCAACCGGAAGCATACATGCCAAATAGTGATACTTTTATTGAGAAGGAAGCTCAAATTAACAAAGAAATAGACCGTCTTCGTCATGCATCAACGCAAGCATTACTGACAAGAAATGATGTTATTATCGTTGCTTCTGTTTCGTGTATATATGGTTTAGGGTCACCGACCGAATATGCAAAAGTGCACAAAAAAATCGAGAAGGGTTTTTCTTCAAACAGGACAGAAATGTTGAGAATGTTGGTTGATATGTATTTTGAACGAACAAGTGCAGATTTGAATCCTGGTCAATTCCGAGCAGTGGGAAATATGGTGGAGATAATGCCTACAAATGAACGGGTTATCTATAGAATCAGTTTTTCAGGTAATACCGTTTCTCACATTACTAAAATTGATGGTATTACTAGAGAAATTATTTCTGAACCAGAAGTTTTCTATCTTTTTCCCGCCAAGCATTTTGTGACTCCTGATAAAGAAAGGAAAGAAGCTATAGCCGAAATAAAACAACAGTTAGATGGTCAACTAAAAAAGTTTAAAAAAGAAGGTAAATTACTTGAATCAGAAAGAATTCGTCGGCGTACTGAGCACGACTTAGCCTTAATGAGGGAGATTGTCTACTGTAATGGTATTGAGAATTACTCAAGACATTTTGATCGAAGAAGGTCTGGCGAGGCTCCTTATACATTGTTGTCTTATTTTCCTCATACTCAGGAAGGGAAGCCTGATTTTTTGACGATAATTGATGAGTCTCACGTTACTATTCCTCAACTGAACGGCATGTTTGCTGGTGATCAATCTAGAAAGAAAACTCTGGTTGAGTTTGGCTTCAGATTACCAAGTGCTATGGATAACCGTCCGTTAACATTCGAAGAATTTGAGTCTATGGTAGGGCAACAAATATACACTACAGCTACACCTGGTAAATTTGAATTAGGGAAATCAAAAGAAGCAGGAATAAAGCCTATTGAACAGATAATTAGACCGACCGGACTGGTTGATCCTGAAATTGATGTTCGAGGAATCGTTGAGAATGGTAAGTATCCTGGGCAAGTAAAGGATTTCATTAAGGAGACAGAGGGTGTTATCAAAAGAGATGCTAGAGTTCTTGTTACTACTTTAACGAAAAAGATGGCTGAGGATTTGGCAGAATTCTTAGATGATAAAAATATTAAAACTAAATATATCCATAGTGATGTTGACACTATGGAAAGAATCGAGATTCTGACTGATTTTAGAAAAGGTAAATTTGATTGCCTTGTCGGTGTAAACTTGTTGAGAGAAGGGCTTGATTTGCCAGAGGTTGAGCTTGTCGCGATTCTTGATGCTGATAAAGCTGGTTTTTTACGTAGTGAGACAGCTTTAATTCAAACTATCGGTAGAGCAGCTAGGAATGTTAACGGTCGAGTGATACTTTATGCTGACATGATGACTGTTGCTCTCGAATATGCAATCGGAGAAACAAACAGGCGTCGAGAAACTCAGATTAAATACAACAAAAAGCACAATATTACCCCAACAACGATTAAAAAAGAGATCAAATCCATTGCAGACCAGATGCGAACAGAGCATGATGAGACTGTTCATACACTACTTGTGATTGATAAACAACTGTATAAAAAGAATCCTAAAAAAGTAATGAAGGAAAAACGTCGACAAATGGAAAGTGCTGTAGCAGAATTAGATTTTGAGACTGCGGCTATAATTCGTGACGAAATCCAGTTTTTAGAAAATTCTGATAAATAAAACTGTGAATTGTTGATATTAATGCAGGTAGACAGTGTTATTATTGATTAATGTCAACATCAACACTCGAAAATGTTATTTTTATTGCTAATAACAACGAAGCAAACCCACCTATTGTTGATGCTCTAGAAAAAAAAGGTATCAAACTGCACATTATTAATTATGACGCTCTCTCAAAGGAGTTAATTAGTGATTTAAGTGCAGACTTAATTATTGTAGACCGTATTAATAATGCTAGTGTCTGTGATGAAGATGCTCTTATGCTGAATGCCTCTAAGGTCAGTGACTCCATTCCTTTATTTGCATTAGTTAAAGATAATAAGATTAATATTGAGTCAGTGTTGTGTAATGGCTCAGAAGATTATATTAAGGAGAACGAAAATGCTGAATCTATTATTCAAAAATATAGCCAATCAGTTTCGCAAAAGAAAGCTTATGTTAGTACTGAAATTGATATAACAACACCTGACGTGGATATTAGTGCTGCAGGATTAAGGGTTTACGTAATTGAAGATGATCCACTATTGCGAAATTTACTTTCTATGCGAATGGAGAAGTCCTCGTTTGTGTTCGAATTTAGTATCGATGGTAATCTCGCTGTTGAGGCATTAAAGCAATTT
>CAZEUI010000067.1:0-3229 GCA_964515625.1 uncultured Candidatus Saccharibacteria bacterium
TGTTCTCCATTCTTCACCGTCATCAAAAAATGCCCGATGTGGTAAACACTTATTCGAACATTCATACATAAAAAGGACTCTATCTGGCTTCTTGTCATCACCAAGCCATAGTTGTCGAGAACTTACTTCAAGACGATTACGACACGTGAGACATCGCATGTCTTCTGGTGGCTGAGCTGATTCTAGTAACTCATCTCGTTTACGAGCCTGATCCATCCAATTGTTGATGGTTGTATCTTTGTTTGCCCAACGCTCTCCTTTCTGGAATGTGAGCATGAGATCGTTAATGTAATTAACGATAGATTCTGCTTCTTTTTTAGTTACTTTATTATCTCTTGGTACATCGACATCTTTTGAACGATTCTCAGCACGACGACAAAGTTCAACTGTGAACTTATCGTACTGATCGATGTAGTGTTGTTTTGGTTTTAAGTATTCCATTACAACTTATTGTATTCCTCTTAAATTGAATTGCCAGTCTCTTTTTCAAATTTCAATACTGTCATTCCAAGTAATTTATCGTTACTCTCTAATAGAGATTTTCTTCTTTCTAAATCTGACATTATCTTCAGGAACATGTAATTAAATTCAAAACACGTGAATTCCTTTTTCGTTTCATCATCCTGTAAGAAGCTATATGTTAAACCAGATTCATGATCACGTTGATTGACTGATCCGATCAATAAATATCCTTCAAAATCTTCTGCACCCAAAACAATTCTTCTAATCTCATCAAATCTCTTTGAGTAGGCAAAATCATATCCGTGATCCAGATATATTAATTCTAGAGCTATTTTGTATAATGCTCGAGTAATCAACTTTAGATAACGAGGGGTCATCTTACGTCCGCCTTTCGTCAGTAACTTAAAACCATTCTCAGTCGGTTTATGACTCTTTAGACTATCTAAGGTAACTTGTATGTGAGAACCTGTAGGATTCTCAATCTTCATATTTCCAAGCCCTGTTGCTGGTATCTTTCCTTTCTTAGACCTTACACCATTCATAGTAAGGAGAAAGGAAATAGGTTCAAATTTTAATAAGTGACTATCTAGTACTGAAAGAGTCTCATTGTTACACTTGTCACACACCACCCCTTTCGGTAACATCTTTTCCTTGTTACCTAACGATTCTGGAAAAATATGTTCAACACTTAAAAAAGAATTACCCTTACTTAAACAGAATAAACATTTGTATGGATCACCTTGTACATCTGAAGTGTTCATTGCTCAACTATTCATTACACCAATTTTTCAGTATAGTCACATTCTGGATAAGTACTACAGCCCATGAAAGGACCGTACTTACCGCTACGTTTCACTAGCTCATTTCCACACTTTGGACATGCCGATGCTTTAGCCTCGGGAACAGGAGTGTTTGCCATCTGCACATATTCCATTAACTTAAACTTGTCTATAAGTTCAATGGGTTTATCTTCAGCAAACTTTTCTGAATCAAGAGTGAAGACGTTAGTAGTAATAAAGTACCCTTTCCCACCATCAACACGATCTGCTATAGCTCCGTAAAAATCACGAACTGCACTAACAGGAACTTTAGAGGAAATATACTTCTTACACTGAATATAGTGAACATGACCATCTTTTACTGCTTCTACGTCTACTCCACCATCACCACTGCCACCAGTTACTTTTGTTTCGTATCCAAGAGATTGAAAAAGTACTGCGATATATTCCTCAAATTGTGTGGGTGTAAGTTGCTGAAGATCTTGCACCTGTTTCTTTCCTAAGTACCATTTGATCTTACTCCGCCGACTCATAAGATCCATCATTACCCGAAGAACGAGAGCTAGAAAAGCGACTCCAAAGGCTAGAAAATAAAGTTCTTTCATCTCCCATATTCCTGACAGAACTCCTTTTAGTATGTTTGTAGTGTTAAATTCCATAATTATTATAATAACAGGTTTCCTATAGCTGCTTTAGAACTTTCCAGATCTCAACCATCGCGAGTGTGTCTAAATGACAATACTTCAGAAGTGCATCAATCTTGTCTTTAGCTACATATTCAGTATATTCCCCAGACACAATCCTGTTCCAAGTATCAGCCGCAGCACCTCCTTCCTGAACTTCTAAATCCTTGTATGAAAGATCGGGGACAAGAGCAGGTAAAACAAATTTAATTGATGATTTACCAAGAAAAGCTGGATGCCAATATACTGCAGTTTTTCCGTCAAAAGGTTCTATGAGGTCAACGATTCTATCTTGAACTCCAGTAATAAATTCTTGATATTGGGGCAACCTGTCAGCTATCTGTTGATTAATACCTTTTTCAAACCTTTGACTCCAAACTAATATACTCCCTTTTGCTGGCAGCTGATCTCTCATTGCCTGAATGAAGAATTCGTCTGGATCAGAACCGTCAGTATGAATAAATTCTGTATGGGTCATTTCTCCACCCTCCTCTTCAATAACATGAAGAGAGAACTGGAATGGTATTTGCTGGTACGGGTGGTAGCCAGAATATCTTGGTATAGCTGAAGGAAATGTTTCGTAGTCAATAAATGCTAACGGGTACTCTAATCTTTCAAGAAAAGTCTCTACTCCCTCCGAATCGATGATAGTCCGATCTGATTGTGCTACGTCTACCTGACGTCGTTGGTTATCTGATAGTTTGAAGTCATGAGGAACATTATGAATATCAAAAATCTCACTCTCTACCAAAGCTGTAAGTTTTTTAGGACTATTACCAATGCGAGAAATCTGATGTACTGAATATTCAGGTAAATCTGGATTTGAGTATGCAAAGGTTGTGCAATGATTGCTCTTCGATTTTATCCAGCAGTCGCAGTGTCCAGAGGGCTCTTGTTCCCGATTAATATATTCATGGACCCCAGCCATTTGTCCAGTTATATCAGAAACAACAGACTCAACGTCTTCGGTGATATCTGTAGTTATAAAAAGACTTTCTATCGAGAGTTCTCCCGCACGAACATAAGATTTATCTAAGCGAACTAAGTTTAATGTGCCCACAGGAATAGAGAGCGTATCCATTACAATTTTCTGGAATGCAATATCATTCTTATATTCCTCAGCACGCCTACCACCCTCTCCTTCATGTGTGGCAGTAGATGATTTTACTTCGTACAAATCGTATACCTCTGCCTTAGCATTCCAGACAATAATATCTGCAATAGCTGCGTACTTATCAGTAATAAAAACAGGTTGATATATAACAGGAGTACGCTTAGCAATTAATTCATTTGTGAACGTTGTAT
>CAZEUI010000067.1:3242-4105 GCA_964515625.1 uncultured Candidatus Saccharibacteria bacterium
AACTAACACTCCGCCAGTAAATAACTCTCGTGCTAACTCATCTATCTCGTTACCAGTATCAATTATATTTAATTCAAAGGCAGACAGTTCTTTCTGTCTGTAGATATCGGGCTTATTTACTTTAAGCCAAGCATTTTTATTACATCCTTTTGCAACCAGAAAATCTGTTTTAGTTAGAATCATACCTTGTCTGTTACTACTTCTTTATAAACTCTTATAGCATTGAGAAAATCTTTCTGTTCTGACTGAGACAACTCTTCTTTAATAGCTTCAAAAGTCTGTATAGCTTCTAGAACTTTTTTCTTTGCTTTATCAGATCCAGATGCATACCTATCAGGGTGTTCAATAAAACTAGCCAACTTGTTCCTCTGAGAACTAGAGACGACTCCTTCGGTTCTTATTCTCGTGCTGGGTAAATCTGACTTTTCTATTTTTGGTCTAGAGCGAATAACATTCTTGTAATGTGAATGGAGAGGCTGTTCCGAGTGACACTCTTTACACAACACCTTTAAATTTGTTTTAGAAATATTACTCCTAACGCCATCAATATGATGGACATCTAACATTGAATGATTATTTTCAAAAGACTTGTTACAGTCAGCACATTTCCACTCTGCTTGTTCACGGTATTTTTTAGAAATATCTCTCCAGTGCTTCGGATACACAACAGAGTATGGGCGATTTGTTTTAGGATCAAGTAAATTTTGTTTTCCGTATTTTGCAAAAAACTTAAGCATGTCCATCTTTTCAACATCAAAGTACAGATCGGGACCTGCTATTTCTATCATCTTCTTTTTACATGTTTTGCATGCATACAAAATACTTTGAGCATTCCTGTCTTCAACCTGCTTTCCAAGAAAGAT
>CAZEUI010000068.1:0-4074 GCA_964515625.1 uncultured Candidatus Saccharibacteria bacterium
TAAAGAAGGATTATGCTTTCTTTCAATGTATTGAGGAATCATTTCCATCGGTCCAGGACGATAAAGAGCTACCATCGCGTTAATATCATGAATGGTAGTTGGCTTCAATTGCTTTAAGAATGAAGTCATTCCGGTACCACTAAGCTGGAAGAGTCCCATTGTTTCACCTCGCGCTAACATTCTAAATGTTTTCGGGTCATCAAGAGGAATATCTTCAATATCGACATCAATATCGTGAATTTTTTTCACGCGTTTTACCGCATCAGCCAAGATGGCTAAGTTTTTGATACCAAGGAAATCAAACTTTAGTAGCCCAACTCCGTCCTCACCCACACTATGCATTTCATATTGAGTAACAAACTTTCCTGTTTTGGAATCAGGTTGGATAGGGACATGATCATTTAGAGGAGTAGGTGATATTACTACTCCCGCAGCATGAACACCAATGTGCCGTACTCGTCCCTCGATTCTTTTAGCAAGATCGATTACTTCTCGTGACTCTGCATCTTTTTTGTAGAGCTCTGCAAGTTCGGGTTCGATACCTAAAGCTTTGTCGATAGTCATGGCGGAACCTTGGGCACCGAGAGGGATTAATTTTGAAATACGGTCACCTGTGGAATATGAATGACCAAGTGCACGCGCAACATCACGCACTGCAGCTTTTGCCATCATTGTTCCGAAGGTTCCAATCTGAGCTACTTTGTCTGCTCCATATTTTTCTTTTGAATATTCAATAATTTCGTCACGACGATTGTCGGCGAAGTCCATGTCAATATCGGGAGCGGATGGACGTTCTGGGTTAAGAAATCGTTCAAAAGGAAGTTGGTATTCGAGAGGATCTACGTTGGTAATACCAAGTACGTAGGTAGCATATGAACCGGCTACCGAACCTCGAATAGTTGTATAAATACCACGTTCACGAGCTTCACGAAGTAAGTCTCCTACCGCTAAGAAGTATGTGGAGTAACCTTTAGTTTTAATGACATCTAATTCATAGTCAAGACGCTTTTTTACTACAGGATCTGTGATGTCGTGCTTGCGCCACTCGACTCCTTTATAAGCCATGTCTTTAAGTTCGTCGTCAGAGTTCTTTCCGCTGGCAATAATGTAGTTGGGGAATTTCCAAGCTTTTTGTCCGAGAGTAATTTCGACATTGCATTGTTCAGCGATTTTTACCGTATTGCTCAATGCTTCAGGATAATCCTTAAACCATTCATGCATTTGTGCACGAGTAGTAAAAGAGAAGTCTTCTCCACCTTGGTCAGCGGTGGTGTCTACGACACCACCGCTCTGAATCTTCATCATTAGCTCTCGAATAATATTATCTTCTGGTTTTAGATAATAAATATCTTGAGCCGCTACAAGAGGAGTGTTAGTTTTTTTTGCTAACTCTTTAATTTTGGTTTGATTTTCTTCGTGTTGGTAGATTTCTGGATGATGTGAAATTTCCAAATAACAATTTTCAGCAAAAGTATTTTTGTACCAATCAAGACGTTCAGCAGCTTTTTCAGGATTAACGTCTTTTAAAGCTTGTGCCACTTCTCCACCAAAAGAGGGGATAATACAAATTAAGTCATCTTTTAGCTCTGCAAGTAACTCGTCATCAATACGCGCTTTGTAGTAGAAGCCATCTATATTTGATTTCGTAACTAGTTGAATTAAGTTTTGATAACCTTTAAAAGTTTTAGCAAGGAGAACTAGTCGAGAGCGAGGTTTGTCGATATTGGTCTCTTTGTCAAAACGAGTACGAGGTGCCAAAAATGCATCAAGTCCAATGATGGGTTTGATTCCTTCTTTGCGACACGCAGAATAAAAATCTATTGCACCATAAAGAGCTCCGGCGTCAGTAATCGCCATAGCATCTTGTCCATCAGCTTTAGCTAGAGCGACTAGTTCTTTGGCTGTAGGGACAGCATTCAAGAGAGAATACATCGAGTGCGTATGTAGATGGACGAAATCGGTTGTCAGTTTCGGGTAGGACATAGTTGCGATAGTATAACATTGCTTACCCTAGTCGAAAATATCGTAATAGTAATTATCTTGAACCGTAGTCTTTTTTGTATTGATGGTCTGTGCTGACTGTGGAATATTTTGTTATACTTTTATTTATTATGGATCATAAATATTTAATAGGTATTGATGAAGCTGGGAGGGGTCCTCTTGCTGGACCAGTTTCTGTTGGGGTGGTTAAGGTTGTTTCTGATTTTGACTGGAGTCTCATTCCTGGGGTTAATGATTCTAAGAAGATTAGTGAGAAGAAGCGGGATGTTATTTTTAAGCTTACTAAAGAGCTTGTAAAACAAGGGTTTTTGGAGTATTCGGTGAAGATGGTGTCGGCATCTTCTATTGATTCTGGGGGGATTGTTTCGGCTATTAAACGATCGATTCAGTCCGCTGTTGATGAATTGGGTCTTGATCCAACAGAATGCTTTATTAAGCTTGATGGTTCACTGCAGGCACCATCTCAATTTAAACAAGAGACAATTATTAAGGGGGATAGTAAAGAGAAGGTGATTGGACTTGCTTCTATTATGGCTAAGGTAACTCGTGATGAATATATGAAAAAAATAGCTTTGAAATACCCAGAATATGGTCTTGAAGTACATAAAGGTTATGGAACTAAAGCGCATCGCGAAGCAATTTCTAAATTTGGGTTTTTACCGATACATCGTCGAAGCTATTGCAAAAATATAAATATATTGTAGAATATAAGTGTTGGACACTTGAATATTTCATGGTGTTTAACTTGTTCTTACAAAGGTGATTAAAAGGGAGACAAGAATGCCGAGTGGTAGTTTTTATGAAAATAAAGAATTGGGGGCTTGTGAAAATTGTGAACATTCCGATCAGTTCTTCTGTCTTAAAACAGTCAGTTTGCTCTGTGCATCTGACTGTTCTTTTTATTTTATTAATTATAAGGGTCTTGTGAGCTAAACTGTTGCATTTTCTGCTCATTCTGATATAGTTCTGCCACTATGGTAATTCGAATGCGTCACACGCGGGCACACACCGCAAATCGTCGATCACATCATGCTCTCAAGGCGCCAACTTTGGCTACTTGTTCAAACTGTCAGGCTAAACACCGACCACATCACATGTGTTTAGGTTGCGGTTTCTACAAAGGGCGAATGGTTGTTGATATGACGGCTAAGAAGAATGCTCGGGAAGCTCGTATGCAAGCTAAACGGGAAGCTTATACAGGTAATAATGAAGAAGAAGTTAAAACTGAAGACTCAGCTGAAAAAAAAGAAGTAGAAGTAGCTAAGTAACACTATTATACGAAAAGTCCCGCCTAAAGCGGGACTTTGTGGATTTGTACCATTTATCTATTTTTTAGATGGTACAATAAGAAAAGTAAAAGTTTAGTACATTATTTATGGCAAATCGACATCTATCACGTAGCATCGTTCTTCAATCACTTTTTGAGTGGGATTCAAGTTCGTTAGAAAAAAAAGCAGTATTGGAAGTATTGGTTCGTAATGTTGCAGAATTCGCTCCCAATAACACTGATTTGCCTTTTATGGAAAAACTCCTCGATGGTGTGGTTGTTAAGCAATCTGAATTAGATTCAGTTATCGAAAAAGCTGCTCCAGAGTGGCCTATAGATCGCATCTCCCCAGTAGATAGAAATATTCTTCGTCTTGGTTTATATGAATTGTTATTTTCTGATCGTAAAGAAGTTCCGGCAAAGGTAGCTATTAATGAGGCTATCGAGCTTGCAAAGCAATTTGGTGGAGATAATAGTAGTCGGTTTATAAACGGTGTACTAGGTGCAGTATATAAAGAAATTGGTGAGCCTGGAAAAGAAGAGAAAAGTAAAAACCGTAAAAAAGACGTACCTTTCGACCAAATGTCAATCGAGCGTCTTGCTGGTGCTGTTGTCTATGCTGAGCACGAAGGTCAAATCTATTTCGCATTGGTGCATGATATTTTTGGACACTGGACTTTGTCTAAGAGTAAGATTAAAGAAGATGAAGAAGTTGAAGATGGTGCTGTACGAGCATTAAAAGAAGAAATCGACCTTTCTGTTGTGATAGAGACCGAGCTTGGTAATAATGAATATATTGCAAGTCA
>CAZEUI010000069.1:0-4052 GCA_964515625.1 uncultured Candidatus Saccharibacteria bacterium
AGTCCAGATACTGCTTGGCAATCCTGGCAATGGGATAATTGTTTTATATGATTAACCAGACAAAAGAAGATAAAAATATTTGTATTGATTGTAAAACAAGGCTTGGTAAAATACTAAATACTGACAATTTCACAAAAGAGGAAATTCATTTATTAGATAAACCGAAAAGAACAGTCACTTTTACGGTTCCTGTAAAAATGGATTCAGGTGAAACGAAAATCTTTGACGGGTATAGAGTTTTATTTAATGATGCACGAGGACCAGGTAAGGGTGGAATTCGTTTTCATCCAGAAGTAGAAGTTGAAGAAGTTAAAAATCTCGCATTTTTAATGGCTTTAAAATGTTCTCTGGTAAACATTCCTTTTGGCGGGGCTAAAGGTGGTGTAGCTGTTGATCCTAAAAACTTTTCTAAAGGTGAGTATGAAAAGCTTTCTAGAAATACAATAAGAATACTACATCCCTTTATTGGAGAAAGAATTGACATACCAGCACCCGATATAAATACAAATTCAGAAGTAATGGGCTGGATGGTTGATGAGTACGCAAAGATTAAGGGTGAATTTATCCCTGGAATTGTAACAGGCAAGCCTCTAGCGCTCGGTGGTTCAAAAGGGCGGACTGAAGCGACAGCCTTAGGTGGAGCTCATGTGTTGAAAGCTTACCTAGAAAGAAACAGTAAAACTATTGAGGGAATTACCGTTGCTGTTCAAGGCTTTGGAAATGTTGGCTCGTATATCGTTAAGATTCTTGATGAGTGGGGTGCAAAAGTTGTAGCAGTCAGTGATGCTAAAAAAGCTGTTTATAAAACAGAAGGTATCGATGTAAAAAGTTTACTTTTGAGTGACACAAATGGAGTACTTCCTGAAGAAATAAATGCTGAAATTATCTCTAACAACGAACTCCTTACTCTCGATGTTGATGTCTTGATTCCAGCTGCTATATCTCATCAGATCCATATGGAGAATGTGAATGATATCAAAGCAAAACATATTCTTGAAATGGCTAACGACCCTATCACAACTGATGCCGACATAGTTCTTGAAGAAAGAGGTGTTGGGGTTATTCCAGATATTCTAGCAAACGCTGGTGGGGTAATGGTAAGTTACTTTGAATGGATACAAAATAGTTCTAATGACTATTGGTCACTAGAAAAAGTACATACAGAACTTGAGGAAAGAATCGTCGCTTCTACGCACGATGTGTTAGATGCTTGTGCTGATGAAAGTGGTAAAAATTGTAGTTTACGAACACAGAGCTACATTTTATCAATTAAAAGAATTATTGAAGCTGAAAGATTACGTGGACGTTTGAGTTAATTGTCAAAAGTCATCATAATAAAAACCATTACTTTAGTGAGTAATGGTTTTTATTATTTTGTATGTAACAACCTCTGCTCAAAAAGTAATTAGTAGTGTAAAATATAGAATATTAATATGCTTAGAGTAATAAGCCAGATTTTTAATAATAAACTAATTAGTGCAGCATTGTCGTTTATTTTTGTAAGTGTTTTTTTCTTCAGTCTATTTCATGTTTCGATAGGTGAGGAGATGTCTGGATGTATGTTTATGTCGCACGAAGAGATTTTGTGCGCTACAGATGTTCTGAACCATTTTGATGCTTGGAAGAGTGCTTTTTTGGCTACCATAACTTTCTCAGGTCTCTTGCTCTCCGTTCTCTCTACATTCTTTGTATTTAAGGCTATTCCTCCAAATTTGATACTTCCGAAGAAATTTTTAGATAATTTATTTTTTCATCAGAGTATAAACCTTGTGCCTTTATTTTCATATCGCCCACTACAAGAACTATTTTCAAGCGGTATATTACATCCGAAGTTATTTTAGTAATTTCTAGAATCTAGAATTTATAAAATAAAATCATAGAATAGAATGAATAAAAAAATAGTGTCTGGTATTGTCGGACTAGGTATTTTGGTTGGGGTGTGGAGCATGATATCTACTGATGAGCAGGAATTCATACATGCCGAGACTAAGGAACATCATAATGATGACTCTGGAGTAAAGTTATTTGAAATCTACCCCGGTATTGTGGCTGAAAAGATAAGTAATAATGAGAATGTTATTCTACTTGACGTAAGGACTATTGAAGAATATGAAGAGGTTCATCTAAAAGGTGTATTGTTACTTCCGGTACAAGAACTGTCTCAAGAAACGTTAGCAGCAATTGGTTTAGGAGAAAGTGCGAAAGATAAAGAAATTATTCTATGATTGCCGAAGTGGAGTAAGGAGTAAAACTGCTTACGATATTATGACTTCTCTTGGTTATGCAAACGTGAAAAGTTCTGCAGGTGGAATGGTTCATTGGGAAGAGGATGAATATCCATTTATGGAATCAGGAGTCTATAATGAATCTTCTGTAAAAATCGAGGAGTTTGAGTTAAATAAAACTTCTATTCTGACGATAGATAAAGTTTTCCATGACTTCGGTGAAGTCCCTCAGTATGGTGGAAAAGTTAGTGCAGAATTTCTATTAAAAAATGAAAGTGATAGTTTACTTAAAATTGGCACATTGACGACTAGTTGTAGCTGTACTTCAGCAAGTGTCGATAGTTCCACCCTTGATCCTGAAGAAACAGCACTTCTAACAATAATCTTTGATCCGGATTTTCATGAAGAGCCACTTGGTGTGTTTAAAAGAACAGTCTTTATGCCAACTAATGACACTAATGATCCTGAATCTGAGATAACTATCCAAGTTGATATTCTAGAAGGTCAATAATAAAATAAGGGTCTAGATTACTTTAGCACATCAAAAGTGTTAAAATAACTAGATATGAAGCCATAAAACAAGTATTTAAGCCGTTCGCATATTTCGGAAGCAAAATTCAGGCAAATTTTGCGAGAATTCTGTCGTGACTCCACTGCGTCAGAAACTTCTGATAGAGTAAGTGTAGCACGAAAAGTTATCAACAATATTTATATGGCAATTCGTAAGCGAATACTTAAGCTATCAATCTCAGAAGGCAGTGAGATATTTGAGGACGAAGTAGAAATAGATGAGTCATACTTTGGGGCAAGAAGAGTACGTGGTAAAAGAGGGAGAGGAGCCAATGGTAAAGTGCCAGTCTTCGGTATATTAAAGAGAGGAGGTAAAGTATACGTAAAGATAGTAGAAAACTGTTCTAAGGCTCAATTACTGCCTATTCTGAAAGGTAAAGTGCTTGATGGTAGTACAGTATACTCAGACGTATGGAAGCCCTACGACGGACTTGTGTACAGCTATGATCACTATCGTGTCTATCATTCAAAAAATGAGTTCGCTAGAGGCAAGAATCACATTAACGGCATTGAATCTTTCTGGAGTTGGGCGAAGAGAAGAATGAGTAAATTTAACGGGATCCACAAAGAATATTTTCATCTACATTTAAAAGAATGTGAATGGAGATTTAATCATAGACAAGATAATAGGTATGAGATATTATTAATGAAGTTCAGAGACAAACCATTGAATTATTAATGGCTAAAGTAATCTAGACCCAAAATAATATGAAAAAATATCCTATAGGAGGAGTTTTAGTTGCATTACTGATTATAATAGTCGCTTTCATTGCTTCAGGCTCAAACAGTGAAAAAACTGATAAGATAGTTTCTGTCTCATCGTCTAAAGTCATTGTTGTTGAAGAACCTTATGATTTTGGTGATATTGAAATTTTTGCAGGAAAGTTTAGTACTACTTATACTCTCCGAAATGAGGGTGAACAAGACGTTGTTATTACAAAAGCTGGTACTAGTTGCATGTGTACTGAAGGGGAAATTGCCGGTTTAGTTTTTGGAATGCACGGGGGTGATGTCATCTGGAGGGGAAGAAATTGTGACAGCTACTTACGATCCTCTTGCTCATGGGCCAAATGGTGTGGGTCCGGTGACTCGAATGTTGTTTATAGAAACTAATTCATCAGAGACCCCTCAGATTGAATTACGATTTAGTGCAAATGTTATTAAGACATAAAATAAATAAGTTATGAAATATATTATAGGAATAGTTATCAGTTTGCTGGTTGTAGGTGTTTCGTGCTGGTTCTTCTTCAGTGGTAA
>CAZEUI010000070.1:0-3923 GCA_964515625.1 uncultured Candidatus Saccharibacteria bacterium
AATCAAATTTTCTTCTCCTGCCCCGACTTTATTAGAAAGTAAGTCATAATAAATACCCTCGTGAGGAATAAACATAAAAGCAAAGTCTGTAGTTTTTTCAGAAGGTCTAATATATTTTGCAGTTTCGGAAATTCTTAATTTTAGATCACTTACAAAAGCCTTTTCAAACTTATCTTTTTCAGAAGGGTCACGTGCCTCGATAAAACGATTGTAATTTTCTAATGAAAATTTAGAATCGATCGGTATCACCTTATCTCTTACAAATACAACAGCATCAACAATCTGATTATCCTCAAAACTATACTGCATTTTAAAACTATCTGGAGGCAGAACGTTTTGCAAAACTGTTTCTAGATAATATTCTCCTAATATTCCTCGCTGTTTAGGATTTTTTAAAATATCTTGCAACTCTTTCAACTGATCAGCAACTTTAAAAACTTGCTTAGAACTCTCCCCCACTTCACTAACCTGCTTTTGAACACTGAGCAATTTACTAGAGACACTCTCTTGCACAAACTTAATCTGTTCATTCATGTCTCTAGAGATAACTCTCATCAGTTTCTGACTTTCAGAAAACTGAGACTGACTACCCTCTCTCATAGTTTTATTAGCCTCACTAAGCTTAAAATCAACAGTTCGAGATAGCTCATCAATCCTTTGCATAACTAATGCGGAATCATTACCTTTTCTTAATCCCCCATTTTTAGACTGTAATAACTCATAAACAACAACAGCATTTATAAACAATAAAAAAACGATAAATACCACCAAACCTGTTTCCATATTTAACATCATACCATTTACATCTAGCCATGTTAAAATTATCAGATTAAGAACTCTTAAATTTAAACTAACCACCATGTCACTACATCAAGAAATTAGATCTTCAATCAAAGATGCTTTAAAAGCAAAAGAAGCCATCAAGCTCCGGACAGTCAGAGGAATTGTTACAGCCTTTACTAATGAACTTATTGCGACCGGACGAACACCTCAAGAGTGGCTAACAGACGAAGAGTCACTAACTGTTATTAAGCGACTAGGAAAACAACGGAAAGAATCTATTTTCCAATACGAAAGTAATGCTCGTCCGGAATTAGCTATTCCTGAAAAAGAAGAACTTGAAGTTTTGGAAAGCTACCTACCACAAATGATGTCGACAAACGAGATACTACCTATTGCAACAGCAAAAAAAGCTGAATTAAAAATAGAAGATAAAATTAAAATGGGAGTATTGGTCGGAGAAGTCATGAAAGAATTAAAAGGAAAAGCTGACGGTAATGATGTAAAATCCGTTGTAGAGTCTCTTTTTGTTAATTAATTATTCTTAATTAACATCGATAATAATTAAACCATAGTTTACACATAACGTAATCTATGGTTCAATTATTATTGAAACAATGTTCCAAACTGAGAGGAGAGAATGATGAGTGAAAATTCAAAGATGATAGCACGCCCACTATGGCTAGTCATAACAGATGACGCTGCAGACATAGTATGTCTGCAAAACAAGTTTAACTCAAGATTAGAAGTTACACATTATCTGACAGGTCAGTACTTTATCAGAGGAATGAACTTAAAAGACTGTCAAAATTTGGCAACACATATGAAGAATTTTGAGAAATAATTCTGCCACACACCTAACTAAATTCTAGTTAGGTGTTTACTTTTATTTTAAATATGGTTTAATAGATAATGGACACAAAGTTCCAGAAATTGTTAACCGAAGGAGAACAAAATGAGAGTAACAAACGCGTGGGTACACGAACAGAAAGATGACTGTATTTGCTTGATCAATAAATTGAGCAAAAAATTCGGAAACCGGATCATGACTAGGCAGACGCAAAACAAATCTGTAACGATTGTAACTGCAAACGGTGTAGAACCTTGCATCATTGATGATTTTATTTCACAAAGCAACAATGATAATTGTTGCACAATAACAAATGGACAGTTACTGAGCTCGAAGAACTGTGAGACTTTTGGCCCACTTCTAAACGATCTTTTTAAAGTATTTAAAGACACAATAGAAATAATCTCACTGACCCCAGACAGAACCATTATTTTATCAAAAAATGATGAAACTGCACAAAGACTAAAAAAATTTTTAAAGTCATAAAAGACCTTTTGTAACAAAAGTCTTTTCTTTCAAAAGACCACTTAAGTAAACTTAAGTGGTCTTATTTTTGTCTATTTTTTGTTTAAAATTTTATTAAACAAACTCTACAAGCTTTACCAAAAAGAAGACGAAGAAAAGTATCATGGCAATACCTTCCCACTTTTGCACCTGTCGAGCCAGTCCGTTTATAAATAAGATCAATGAAGCAGCTACAAGGACCCAAAGACCAAGCTCCATAACTACAACATCCACCGTTAACGGCATTATTAATCCAGGTATACCAACCACTAACAGAATATTGAAAGCATTTGAACCAAAAATATTCCCGATTGCTAAATCAGTCTCACCTGTCTTCAATGCCTGCAAGGACACAAAAAGCTCAGGTAAAGATGTTCCTATGGCGATTGCTCCAATCGAAACTAATCCGATAGGAACTGCAAAAGCTGTCGCAATATTAACTGCCATCTCTACAGTATAGTTAGCGCCAAACAGTACGGCAGCAATACCTCCAACAATAAAAACAACGTCTTTTATTACCACCTTTTTAGCAACTTGCTTCACCTCCATCTCTTCCTTTGCTTCATTTTGTGCAGAGAATAAATACCACAAGTAAGCACAGAAAGTACCAAAGAGTAACAGTGCTTCTATCCTATCAACAATACCGTCATGTATAACCGAGACGAAATGAATTGTCGAAATCAAGAAAATTGGTAATTCGGTCTTCAGGAGATTACGGTTAATTAGCACAGGACCTCCTATTGTGGCCAACAAACCCACTATAAGTAGTATATTGGTAATATTAGAACCTACAACGTTAGCTACTACAATTTCAGTCGTCCCCGCCATTACAGCAGCTAGAGATGATGCCAGCTCCGGCAAAGACGTACCTAAACCAACAATCAAAACTCCGATTGCAAACGATGACATCCCGAAAGACTTCCCTATCCTCTTAGCACCTTCCACAAACAAATCTGCCCCTCTGACCAAAACGTAAAGTGAGAATGCTAGAATCCCCATCCATTGACCAATCTGTATCCAATCCATATTTTAAATTATACCTTAAATAACTAGAGCTGAAGGGTCTATTACAAGAATAAGTCCAAGTATAAGCATTAATACACCACCAATCAGTAAAGAGAGTTGCGCGTATTTTGCGCCATGGGACTGAAGTTTCGAATAACCCCAAATTGCCAAACAAAACACAATAATATCGTCTACCATGTAACCAAAAGTGTAAATCAAAATATACCCTTGCCTTTCCATGGTTGTAAGCATGTTCATTTCAAGAATCTTTGTATAAGCTTGAGGAATACCAATCGAACAGGCAAATTCAATAATATTTACAGAGAAAGCAATTACTAGAATTGCAAAGATAGAAGCAATCGTTACAGGCTGATTTACAATAGATTTAAATTTATTGATAGTTTTTGACTGAGCACTTGAGTTTGTGATGTCACAAACTAAATTAGCACCTTTATTCTTATGCCATCTCCAAAGAAAGAATATACCCCCTCCAAGAGCAAGGAATCCTACTAAAGGTGTGACGTATTGATCTAAAGCTATAAAATCCCATGTTTTATACCAAACATTAAGAATTAAATTGTACATAATCGCTTCTGCTAAAATAAATATCCCCGCCAGAAGAATCATTTTTTTACGACTACCAGCCTGTGAAAGGATCACCAAGAAAGTGATGAGCACCCACATAGCACAAGGATTAAAACCATCAATAACACCTAAAATAATTGACAATGAAACCAAGGAAAATGATTTTAAATCAACAACACCAAGGATAGGTAAATCGAAT
>CAZEUI010000071.1:0-3296 GCA_964515625.1 uncultured Candidatus Saccharibacteria bacterium
ACTTCAGGTGTGTAATGAGGTCTTTGCCAGAATCAAATGCAAGAGCTTCTCCAGTAGCATGCTCAGTCTGAGCGTCTTCTAAAAGTTCTTCCAAGTATGGAGTAGGGGAGTGTGTGTTGATTGAGAGTGTGATTTCTTTTTCACGCACAAATTTTTTAAGAAACGCATTAACCACGGTACTTAAAGGAACTCCTAATTCCTTGGAGATTTTTTGTGCCTCAGCCTTCAATTTTTTATCTGTTTTTACGTTTAAGATTGTGTGTGTGTTCATATACTAAAGTATATACTTTAGTATATTTGTGTCAAGACAATCCTGTGATGTCTAAACATAACATGACATCAAAAAAGTATTAGTAAGGTACGTTGCTAAATCTAGCTTCTTATATGGGGCGACGTCGTAGAGGATGTTCGAACTGTGTTTGAGGAGAAGGGAGATGCATTGTTGTATATTCCAATCTTTATAGACTCTTTGCTTGTTTCAAAAACGTAGCTATTTTGGCTTTAGGTATTTCGTTTACAGAGGTAAATTTGAGATGTCTTCTCTGCTTCCCACTACCCTGTAAAAGATTGTCTGGGTCTTCAAGTTTTGCTCCATTACTAAATTCCATTGAAACATGTTTTTTACTTACAAAAATACCAGTATAAGGTTTTTCTAAGCTGTAATAAAGACCACCATACTTCACTTCCTCATTGGTCTGCTTGTCTTTCATGACTAAGTTACGGAGGGTGCTTACAATGTTGTACTTTTCTAAGTCGAATTCCTTCAATTCTTTGAGTAGTTTTTTAGGAGTCATATAACGTTACTGTTTTACAGGTGTACAAATTTCAATCAAAAATCCGTTGATATCTCGCAAGTATCCTACTTTTTGTCCCCAAGGTTTTTCACCAACGGCTATAAATTCAGTTGCTCCTGCCTCAAGTGCTTTTGTAAAATCTTGTTCGATATTTTCAGTTACAAATGCTAGCTCAACCCCAAATGGTGCGGCTTCATTAGAAGTCTCTTGGAATTCCTGAAGAAAGTTTGATTTACCGAGTTCGAAAGAAGCGAATGCAATAGTAGTTTCTCCAGTTACTAATTCACCGTAGTCTTGTTCAGGAGTGATAAACTTCTCAGAAAACCCAAAAGCAGCTTTATAAAAACTTATAGTTTTTGCAACGTCTGCAACGTATAAAATGGTGTATGCGTATTTCATATAGCTCAAAATTGTACTTCTAATCTTTCAATAGATTATACCAGTTCGAACGTCTCGGTAGGGTACTCAGAAGACCCTTATAAATAAACTTGCTTCAAAAATTGGGCGACTACCGGGAATCGGCCACAAGTTACTAAGTTTTTTATTTCACTGCGTTCATAAAAATCTAAGTACCTTCGACCCCGACTCATTCGTGACAAAGGCACATCATTCCGTCTTTCGATTCCCGACGAAAGTAAAACTATTTACTTTCTCTAGCCGCCCAAGATAAAAAGACCCCAGAAGGGTCTTTTTATCTTGGGCACCTACTGTCCCCGGGGTGGAACCAGTTTAAGGAAATTACCTTAGGTTGGTTAGAGGAGGCGAGAGTGGTGTTTAGGTAAATATTAGATTATGGAAATCTGAGGAAAGTCTAATGTTATTCTTTACTTCTTATTAAGTTAGGTATAGGCTCTATATTAACAGTTCTTTATTTAAGGAGAGTCAAAATGCGTGTAGTGTCCATATCTGGGGCTTCTGGTGTAGGAAAGACAACTTTGCAAGAGGGTCTTATTGAGCATCATAATTATATACAAGTATTGTCACACACTACTCGACCAGTGCGAGTTTCTGATAGGGAGAATGAGTATAGATACTTATCAGTAGATAAATTTCTTACCTTGACAGATTTACTCTGGTCTATAGAAATTCACTCCAATTATTACGCAACTTTACAAAGTGAATTGTGCAAAGCTGCTGGTGAGGGAGCAGGAGCCGTGATTGTGTTGTGTGTGGATAGTATATTGCTGTTAAATCAATTTTGCTCTTCACAGAATATCCACCATACTGCCGTCCATTTACTTTCTCCAGCTGAAAAGATTTTGCGAGAGAGACTGTTGGCACGAGGTGATAGTAAAAAAGATACAGCTCGTCGATTGAAAGAATGTTCTGTCTGGGATGAGAGAGTGCGAACTATGGAGTTTGTAAGACTGATTCCTCCAATGTCTCAGTTGGAAACATTCCATCATGTCGTAAAAATCGTTGGTTAAATTTTAGCCTTAGAAACTGATTCCTCATCAGTTTCTTTTTTTGTTATACTTTAATAATATGAAAAACTTACAAATAGGTTGTGAAGCGTATATTATAAAAAAAAATATGCTCCTCTTGGGTAAGAGAGGTAATGTTTATGGTGCTGGTACTTGGGCATTGCCAGGAGGTCACTTAGAGTTTATGGAACGAGCAGATGAATGTTTAGCCCGAGAATTGCACGAAGAAATGGGTGTAACACTTGATCCTACCACCTTTTCTTTGCTGGCCCTGACAGATGACTTGCAGCCAGATAATGATATACACTATATGCACGTCACGTATAAAGTACCTCTAGTTGGATTTGATCCAAAAGACCAGGAGGTGCCGCGTATTTGTGAGCCTGATTGTTGTGAAGAGTGGAGGTGGTTTCCTGTAGATGAGTTACCAAAAAATATTTTCATGCCTCATGAGAAGATTTTTAAAACAATCGCGGCAAACAAGGTTTATTTAGCCTAACACTTGAAATTGATGGTGTGTTTTGTATACTTTTACAGAATCAACAGAGGAGTACTTTACATGAATAATATTGGAATAAGAGATCGTAATGAGGAATTTGGTAAGATTTACTATGATCAACTAACTGATAGTTTTTCTGCAGAAATTAATAAAGAGAGCGAGTGTTTACCTAGAACTCCTATTGGCGTTTCTTGGATTATAATAGGAGGTTGTAACTTACGCTGCATTCATTGTTATGGTAACCAAGAAGAGTTGCCTAGTGTGATGTTGTCAACGCAGCAATGCTTTGAGGTCTGTCAGCGTTTAGTTGATGCAGAAGTTATGAGAGTAGTTATTTCCGGAGGGGAGTCCTTACTGCGAGATGATATTTTTGACATCATACAGCATCTGATACATACAAACATTAGTGTTGTACTTGGTACAAATGGATCTTACATCACTAGTGAGAATGTTTCTTTGTTAGTAAATTGCACTAGAGTGGAAATCAGTCTTGATGGTGCAACTGCCACAACCAATAATATAATCAGACCAAGTAGGTCAAGTAGTGGAGACGCTTGGTCGGATACTGTGGAAGCGATT
>CAZEUI010000071.1:3318-3907 GCA_964515625.1 uncultured Candidatus Saccharibacteria bacterium
ACGCTAGGGTGAATTTACGAGTTCTCACGGCTCTTAATAAACAAAATCAAACGGAGATCGTTAAGATTGCTCAATATTTGTATGATGTTGGTGTGCGTGATTGGGGTTTATCTTGGACAGTGTCTGCTGGGCGGGCCAGGTTTATATTTCAAGAATTAAAACCTGATTCAGAAGTTATCTTAGAGGGTTTGGAGACGGCTCGTCAGATGTTTTCGGATATGATTATCCGATATTCAGACAGGGTTTCAAAACCGATGTCTCGTTTTTACAGCCTCATTTTGCCTAATGGTCAATTTGCAACTGAAGATGCTGATCTAGGTCAAAAAGTCATGTTTGGGTCTGTTCTACATAGAGAAATTAGTGAGATGTGGAATAATGATAATTTTGCTCTTAACCAACACTTCCAGAAATGGATTGGTGATCGTATTGTTCATTGTTTGTAACCTTGTCAGGTTTAGTACAGCTTTTTAAGCTTATAACTCGGTATCCTTGTGATACCGAGTTTTTATATGTCTGGTTCCATTAAGGATAGTAGGCACAAAAAAATAGCTTAAAATACGTTGTTAAATATACTTCTAAAATCTGGGCG
>CAZEUI010000072.1:0-3902 GCA_964515625.1 uncultured Candidatus Saccharibacteria bacterium
CGCATTACGAGGGTTCGCAAACAGTGACTCCTCATTTTTCAACCGCTCTTTATTAATTCTTTCAAACTCACTTTTTGCCAACCAAACCTCACCGATGCAAATCAGATCAACAGGCTCTTTTAACAACTTTGGCAATGAAGTAATAGTCTCAGCATTATGAGTAACATTCTCACCAATTAGTCCGTTACCGCGAGTAGAGGCACGAACTAACTGACCTTTCTTATATTCAACAATTAACTTCAATCCATCTATCTTATGTTCAGAAACATATGACAATAATTCTGGTGACTGGTCAGATTTTATAATTAAACGCTTTAGTTTTTCATCCCACTCACAAAGCTCTTCATGCGTAAAAACATTATCAAAAGACCATTGCCTAACTTTATGTTCAACTTTAGAAAAAGCTTCATTTATAGCACCTCCAACAGACGTTGTAATCTTACCAACCTTACCGTCAACATCAATCTCTAAAATTCTCAATTCGCCAAGAAGAGCATCATAAGCTTCATCACTTATTTCCGGAGAGTCTTCAACATGATAGCGTTTCTGATGATGCAGAATCGTATCCAGCAATTGTTGCAGCCGTTCTTTCTTAGCTGTTTTTTTCATAACTAGTATTCTAGCAAAACTTCCCGCTCAACGACACCGTAAGTATTAATATTGGAGCAAGCTTTATTATATCCTCGTACTGATATTACAGTACAACGAGCTCCAGCTTCACAGAACATCTGACCGGGAGTAGTACCAACACTAGGATACCCTTCAATTAAGACAGGTATATTATTTACTAGCATGCCAGATAGCCCTTGAGTAGAAGAAGCGATTAGGGTGGTAATTTTGGTACAATGATTATTTGTAACACCCCAAGTAAATGAGTAATTATACAGATAAGCTTCTCCATCCCCATTCACATCAGTTGGAGTAATGTTAACAAGCTCATTACTAATGGTAGCAGACCCAAAACAAGACGGGGTAATAACTTCACCTTTTTCCATATCAGGACTAGGAAAAGGATCTCCTGCAGAAGGAGCATTGATTCTTCTTATGTACTGAGCACACTCAACACCGGCATTAGCAGCATGAAAAGCAATCTCTGAATCTTTAGTATTGGTCGAAAGTCTAACCTGCTTAATAGACAGTTCTAACATCGCCACACCAACAGACAAAACTGTACTAACTACAATCAGAGTTATCAGTAGGGCAAATCCTTCTTCTTTTTTAAAATGATGTTTTAATTTATAGTCCATAAATATCAAATAAGTACGTCACCACCTCAACTTTTTGAACCTCGCGCACAGAGCCTGTTCTCCATGTAACTTTTGAAACCACCTTAATTTCATCACCGGCTCCAGATAATTTAATTACTCTAGTATAAACAGTATCATCAGCACCTACGGAGGAATGTGCGTATATTATTCTTGAATGTGAAAGGTTAAGATTCAACTTACAATTTGACCCTGTACACTCAATAGGAGCCATCAAGGAACCATTAGCAGAGCCGACGACCAGTCCTAACCCACAACCAGTTGAAAAACAATATTTATATTCTCCCGCAGAAGAACTGTCAATGAATTTACCCCATGGGTCAGGCTCATAGTCAGCATCTAGAGGATCAAGAAAATATTTAATCAGAAGGTCGTCTCGCGCTTTCTGTATTAACTCTGCACCTTCTTGGGCGAGGAAGAATGCGACAATCTGCTCACTTGAATAACTTGTACTTTTAGAAGTGGATGAAATTATAGTCATCGGACCTACTATTACAAACAGGAGAATAGTCACAGAAACTAAAGTCTCAACCAAAGTAAATCCTTTTTCTGTATTTATATAATATTTCATATGTCTAAAGTTCGCTGAGTTATGCTCGTTTGAATGCGGTATATTTTTCCACCAGCATCATTAATATCACGGGCTTTAATTATGATAGTGACAAGCGCCTGATCAACTTCTGCGACATTGTTCGACAATGACTCGCTGCCTGTGACAAAAAACTCTGCATCTATTATATTAATACCTGAAGATGTGATAGGTAAAGAAGCACCATCACCTACTCGCCTAAAAATTTTGTTTAGGTCAGAGTCAAAATAATAAAGGATCCTATCTCCAGTACCAGTAATACTCTGCCCACTCTCAACAAAAGCAATACCTTGGTACCTGTGATTATCAGGAATTCGTCCATCAGCACAATCAAGAACATCATCATAACTTCCAAAAGGATGACCTGAACCATAAACATCCAGATCCTTGCTGTCATCAAACATGTTGTTATTATTACTGTTTCTTGTCTGACAATAGTATTTTGATCCCGTCCTTATCTCTCTCGTCATGCTATCCAGCGCAAAAGAAAGATTAGTCATCACATTCTGCTCCTTCTGCAACTGCTGGCTTGAAGAAATGATCATTAGCAATGCCCCCATTGAAATAGTAATTATTACTGAAAAAACTCCCAAAGACACAATCATTTCTATTAAAGAAAATCCTGATTGTGCTTGAACTTTTGTTTTAAAATTATTCATACAATTAATTACAAAACACTTATTTGACCTGTAGCAGAAATTTCAACTGTCCGTGTAGGAGATACAGCACCCTTTTTCCCAATCACAATAAGAACGACAGCCTCTGTAGACAGAGCGTTTAATGCATCGTAGAACATAGCATCGAAGTTTGGACGAGTAAAAACTATCGACACTTTATCTTCATTGTTAGTACCAACAATAATATCTCGAATTTCAAATCTATTATCTAATACTCCCTGAATACCATATTCCTCACCACTGTCATAACCATTATTATTTAGATCACGGAAAATTTTGTAAACACCTCTGTCAATCGCGGTAGTTTTATTAAAAGACACTCCTAAATCTGCACGGAAGTCACCAGAACCATCATTAATTGAACTAACAGCACTGAGTTGTATCTCACGTAGCATTAAAGCAATTTCATAAGCCTGGCTACGGAGAAGGATAGCGTTATCAAAAGAACCTTGTTTCACAAGCACCATAGACAATATGAAAACCATGATACCAATACTAACGATTAGCTCAATTAAACCAAAACCACCTTGACTGGTAGACAAATGTTGATTAGGTTCTTTCTTAAATAAAACTAAAGAGATCCAAGACATTAAAATCTGTAAATATTATAACCAAAGTGCTGGCGACCAGAAATGGTGCGAATGGAACAGCGCTTTTCATTGTAAGGGTTTTGGACGATAAATGTAAGGATTTTTGTCCCCTACCAAACCTTAGCCAAGCAAGCATGAGCAAACTGATACCAGCACCAATCCAAAAAGACAATACTACAAAAGAAAAGACATAGGCAGGACCCACAAGTAATCCTAAAGGAAACGCTAATTTAACATCACCAAACCCTAACCATCTCCCTTTGGAACAAAGCCACAACAAGAAAAAAAAGGCTGACCCCCCAACAGCAGTTACTGCTTGCCCAACAATTAAACTTATGTCTACTTGAACTAAGAAGTATTCATAAATAATAATCGCAATTGAGGCAACTGTTAACACTCCTGTTAAAGAATCCGGGATAATAAAATGGTACAAATCATAAACAGTAATAACGACCAGCACAGAAAGGACGAACCACCACAAGCCGATAAGTAAGATGTCATAGGTCAAAACTAGAGCTAGAGAAAATAAGATACCGGTCACTAATTCAACTAAAAAATATCGATAAGGTATGGAGCATCCACATTTCCGGCACCGACCTCTCAGACCTAAATACGAAAATAAAGGAAACAATTCAAACCACTGCAATCGCGAACCACACGAAAGACAGTGCGAATGCCCAGAGAACGACTTACCAGTATGAAACCGGTAAATGTAAACATTAAGAAAACTACCAATAATCACACCAAATCCAAAAGCAGTCAGAAACAACCACCAAGTAGG
>CAZEUI010000073.1:0-3883 GCA_964515625.1 uncultured Candidatus Saccharibacteria bacterium
TGATTACAAGACCTTTGAAACCATCATCAGAAACAAGGATATTTGAACCTCCACCAAAAACAAGTGTCGGTATTAATTTTTGCCTTGCGAAAATCAATGCCTCTTTTAATTCTGAAAGGGACTTGATTACTACAAAGTAATCAGCAAAACCACCTACTTTTAAGGTGGTGTGTGGTGCCAGAGAAATGTTCTTCTCTATTTTTATTTTCATGATTAATTAACAACCCTCCTGTGGATCTTTATCATTTTCAATATTATCAATAAAACAATTTGCACTGTCTTCGAATGTCGGAATAACCTCCTTAGCTTCATTTAGAATAGACACGGCTGTTTCTAAGTCATCATTTTGATAGTAAAGAAACGCTAAGGTTGCCCAATTTTGTGGATCTTTTTTCCAACCTACATTCTCAGGAAATTCTCCTCTAATTCTGAAGTCAAACAATTGAATTACGAAATCTGAATGACCAAACTGATTAGCTGCACCAATCAAGAAATCACTTTTGGCAAATCTACGTATAATATCGTCTTTGTTTGAAACACCACCTTCATCTTCCAGTAAAAATTGTGCTCCTGCAGGTTCATCCACATAAAAGAATGACGCCGCATAGTACTCCCTAGCTTCGAGATTACGTTCATCAAGATCAAAAGAGTCTTTAAAGAACTGATGAGCCTCACTGGTTCTTCCTTGTGACAAAGCAACGAAACCTTGTTGAATAATAATTGCCTGCTTCTTAGGTGAAAACTCACGAGCTAAAGCCATGTGCTTTTCAGCTTTATCAAGCTGATTCATTGCTCGATAGTAACTACCTATAAAGACTTGAATTCTAGCGTCACCAGGCTTATCCCTTTCTAAACGGAGTAGTTCTGCTTCTGAAGTAGTAGCAAAAGCTTCTCTTACAGCTACAGGTATCTGCTCATTACGGACAACACTGATAGCTTGTTGGGCCAATTGCTCTGTGATTTCCTGTTGTGCAAATGAATTACGCTCTACAGCCTTAACAAAGAAAGCTAAACTTTCAGTCGGAGTTTCGGCTCTGAAAGCATCGATCACATCAGCAGACGCTTGCATCCCTGGAACATGAAAAGTGTAAATACTTAATGCCAGAATAATCATCGCGACTGGAGCAAGGAATTGAGAAATAATAAGCTTGTCTATTTTAAAATCAGCAACCTTGTCAGGAATCACTCCAACTCGTGATGTGATCAAAGCAAGAATAATCGCGAAAAACATGTAGCTGACAATATTATCAAATACTACTAAATTATGCGTGAAGTACCCTGCCAACACTCCAAGCAAAACACCACGTTCCATTACATTAAATGATTCATCTTTTTTATGAAGTGGTTTGATCAGTAAGTAATACAGACACCATCCGAAGATACTCAAGTAAATTACCAACCCTACAAAACCGCCGGTAATAAGCCAATCCATAAAAATATTATGTGCACGATCAAACCACTGTTCTTGTGCATACAATCGCGGGTCATATTTATCATTAAAGACGTAATTAAAATTACTTTGCCCATAACCAAGTAAAGGTTTTTCTTTTACACCCTCCCAAGCTGCGTTCCAGATTATCATGCGAATTTCAAGATCTTTTGAAGAGATATTAGCAATTCGTGCAAGGTTAGGATTACTCTGAATCACCTCAGAATCTCGTCCTGCAACAAAGACAGCAATTACAATAGCTAGGATAGCGAACCCTCCCACAGCATATTTTCGATACTCCTTAAACTGAGTACCAAAGAACCCAATATAAGCTGACATAACAAGGACACCTACAGCAAAACCTATTACAGTACCTCGAGTACCTGTTTCAATCAGCACAAAAATAAACATTCCTGACAAAGCTCCATAGATCACCCTAAGAGTTATATTACGAGTTTCTACGAATAACCAAAAAGCGATGAATATATGAAAAAGCATGTAAACAGCCATGTAAGCAGCATTCCCCAAACGACTATCGATACGGCTACCAGCACCCTCAACCAACCCTCCATACTGAGCCAGTCCGTAAAAGGCCACTATAAACGCTACAGCTAAGGATGTGTTTAACAGGTAACTCCAGTGTTTCTTTGTCTGTAAGACATTACCGAGAACAAACATATAAAGGAAAGTATGTACCAATGACACATAACCATCCATTCGTTCGAAATTACTCCAAAAACTTGTCTGAGGATGAGTCCCGTAAAGATTGGCGAAAAACATTACTATTAAAAGAATTCCAAAGCTCCAGACAATTCCGGACATTTTAGGACGATACTTTACTTCATACAAAGCAATAATTATCCAAGAAGCAAAAACTACATCAATGATTATTCTAAACCAAAAGTTTTTACCAGTAATAAACGGGAAAAAATAATCATTTTCTACATAAAGGGTAAGGAATGGAACTGCAATAATCCAGCAAAAACTACAACTCTTAAAATATCTTTCATATGAGAGATACTATACCATGTCGACACCAATTAAAATCTCTAGACGAATCGGTAAAATGTAGCTATACTAACTTGCCTAAATAATCTCGAAATTCAAACTAAATAAAGACCGCACATGTTCTTTGTGTGTATCCCAGTTCTCAAAAAAAGAACAGATACCTTCGTAAAAGTCATCATAGGTTTCATAGTATATGTTCTTTACCACGTTCTTTTTGAAATACTTCCACAGTCGCTCTATCAGGCAAAGATTTGGAGAGTACGATGGCATAAAGACTAACGTAATCCCAAGCTCTTTTACGTACTCCTGTACTTCATAATTCCTCTGATACGTCGCATTGTCTAAAAATATTGATATCTTTTTGCGCTGTGGGTATGCTTTAACCACTTCATCAAGAAATACTTTGATTGTCTCTTTGGTACAGTTTGCCTCAGTTATAAGAGGTACGATCTCATGAGAAACAAGATAAAGTGCACCAAGAATATTGAGTCTCCCACGTCCAGTATTTGAGAGTACCCGCTTTGTGCCAGAAGACCCTTGTATTTGCCACAGATAACCGTTTTCGTTGTTATGCATCTGATGCATTGGGTCAAAACTTAAAACAACCTCAGTACCATCTGAGTCTTCAGCATCCTTAACCAGTATCAGCAAGCGACGAACAAAAGCTTGTTGAACTTCTTTATCTTGATGTCTGCCGGGTATTAGACGGGTCTTTTTATAAGAGAGATTGAGTTTTTTTGCAAAAGCGATATAGCCAGCTGTGTTCAACAGTTACGTGACACTCTTTCTTTAAAAAACCTTGTATCTGTTTGAGTGTTGCTATGTTATCTTTCACAACTTTACTACGTATGACTTCTTTATGTTCTTCCAGTTTCGATATTCTTCTCCCTTCGTAGTGAAGTTGTGCCAATCCTTCAAGTCCAGCTTCTTCGTATATCTGTTTCCAGACGGTGAGTGTGTCGTTGCATACTCCCAGTAGTTTAGCTATTTTTATATTTGTCATACCTTCACTACTCATTTCAAGATAAAGATACCGACGATAGATTTTGTTATTGGATTCTTTTTTCTTTCGCATTGCGAGATGTGCTCGCTGTGTGGTTGTTAAGTTGATTATTGCACGCATATAGATATCTATAATTAGTATATCTCTATGTTACTACTTCGGGATTATTTAGGCAGGTTGGTATATAAAAAAATAGCTGACTTTAAATTCACAGGAGTGCTTATTTCAAGTTAATATAAACTTGAAATACTATAAGCAAACTCTCATCATACATCTACAACACGCTCATTTTATAAATATCTTTAGCACATCATCATAAAAAAAAGACCGTTTGTAGATAAAACTTTTAATACAATTAACCCCTCCTTTGAATTGATCTTCTACTCACAAAAGACCTCCTTTTCAGATAACCTAAAGCAGCCCTCATCACGTCTTTTCTGACT
>CAZEUI010000074.1:0-3829 GCA_964515625.1 uncultured Candidatus Saccharibacteria bacterium
TTGAAACACAAGTTTCCTCTACAGTAGATACTATTGACAATATATAGATTAGTCAGTATGTTTAACACTCATGAATTCAATCTGTCTAAAATATTCATACGGCATAATCATTATCCCGCTTCGGTTTGTGTTTTTTAATGGTTAGTTTATCGAGGGGTTAATTAGTTTGTAGATTAAGAAGATGATCAAAGCTAACTTTCCCTGTGATGGAGAGTTAGATTTTTTAAGTTGTCATCTGTTAGGGGTTTTGAATCAATATTCATATTCTGTAACAGATTGTAACGAAAGATCAATCTGAATAAAGGGTCCTTCGTGGACAGCCCTTATTGTTATTTAAAATACTTATATTATAAAGGGGAGTAAGATGAGTCATTTAGAAAGGTGTTTAGGAAACCTGTCTTCTACTCGTGTTGAGAAAATAGGGATTGAAGTTGAAGGTTTTTATTCAGGTAAGTTGCCAAAGTCTAGTAAAGAAGATGGCTTTTTTACTTATGAAGCAGGAAGAGATATTGTAGAGCTGGTGTCTTTTCCACAGAACAATGTCACAAGCTCAATTAGAACCTTAAGACTAATGTTAGAGGAAATTAATAACGGTCTTGTTTTTGAGCCATTTCGAAATACTCAATTTGTGAGTAATAGCGGTGTTTGGAATGATGATCCTAGATACAGTGCTTTGAAAACCTCTTTAGAAATGGAGGTGCCTGGTGGTGGTCATTATGTAAATGAGATGACTAATAATGCTGCTATTCATTTAAATTTCAGCGGTGAAACAATTGATCCTTTTGGTAGTGATGGTGTTTTCTTGATTAATATGTTTAATAACATTGCGCCGTTCTTAGCCAGTAGAGTTCATAGTATTTCAGGTTTAGGTAAAGGTCATCTGTCAATTTGGAAGAAATTTGCTCTACCAGAAAGATTTCCTTCTTCAAGCAGGTGGTTTGAGTCGTCTGCAGCGATGGTGAATTGTATCGAGTCTTTGCCAAGATTATTTCAGGTAGATAATAGCAGGTATGTAATTTGTCGGAAAAATCACATGAAGATAACAAATCCGACGGACTTAACTTTTATATGGTGGTTTATGCGACCAAAAATAAGTGAATACGGTCCATATTTGGAGCTTCGCTACCTTCCTTCCGTTCCTCTTAGTGTGGCTGAAAGATTTATTATTGAGGGAATTTCAGTAATAGATATTCTCCTTGAGTGGTTTTATGTTCAAAATCAGGGATTATTTGTTTCTTCTGCAGAGTCAAGTAAAGCGTATAAGTATTTGGAAGAAAAGTTACCTTTCCAGTTTCCAGATAAGCCATTATCTGCAGATTACTGGTCGTATTTAGTTGATAAAAGGTAGTCCTTTTTATTCTAGCGTGTGTTCTTTTTTATAAAGGCAGGATCTTTCTGCCTTTAGTTCTCAGTCTGGAAGTGTCTAATTTCTTGCTTGAGCCCTAAATAATTAAATTATTATGACAAAATTAAAAATACTTTGTATTCAGTTTCGTAAGAATATAGAATCGATTGGTCAGGAGCAGGAGTGTGTTGGTCGTGAAGCTGATAAATATGTCGATATAGATTATATTGATGCTACTGATGCTTCACTAGGCTGGAGTTATCCCACAGAAGTAATGTCTGAATATTCTGGCGTTATTCTAGGTGGTTCTGGGGAGTTTCATTTTGACGGTAATTGCAAAAAAACTGATATTGCAATAACAACATCTTACGTTTTTTTAGAAAGGTTAACACCACTATTCAAGTATATTTTTAAACATGACATTCCTACCTTGGGAATTTGTTACGGACATCAATTGTTAGGGGCTTTTGCTGGTGTTAAGATTAGATATAGCGAAGAGGAGAAAAAGGTTTGTTCTCATGAAGTGAGTCTTGTTGTTGATAAGAACGACCACTTCTTGTTTTCAGAATTACCTGAATCATTCCATGCACATTATGGGCATAAAGATGTTTTGGATAAGGTTCCTGACGGCGCTGTTCTTTTGATGAATGGGGGAGGTAAGTGTAAAGTTTCTGCATTGCAATATAAGAATAATATTTATACTACTCAGTTTCACCCAGAATTAACTTTTTCAGATCTCGTTAAGAGGATTAAATACTCGCCCGGGTATCTACCTGAAGGTGTTTTGGTAGAGGAAATATTTAAAAATGACTCTCATTCTAATACTATTCTTAAAAATTTTGCAAAATTGATAGCAATGACTGAAAAATAACCTATCTCAAGAGATTGAGGGATTGCTTTATATTTGGTAGGCTATAGTTATATAAAATAAAATATTCTCATGTTTGACCAATTTACAGACGATACTTTAACTAATGTTTTACCAAGACTAATTTACGAAATTCCATTTTTTGGTGAGGTGGATTTTAGAATATCCTTAACAGCAGTATCTATTTTTATGATATTGACTGCTATTTTTTGGATTATACAGAAAATAGTCTTAATCAATTTGGTTAAAATGGTAAGTAAGACAAAAAACAAGCTTGATGACATTATCGTCGGTGCTGTAAAGAATATCCGACCTTGGGTGTACGTTCTAGTTTCCTTATATGTCTCAATACAGGTATTTAATTTGTCAGATCGAGTGGAATTTATTGTTACTGCAGTATTTTTGTTTTCTTTAGTGTGGCAGCTGATTGAAATTGCTACTCAGTTTGTAAAATACTTTGTCATTAATTTCTTGGAAAAGGATGAGGATGGTGATGGAATTGTTGATCTAAACTCAGCTACAACGGCACACTTGGTGACGCTGATCGCAAAGATCACTCTCTGGTCTCTTGGTTTATTGTTCGTACTTTCCAACTTGGGTATTGAAGTTGTTTCATTGATTGCTGGTTTAGGGATTGGAGGTATAGCTGTGGCTTTGGCATTGCAAGGAGTCCTTAGTGATTTGTTTGCTTCGTTCTCTTTGTATTTTGATAAACCCTTCCGAATTGGAGATTACGTGGTTATTGGTAGTGACTCAGGTACTGTAGAAAAGATCGGCATTAAATCAACCAGGCTTCGTACTCCTCAAGGTCAAGAGCTTGTTATTTCTAATGCAGAATTGACGTCAGCTCGAGTGCAAAACTTTAAGAAGATGCAGGAACGTCGTGTTGTGACAAAAATCGGTATTACTTATGAAACGCCACAAATAAAAGTGAAAGAAGTTGCTGGTATAGTGAAAAGAATTTTTGAAGCTCTTGATGGTGCTAGGCTAGACAGGGTTCACTTCACAACTTTTGGTGACTCTGCGTTGATCTTTGAGATCGTGTTTTATGTTGAATCATCAAATTACGCAGAATATCTTGATATTCAAGAAGTGTTTAATTTTGACCTAATAAAACGTTTTGCAGAACTTGGTATTGATTTTGCTTACCCTACTCAGACTATTTATACTAAGGTTGTAAACTAATTATTGAATTGAAGTATTCTTATTAAAAAAGGCGTTAACGTCTTTTTGAATATATCACCACGATACTGAAGATTTCCTCTCAAATTCTCTCTTAAAGTAAATCCTGTTTCTTGAAGAATGGTTCTGTTTACGTGTGAGATGGTGATAGCTCTTAAGCTCCCTTCACCGTCTACTGTGTCGTCGCCACGGGTAACTATAAGACCAATAGCATCACCATTACTATTAACAACAGGGCCTCCTGATGCTCCTTCAGCACCAACCTGACTCCCTCGGATTGAGAAAACATCAGCATAATTTGAATCAAAAGTGTAAAGTTCGGAGATTGTAGTACTAGCTATTTTTGGTATCAGGTCTGCGTTAGGTCCATTTGTAAGCATGTCTGTTGCTGGGTAACCAGCTGCAGTAACATTGGTATTTATTACGGATGTCGA
>CAZEUI010000075.1:0-3585 GCA_964515625.1 uncultured Candidatus Saccharibacteria bacterium
AGGTTCTTCAGGCATACTGATTTCAAAAAAACGTTCTGATAAAGCAACCTGGTATGATAAGCACTACTGGAGTTCAGTCTGGATTATATTTAACACTGTGTTTTGGGTAATATTAAGTTATGTTATTTTAATAACAATAGTCTTAACCTTAACAGTCCCTGTAAATAATAATGTAGATATTGTCACATTATTTAATTCCGCTGTCGGTTTATTTCTTATTGCTGCAACAGTCGCGATAATAACAGTCGACACATCATCGAATAAAGGCTGTGTTTTTGCTAAAAAAATTTTACGACATATGAACCCTTTTGCAGTTTATATTTACTGGCCTCTGCGTATTTTTATTACAACATTAAAGAACGTGTTTTCTTTAATTATAAAAATAACTACTGCCTAACTAGTTATTAATGTAAATTAGGTGAAATATTTCATCAATAAACCCTGAAATTAAATATTCAGGGTTTTTATATTAATAACTTTATTTCCATTATCTATGTTCTATCTGAAAGATGATTTCCCCCGCCACTCCAGAAGTCTCTATCAACACAACCTTCCGACCTAAAACCTGACCGCGCTCAGTTTCAACACTACAGCGCCAATGACCGTCATGAAAATTTTCAACACTTGTATATCCTCCATAACCTTTTTTATTCACTCCTGAAATACCATAACCTAGTCTAAAATGTTCCTGCCATTCTCCATTCATGTCTTCAAATTCCCAACGGTGGAAAATTTTGGTTGATAAATTAGTTGGTGCGTACACTCGAGCAAAACAAGAGACTGAACTTTCAGTCGGATGTAAAATATTTGTTGTAAATGGCAACCTTCGATACCAAGGCTGTTGCTCCATAGCTATTCTATACCCACCACTTGAAACACGTTCTACAGAATGGACTATCTCTAAATCAGTTAAAGATAGTGGGATTGGCGGAATCGCATTCAAAAAATATAAGCTATTAAAACCAATATAAATAAAACCAATAGTAAGAATGATCTTTTTAGTATTGAGAGCCATAAAATTCGGAACAATAAGATACAGAGTACGAACTAGAATCATCACTACAACAAGGGATACTAAGCCACTGAATATGAAAATCCCGTCCCCCATTCTTCCAAGGACTACAGGAATTTGTAAAACAACGTATGAAAAAATACCTACATAGTAAAGAGATAATTGATAAATGATACGATCTGACCTTTTTTCTACAACTTCATTTCCAAAAATAACCAAGAGAATTAACAACATAAACGGAGTATTAGTAAACCAATCACCACTCCGGCCATAAAATATAAGCATGCCAGACAACAACCCTCCAAAAGCATACTGCATCAAAACTGGTGAATATTTTTTTAAGGCTTTAGACAAGAAAACTGGCCCCTTCTCCGCCACTCCTATATATAAAAATAAAATACTGAATGTAGCAACTATTGTATAGAAGAATAAAATGAAATTATCAAAAGCATCGTCAATTCGATTGAGCAACAATAGGTCAGTTACAAATCCTAATATAAAAGCCACTGTTAACCAGTGATGACGAATTATTTGCATAAACCTGAACATTATTATTAATAATACCAGAATATAAATAAAACATCATCTTAAAAGATGATGTTTTATAAACGGTGTGATTATTTTAAATAAAAGATTCTGGTACTGGAAATTTTTCACAAAGAGTCTTCACTTCTTCTTTGATAATAGCTTTCTCAGTATCATCCTCACGAGCCTTGAGAGTCCTAACCATCAGCTCTGCAAGCATTGATGCTTCATTCTCTTTCATTCCGCGAGTAGTCATAGCAGGTGTACCAAATCTAATACCAGAAGGGTCGAAAGCTGTACGAGGCTCATCAGCAATCATGTTTTTATTAAGAGTAATACCAACTTCATCAAGCACTAACTCAGCCTCTTTTCCAGTCACACCCATAGAACCGTTAACGTCAGCTAGAAGGAGGTGATTGTCAGTTCCTCCGCCTTGCAAGCGAATATTATGCTTCTTAAACACCTTCTCCATTGCCTTAGCATTCTTCAGAATCTGTTCTGTATAAGTTTTAAAACTAGGTTTTAAGGCTTCACCAAAAGCTACAGCTTTAGCAGCAATAATGTGCATATGTGGCCCACCTTGCATACCTGGAAAAACTGAACGATTTATTTTCTTCGCAATCTCTTCACTTTCCCTCACCATAATCATTCCCCCGCGAGGTCCCCGCAAAGTTTTATGAGTAGTAGTAGTCATCACATCAAAACCAGCATCGAAAGGATTTTTCAAAACCCTTGTCGCAATCATGCCGGCAATATGAGCAACATCCGCCACAGTATAAGCCCCCACCTCTTTAGCGATTGTTACAAACTTTTCATAATCAAGCTCTCGACTATACGCTGAAAATCCAGCCAAAATAATCTTTGGTTTATGTTTTCGAGCCATTTCAAGGAGCCCATCATAGTCAATTTCTCCAGTATCAACATCCTTCATTTTATAACGAACAAAATTGAAAACTTTATTAATTGCCGTAGTGGGATGACCATGAGTCAAGTGACCACCGTGTGATAAGTCCATTCCGAGAACAGTGTCTCCAGGCTCCATTAAAGCAAAGTACATCGCCACATTTGCAGCAGCCCCTCCGAGAGGCTGAACGTTTACATACTCAGCTTTAAAAAGACTCTTCGCCCGATCTATTGCCAGAGTTTCAATTTCGTCGGTATATTTTTGCCCGCCATAATAACGTTTCCCTGGATACCCTTCTGCATACTTATTTGTAAGCACTGACCCAGCAGCTTCACGCACTGCTTTTGAGACGTAGTTTTCACTAGGAATCAACTCAACACCGATTCGCTCACGCTCCTCTTCACCAAGCAAAATATCGTAGACTTCGTCGTCTTGTTTTTTTATATTTTGGTAGTCTGTCATATTTAAAATATTAACACCTTGATAAAATAATCAGATTGATCAACTTTTACAATTACCTAATAGCATTTTCTCCCCCAAGGTCTTCAGCCTCAATCAGATGTGGGTGGTTTATCTGCTGAACTAAAATCTGAGCTACTTTTACCCCCTTTCCAATAACTACTGATTCTGTCCCGACATTAGTTAGTTCAATTTTAATCTCTTTACGATACCCAGAATCTATCACCATCGCTGTAATCCTGGTCGAATTACCAGAGACATCCGATTCATTACAAACCAAACCAATATAACCAACAGACATTGCAACAGCAATTCCTGTAGAAACTAAAACCCTTTCTCCTCCATTGACTGTTACAGCCTCTGCAGACAATAGGTCAAATCCGGGTCCAACTTCTCTGTCATAGACAGGAAGATCAACATCCTCACTGAGTCTTTTAATTAAGATTTCCATATTTTTTAGTTAAGTATTGGTTTAATAATGCCGTACAGCTCTGTATTAATGTTGTCTTTACTACGCAATTTATCATCAGTCACACAAGACACCATCTTCCACTTCTCTAAAGCAGAAACTTGCTGTGCACACTTCTGTACTTCAAGCTGATATTCAATATCAGTCTCTGTATGACCGAGTTCCGGCTTCCCTTCATCTGTGGTCAAAAGTGCATGCCTCATATCTACAGGCATA
>CAZEUI010000075.1:3602-3826 GCA_964515625.1 uncultured Candidatus Saccharibacteria bacterium
CATGTCTGGACGAGGTAATTTAAATACACCAAACTCTAGCCGCTCAAGCCACATTAGAAACGAGCCTCTTTTTTCAATATCGCTTATTTTAGCTCCTTGATGCAACATATTGGCACTAACATACCGATCCAAAATAACGTTCTTACCTTCTGTTAGCCACCCTGTAATAATGTCACGTGACTCAAATCTATCACCAGCAAAGAGCAACGATGCTAATTTTGGGT
>CAZEUI010000076.1:0-3763 GCA_964515625.1 uncultured Candidatus Saccharibacteria bacterium
ACACTACGAGAGGCGTTCAAGGCTGAGAATTCTGATATTTATGACCTCCTTCGATTTATTGCTTTTGATAAGGAAATCATCTCTAGGAAAGAGCGAGTAGCAACTGCAAATATTGATTTCAAAGATGGTCTTGATGAACAGAATCAAGAGTTTATAGAATTCATTATGGATCAATACGAAAAGAATGGCTTTGAGTCACTAAATGACCTTACAAATCTGATCAATCTCAAGTACGGTAATAGTTCGGTCGTAGAAGATATGGGTGGAGTGTCTACAGTTAAAGGCAACTTTGAAACCCTTCAAGAAGTGCTGTATGCGAATTAGTTATGATCAAGAAACTTGAGATTATAAATGTCGGACGCTTTAAATCTGCTAAAACAGAAGGTGATGGTCAGTTCTTTAAGAAGAATACTTTCATTTACGGTAAGAATACTCACGGGAAAAGCACTTTAACTGCCATTTTTCGGGCACTCAAGGAAAATAGAACTGATTATATAATTGGACGGAAGACAATTGGGGCACAAAAGCAGACGGTAAAAATTATTCCTGTAGTCATTACTCCGACAAGGGAATATAGATATACAACTGATGAAGAAAAATGGAGTGCAGAGTATAGTAACATCATCATTTTTGATAATCATTTTGTTAGAGAAAGTGTATATACACAAAATCAACAAATAGGACAGGAACAACAAAAGAATATTGAGGCATTTATGCTTGGTGCAAAAGGTGTTGAGTACAACCTAAAGATTACAAAGCTCACTGAGCAAATTGCTGAAAACACAAGAACTCAGACATCAGTTAGTTCAGAATATAATAGAAACAAACATCTTCTGGGAGGGCTTAAATTTGATGATTTTTTAAGGTTAACAGAAGTTGCTGATATTGATAATAAAATCCAGGAAGAAAAGAACTCCCTCGATAAGGTTAAAAATTCAGAATTGATATCGAGCAAGCTTGGTAGTATAAAAACGTTGCTTGAACGATTCAAGGATTTTGATAGTACCGATATTTCTGAAACACTTTCAGTAAATAGTGAATTAGTCACTAAGCATTATGATGGTCATATAAATCGAAAGTAAGCAATCCTATAGTTCCTTCTTACAGACAGGATCAAAATTACGCGATAGAACAGAGAAGGAGTACTGTCCGTTTTGTACACAAGAAATTACTGGAGCTTCGGTCAAAGAGTTTCTAGAAACTATTGATCTTATTTATAATGATAAATACAGAAGCTTGCAGCAGGCCGTAAAGGGTGCCGAAGTATTATTCCCGCAAGATAGTTTCACTAAGGAGATCGGTAAGATAAAAACCGATCTTCAACAAGCGGGTTATGCTTTGACTATTGACGGTCTATACAGTTCTTGTGGGAAGGCGGTCTCTGATAAAAAAGATGATTTGGCAACTGATTTTGATGCTATACCTTTTGCAGATATCTCCGCGAAAGCCGAAGTACATATTGCAGCAATTGATAAGGAATTGCTAAATTTTACAAATCCTGCCGAGAAAAAGGCAGAGCTGGAGTCGTCATCAAAGGCTCTTGAAGTAAACAAAGAACGATTTAATTCCTGGAAAGACAGATGTGAAAACTATCAAAAAGCTAAGAAGGAAAACGTAACGTTAAGTACTGAAAAGACCAAACTTTGGGATGAGTACCTAGTTTATGCAAACGGGTTGTCTGCCTCTATGCTTACAGATATAAATAGCGTACTGAGTGCTTGTAATTGTGATTTTAAGGTTCAAAAATTTAATTTTAAAGGCAATCAGAGACAAGATTTGCTTGTGTTAAGTATGTCAGGTAGCGAGATATCCAATGATGGGGATGACGGAGAGATGACTGTTAAGAACTGTTTAAGTGATAGTGATAAATGGATCTTAGCTCTAGCTTTCTTTCTAGCTACTGTAAAGAGTGATTCAGCAATCAAAGTTGTCGTAATGGATGATCCGGTTTCAAGTTTTGACTCTGATCGGAAGAGAATTATTCTCACAGAAATAAAGAGAATTTTGAAGAATTCAGACAAGCAATTGATTCTTCTGACGCACGAGAAAGGTTTTTATCAGTTGTTACATGCTGAGAATTCAGGTGACGTAACAGATACTTTTTTAAGATTGTCTATGGACGTAACAAGTGGAACAGATTTTGTAGCTTGTAATCCATCTGACGATGCTGAATTCATGAGTGACTACAACTGCTGGATTGCAGATATGAAAAATACTAATGACTCGCAAGATTTAACTTTTGTTAAAAGCGCTCACTCCAGTATTCGCAAAGTAATAGAACATGTTCTCAAAATAAAGTATCCACTCGAAATTACTAAAGAGCTGAACACAGTTGGTGAAATGCTCACAAAGTTGGAACAGCCTGGTGGTTCTTATGTAACAATAAGCCGAAGAACGAACATTGATGCAATTCTAACCAATCATGGTCACCACGATCACTCTGCCGTCGGTCAATATCCTACGGCTCAACTCGGTATAGATGACTACAAAAAGGATATCAGAGATGCTTTTGAAGTAATTAAGCTCCTCTAATCTGAATTGAATGCCTATGTCAAAATTATTAACAATCCCAATAATATCCGTATATTTGTACGGTATCACGATACTTACTCAGTACGGATACAGCTCGTATTTCAACATCCCATCGAATCTTATTGAAGCATCAATTACACAAAACTTCGTCTACTTTTTCCAGTTTTTTCAATTAGCCTCAACAATTGCCGGTGTTATGAAATGGTGGATGTGGGTTATGCTCATTGTCACTGCTTTACTCGTATTTTTCTTCTATGCTTCAAATAGATTTTGGAGGTTTGTTATCTCAACATGCGGTGTGTTTCTCGCAGCATACTTTTTGTATGGTTCATATAACTTCGGTCAGCTTATTGCTAAGAGTAGTTCAGAATTTTACGTCCTCAGTGATAGTTGTACTTTGTCTGAAACTGGCACAAAATACATAATTCCAAGTTTTTCCCAAGGGAATGCAATTTTAGTATCAATTGATGCAGATAATACTCTTATGGGACAAGTTCTTGTTAAAAACCTATCAGAGCTAGAGTGTTCCACTGAGAAGAAGAATGTAGGCTTAATAAAGAAATAATTTAAGTATGCAAAATAAGCGAATCAACAGAAAGATATTTAAATTATGGGAGACACATTTTCTTAAGGATAAAAGTGTCTACGCACCGCTATTCTATTATTCTTTTAATAAGAATTCGTTACTATTTGTAGGAATGAATCCATCTTTCAGTGCTAAAGGTTTTAAATCAATCTTCAAAGATTCTGAATATGAAAAAATAAACCCAATTAAATTCTTTAAGTGGAGTAACGTATCTAAAAAAGATGAATTTGTAGACCAGTGTATCGCTATGGATAAGTATGCATACACGAACTACTCACTTTATTTCGGTAGACCAATAGAAATGGCAAAAGAACTAAATATGCCATGGGATCATATTGATCTATTTCTATACAGAGAAACTTCCCAGACTAGTTTTATGAAGCGTATTCATGACAAAGGAAAGTTAAACAAGTTTGCTTTAGATCAGCTAGCTGTCTTTAAAGAAACGCTACATACAGTAAAACCAAAATGTATTGTAGTAAGCAATGCGTTTGGTTCTCAGACTGTTTGTGACTATCTGAAAGAAGATTTGGTTTGGGATAAAAAGAAAGGATTCCATTGGTACACTGGTATGGATAAGAAAGTGCCTGTTTTCTTTACCTCGATGTTGAGTGGACAGAGGGCTTTAGACAGATGGTCATATGA
>CAZEUI010000077.1:0-3710 GCA_964515625.1 uncultured Candidatus Saccharibacteria bacterium
AAAGCATTTGACTGGTTAACAGGAGAACTGATACCTGCTGGGGACTCTAAGAAATCTAGAGTTATTGCTGTCGGAAATCTTCTACATGAAGATTCTGTATTGAAGCGACTTCAAAAGAAAATCGAAGGTAATAAAATGAACAGTCTTAATCCTGTATATCGTGAATACCCAATTGCCGATGAGCAAGGAATTGCGTTATGGCCTGACAAATATCCTGATCCTGAAAGTATTGAAGCTGAACGTGAACGAACTATGGATGACATAGCGTGGAGCCGGGAATATCTCCTAAAGATAATCTCAAGTACCGAGCAGGTTGTTCGGCCTGAATGGATACAATTCTTTAGATACCCGCCAAAGACAGGGTTCCGTAGGGTTGCTATCGGAATTGACTTAGCTGTTAGCGAGAAAGAAACCGCGGACTGCACAGCGATGGTGGTTGGTCATGTCTACGGGCATGGGAAAAATATGGAGATATATATTCAACCCAACCCAATCAACGAACGTATTCCTTTTCCAGTACAGGTAGAGATGATAAAAAATCTAGTCGCTACAGAGAAACAAAAACACAGTCGGGTTAAACTCTACATAGAGGAAGTAGCCTATCAAAAGGCATTGGTTCAGCTATTTGAAAGCCAAAAATATAATGTCATTGGTGTGCCGACTGGCAGGAATGATAAGACTGCCCGCCTACGATTTACCACCCCTTTTATTAAGGACGGTCGGGTGTTCTTTCCAGAAAAAGGATGCGAGGAATTGATTGAGCAGCTAGTAGGATTTGGGAAAGAAAAGCACGATGACTTAGCAGATGCTTTTGCAATGGTTGTCCTGAAAACTATTGAAGATAATCCAAAAGGAGGTTCTTTTGGGGTGGGTCGTCCAGATTTACTCTGACTTTGCTTTTTCCTTACGTTTTACTCTTGCGGCTATCACTAGGAAGAAATATAAAATGAGTATGTTATTAGAGAAATTGAATTCACCGAATGCTGCATATCCGTGAGCAATTTTATGTCGCATTTTATAACCAAGAGGAGAAACCATCACAAACATAATTTGTTCACAAAAATCTTCGCCCCATATTTCTCTAACTTTTTTATCCTTCAAAAACTTCTCTCCCAAAGCTTTGTCTTGTGTCCATACTTGACCAGAAGATCCGGATTGATTTCGTGCTGTCACAGTATCAGCACCACCTATTGCAGCTGTCACATCTATAAAAGTTTTCTCAAAAATTGGTACGAGTATATGCATGGATGAGACATGATCTCGTTCAACAAATCTTTCTAATCCAACATCAAAAGTACTTAGCATGTTTTCAGAGAATAGTTTGGTTGACCTAAAATAGTCTGACAAATTATCAAAATCAATTTTTGTTTCCATGAGTTTTTGCATTATAGGATTAAGATAAAGAGATGTAATTAAACCTTGCCTGATTTCGTAATTTTGCGAATATGATAAAGCAGATCCATCATGTCCAGTACGTTGCAAATGTCCTTGCGCATCTTGAGAAGATAAAGTGGATATTAGAAAAGAAATTGGCATATTAGAATCTGACTCCTGCTTCACTTCTCTAAACTTTTGAGTAAAAATTGGACACACACCTATCTCATACAAAGAGCCACTCAAAGAATCAAGATTCGTAAATAGATTTATAATATCTTTAACTTTCTGTGATTGCTCTTCTGATAAAGACTTTTTTGCAGTAACACTTTTAAAATCATCTGCCTTAAGCTGATTCATTTCAATAATTTTTTTCTTACACAAAGCTTCCTCTTCCTTATAATCTTTACTTTTACCAAACTCTAAAAAGGCACATTTGTATTCCTCTCCAGCATCCCAATACTGAGATTCTTCTTCGTATTTTTTTGCTGTTTGTAACAGTAAAATTCCTTTCTTACTCATACCTTTATTATCTCAAACTTTGACAGTATTTATAAGTGCCTAAAACAAAGTTACCAACTAGACTCTTCAAAGGTGTTGCGTCATTAATGTAGGTATGGAGAACGCGACAAACGCCCTGAGAACAAGAGAACCCAGTGTAGAGGTACAAAGAGTCAAATACTGTCTCTACGCTCGTAAATCGACAGAACAAGAGGATAAACAGGCACTTTCTATAGACTCCCAGATTAAAGAAATGCTTGAGTTGGCTCAACGAGAGAATCTGGAGGTAGTCGAGATAAAACAAGAATCTCACTCTCCCAAAGAGGTAGGCCAAAGACCTATCTACAACGAGTTGATTGAAGATATCAAACGACAAAAGTTCAACGGAATACTCACATGGGCACCAGACCGATTATCACGGAACGCTGGAGACCTTGGTGCAGTTGTAGATCTCATGGACAAAAAGCTACTGGTAGAAATACGAACATTTAGTCAGAAATTTACTGACAACCCAAATGAAAAATTTCTACTGATGATTCTCGGCTCACAAGCCAAGCTAGAAAATGACAACAAAATGGTAAACGTAAAGCGAGGTCTTAGGGCAAGGTGCGAGATGGGACTATGGCCATCAGTAGCCCCTACTGGATACTTAACTAATCCTGACAGAAACAAAAAATGCCAAGTGATCATAGATGAGTTCCGACACGAAGTCATAAAACAAATATTTGAAAAAGTTGCCCATGATGGATGGTCAGGTAGAAAAATATATCACTGGCTACGTGACGACATAAAGTTCACTACAAAGAGTGGTAAGCCACTTACTTTGAGTAACGTATACATAGTATTAAAAAATACCTTCTACTACGGTGAATTTGAATATCCTAAAGGTGGAGGTAAATGGTACGTCGGTAAACATAAGCCAATCATTACCAAAGACTTGTTTAATCAGGCTCAAAATAAACTCAGCAGCGACTACACTGTCCGCACCCAAAGCAAAGAGTTCGCATTCACACGAATGATTACCTGCGGATTATGTGGATCAGGAATCACTGCTGATGAGAAGTTTAAGAGGCAGAAGAATGGTAACGAACATAGGTATGTGTACTACGGCTGTACGAAGCATAAAGACAAGAACTGTAAGTGTGGATATATACGAGAAGAAGATTTGATTGAGCAACTCGCTAATGTCATAGATACGATATCACTCGATAAAATCGGAATGAGAGATAGGATCAAGACTGAAATAAAGTCACACAATGAATTTCAGCAATCAGTACTCGGGCAAGAGAAGCTGAAAGATACGTCGGTGAAAGATGTGGATATAAGAAACTATGCAAAGCACATTCTGAGAACACGACCTATGCATGAGAAACGTGAACTATTGGGTAACTTGAGGAGTAAATTAATTCTTAAAGACAAGAAAATCTATCTAAGTAATCAAACAATCTGATTATCCAAAACAGCAACAAAATCCTGAATCTTTTGTTTTAATTGATTCAATCCATGATCATCTCCCACATCGACATGTGAAGTAGTCCAGTTACAGAAAGAATATATGTGGCTTACTGCGTCTAGATCCTCATCAGTAATAGACTTATTCTTTTTTACACCATCTATAGCAAGAGTAAAATTACTTTCTGCTTCCCAGTGCAATAGATCATTTTTTATAAATCTTTCCACTTCATACCTAAGATACTGTCCATACTCAACAATTTTCAATTCCATATCAAAACTGTCTGGTGGTAGATTTTGTAAATGACCCTCAAAATCTCTAAGTTTCTGAATAAACTTATCATTTGAACTTTTGCAAATGAAACTACCTCCGAATTCTTTTT
>CAZEUI010000078.1:0-3667 GCA_964515625.1 uncultured Candidatus Saccharibacteria bacterium
AACGATGCTAATTTTGGGTCGAGCTCTAAAAAGTTTCCATGCACCTCATCCACCCATTCTTTAATATATCCCCCAAAGAATGAGTTGTCGTAACTGGGAAATTCTAACCCTTCAACAGATACACCTTCTTTCTTCAATCGTTCGAGCAACATCTTAACCTGAGTAGCTTTACCAGCACCATCAGCCCCTTCAACAACTATTAGTTTTCCTGACATAAATTCATTTTGTTATTTGCTTTAAATATTAACATACTGATACTGCTCATGTAATTAATCATCTTCAAAAATACCACCTTCACTTAGTTAGAGTGAATCTTCTTATTAAATCCACCAACCACTGCCAACTCAGCTTTAATGGGAGGGTGTGCTTTATAATTTTCTAAAGTCACTAGTTCAGGATCAAATGTTTCAAGCGATGTTACAGAATCAGCAATTTTAACTGTTGGAAATGGTAACGGATCGCGAGACATCTGCTCTTTGGCTTGCTCTAGGTGATTTTCATATATATGGATGTCCCCAAATGTGTGAATGAATTCACCAACTTCATAACCTGTTATCTTAGCGATAATGTGAGTCAGTAACGCATAACTAGCAATATTAAACGGAACTCCCAAAAAGATATCTGCAGACCTCTGATATAATTGGAGACATAATTTTCCATTTTTTATATTAAGTTGATACATATTGTGACAAATTGGGAATTGACACGCATTACCTTCTTTAGCCATTGAATATAAATATTCTGGATTCCAACTATTTACAATAGCGTTGTGACAACTCGGATCATTCTTTACTTCATCTATAACCCACTGCAACTGATCCACTCCACCACCATCTTTCCGTGGCCAATTACGCCACATCTCACCATAAATACGTGGTAACTCACCGTGCTTATTAGCAAAATCTTTATCAGTAAGAATAAGATTTATAAATTCTTCTTTAGTTAGATCTGCAAGATCGGAAGAATCCTTCTTTTGATTGTAAATTCTAAATGGGTAATCGTCCCAAATATGAACTCCATTATCTACTAAATATTTAATATTAGTCTGACCTGAAAGAAACCAATGAAGCTCATACAAAACACCTTTCCAGAATACTTTTTTAGTCGTAAGTAATGGTAACCCTTGATTAAGATCAAACCGCATCTGCTTACCAAACAAACTGTACGTAACATGACCTGTATCAGCATCAGTCTGTTTATCTCCACTTTCAATAAGTTCCTTCATCAAGTCCAAATACTGATGCTCTGGATGATCCTTACTCATATTTTCTTATTATTAGATCCAGTAAAGTGGTTTGAATTTTCACCGTCATAACGTCCAATGTCTTTGTAATCTTTACCAGCTGGTGAAGAGAGTTTTGCAAACAGTAGTTGAGCTATGTCCATACCCGGACGTAAAATAATTGGCACATTACTACTATTCACCAATTCGAAAGTTGGGTAAAATTTATGCCCTGGGTTAAATAACATGGCTGTATTGTGCACAACAAGCCCAATTCTCGCCAAACTACTCTTTCCAGACAGCAGAATTAAATGTTCTAAATCTACACCGATAAATTCTTTCTGTTTCCCAAGAACGTTCTCTCCTGGATGCAGAACAAACATCTCTCCATCCTGAACAATAATCTTACGAGTTGTTGGGTAAATCTTTTTTACAGGGTCCGAAGCCTCAAGACTGTGCCTATCTACAATTTCAAACTCATTACCAAGAGTCACATCGTAACTAGCTACCTGAAGTTTACTCTCATCAAACGGTTGAATAACGACAGCACCACTTTCAACTGACTTTCTAATGTCTGTGTCAGATAGAAACATATTATTCAATAATAAAAGTTTTGTCAGTACCGTAATAGTCACCCCAATTATCATTATAATGAGCAAACATTCTTGCTAGGCGGTCTTGACCTAGTTCAACCATTCCTAATTCCAACATCAAGACATCTATTTCATCACGAACTTTATCTACTTCAGACTCATTTGCAACAATCTTTTCAAATTCTGCCAAATAACCATAACCAGCATTTTTATCGATACAAACATTAGCTCCTTTATATGCATATTCATCACGCTCTCGTGACCATTTTGCTTGATATGTGAAGTCAGCAGACAAAACAAGCTTGTCTAATTCATCTAGTGTAATCTGCACAGATTCTTCAAACTCTAATCTCTTAACAGTATTTTCACTTGAACCTTCATCAATAGAAGCTTTAGCAACTAGAAGAATCTCATCATTACGCTGCCGAGTTCGGACTGAAAAAACACTCCCCTTCTTTACCAAAATTTTAAATTTGTCTTTCTGATCGTCTGAAAACAAGTGTTTAGTCTTCTCAAATAAATCAACAATCTTACCTCCTGTGAAGTAATGGTTAAGTTGTTTATTCTGTGATACACAGGTGCAGTCAGGGTCTAATTCCAACATTCTGTCACGCAAAGATTCTGCCTTATCAAGTTCTCCCAACAAACTTTTTACCTCTATTTCAAAATGAGCCATATCATCAATAAATTAATTACTTTTATGTATTATACCGCTCGATCATAGAGGAACCAAGAGGGACAAGGTGTTTCTAGTATGTCATAATCAATATTATGTTAGACGAAAAACTAAAATACGCTCCGATAATAATCGTATCTGCTATAGGAAGCAACAACAGAGCTATCGGCTTAGATAATGAACTACTCTGGCACGTTCCTGAAGATTTAAAAAGATTTAAAAAATTAACGGTTGGTCACCCTATCATTATGGGACGTAAAACTTTTGAATCTATTATAAAAATAATAGGAAAACCTCTACCGAATAGGAAAAATATTATCATCACAAGAAACAAAGACTACAAGTTTAAAGGTGTTGAAATAGCTTATTCACTAAACGAAGCCTTGAACATCGCCCAATCAGAAAATCCTACAGAAATACACATTGGTGGTGGCGCCGAATTATACAAACAAATATTACCTCTAGTTTCAAAATTATACATCACATGGTTTGATAGTAACAAAAAAGGTAACGTCTTTTTCCCAGATTTTATCAACGATTTTAAAATCACCCACTCCCATTCACCCCAAGAACATAAAGGTCTTAAATATCAATGGATTGACTACCAAAGAAAAAATTAGCTATACAAAACAACTTACAAAAGAGCACCTAACGGTACTCTTTTGTAAGTTTAAATGTTCGTATCAACAACAACCTCTTCTTCAGAAACTTCTTCGGGAGGTACTGTAGCCTCCTCAACTTCCTCTTCAGGAACATCTTCAATTAATATTTCCTCAACAGGATCATTGATCGGAATATTTTCCTCAATAACTTCTTCATCAGGATCATTCACAGACTCTGAGGGAACTATAGGATCTGAAGAAGTTGCGGTAGGATCTTCATCTATTTCAACTTCAACAATTTCTGAAGGAGTACTTGTAGAGAATGCTGGAGAACTAGTAGCTGTATCATCAGGAACTTCTTCTATAGGAGTGTCTGGTGTTGTATCAGGATCACTATCGCCGTCAGTCGGAGATTCAACAACCTCCTCAACTTGTGAATCACTACTTATTATAGTCTCAATCTCATTAACTCGTAAGAGCAAAGCTTTGTTTTCATTCTCTAATAACTCCACCTTAGACTCAACCCCAACCACCCGCTCCCAAAGATCAGCAACCGCATCAACAATCCTTTCAA
>CAZEUI010000079.1:0-3500 GCA_964515625.1 uncultured Candidatus Saccharibacteria bacterium
AAAATAACAGATTCAATTATTTCTTTTAGGTCAATTTCTTTTTGCTTAATAGAAAGTTTGCCAGACTGAAGTCTTGCTACTTCAAGAAAATCGTTAACAAGAACAACTAAACGCTCACTAGAACCTCTTATAATATCAACAAACTTTTTTTCTTCATTAGAAATATTTTTAGATTCTTGTAGAAATGAAGAATATCCTTTAATAGCAGTTAACGGTGTGCGAAATTCATGAGCAATCATATTTGAAAACAGATCTCGTTCCTCCATCTGTCTAGTTAAAATTTTATGACTACCTTCCCAGTTAGTTTGTCTATTCAGCCAATAAGCTAAAGCAATAAGAAAAGCAAGAATCACAGTAAGACCTAGATAGGATTGCTGTTTACGTGCAAACATTACGGAATCTATAAGCTGGAAGGTGTGCTCTGAAAATATAACAAAGTCGCCATCACTCGAATGCACATTGCGAAATGCTTGCCAAGTCCTATTATCATCAACAATGGCTTTGTAAATAAAAGAGTCGTCACTATTAGAAAATGGCAATGTTTTATATAGTTGATCATTTTTTTCAAGAGTGCCTTCTAATTCTTGGTTCAAGGAAATTAAGATTAAAAAACCTTCTTCAGTTTTACGCACGATTCTAATTTTAGGAATATCTTTATTTTCAATACCATAGTTACTAATCAGGCTTCTTAGAACATTCTCCTGATTAGAGTAATCACTAACCAAAACACTTAGTGTGTCTTGTAATAATGCAACATTACGTTTCTCTGCAGTATTAATATTGTCATATGCCGTAGAGAAAAAACTTTGAGTAATCCAAATAAATAAAACAGGAAAGATGAATACCAAAATCCCTACTAACAAAAGTCTAGGGTTAGAACGCATTATTTTCAAACCATTCTCCAAACCACGTAAGATAATTGAAATCATATTTAAATCTACTATTCACCTTTAATCACCTCATCTTTAGGCTTTAGACCAATTCCCAACATCAACAAAATAATACCGAAAGCCAAGATGCCTATACCAACAGCAACATTGTAGCCTTGTTGGCTAGACTCAATCACAGACTCTGGAGTCACAACACTGTCTTCAGTAGCCCCCACAGGAGTAAAGGCTTGTGCAGTTTTTATGAAAGTAAACGGACTACTTTGAGCAATAATTTCTCCAGTATTATCAGTCACAACTACATACACTTCATGCTGTCCATCATCCAACTCTTTCTCATAAGTGTAGACGAATGAGCCGTCGCTATCAGTCTTTATCGTAACAGTAATAGGATCACTAAAAATGAATAAAGTAACGAAACTGTTTGGTAATGCTCGACCTCTAATCTCAGCCTTGACCACAACAGTACCACCAGTCTCTATCCCCTGACCATCGGAAATGCTCTGAGTTACTGCCAAAACTTCATTAATAACAAGAGCATCTGACCTTATTAGACCAACAGACTCCTTAGGTGACTGAAAGACGATGATAGCTTCTGAGGTTGCATCATTAGGATTGAATCCTTTCATAACTTCTACACCATCAGATACCCCGTCGTTATCAGAGTCAGCAAGCTTAGGGTCTGTCCCGTAGAGTTTGATTTCATCAAAGTCTGAAATCCCATCCCCGTCAGCATCTATAGAGACATTAGATGTTTTTTCTTTCCTAACCTGTTCAAATAGATCAATTTTATTCACAGAATCAGTAATTCTTTTCTTTAAAAAAGCATCAATATCTTCTGATAAGTATTTTGTATCATTCACACTTAGTGTATGCAACGAAAGTTCTTCACGCTTCTTGTCAATCTGACCCAAAGACACCGCCATCAAAGTCTCATCTTGTGTTTGTCGTGCAACAGAATAGCGTTTGAGCAATTCATTTATTTGTGTTGAATTAATTATCAAAATACTGTCAGCCTTTTTTTTGGCAAATTCTGAAAAGGATTCGTCGTCAGAATAATAAACATCCTCAATTTCAAGAACCTCTCTTTCTTCCGGATATTTAATCGGTATTACCACAATCTCTGGAGGTTTTGACTCTTGATCATCTTCAATATAAACAGATTGGTTCTTTATTGAAATAGGATAAGGCTTGCTTTTAATCACTTTCACAGAATTCTTTATTTCAGCTTTAACAAAAAAGACATATTCACCGTTTGGAAGATTTTTTGTGTCGATGACAAACTTCCATTCATCTAAATATTTAGCAGCGAGTCCAACAAAACGGGAAGACAGAGAATTTAAACGTCTGGCGTATAGCTCCAAATATACATAATCTAGATTAGGATACACCTTGACGCTAGTTACACCCGACATAACATCATCATTTAAGATTAGTTTTATATTATGGTAATCATCTACAGAAGAGATGTCTACTTCATCACTTTCACCTGAATCAGTGGTAGATATTGTTTTTTTATCTGAATCTGTATCAGGGGCAGATTCTGAACTTGAAAAGGAATCGTCATCCGAATCAAAAATGACGACAGAGCCTTCTTCAATCATCACGTCTCCATCTGGATCAGTCACAGAATCTTCGATTATTTCAGAATCGGAATCTGAAATATCATCATTTTCTGTAGTAGATTCTAAATCTTCATCCTTTGGATGATTGAACATCTTTTCATCTTCTTCTGAACCAACAAAAAACTTATCGGAAGATTTTGCATAAGCAGAATCACCATTTTTTGGAGATATGTAAATAATAAACTGGTAATATCCGTGAGACAACTTGTCAGCAGGAATCCTTGACTTATATTCATCGTCTTGGAGCTTCTCCATGTCCAAATCAAAAAAACCGGTTTGATTAATGTTTTTGATTTTAGAAACAACATTCTTGACGTTAGTGACAGTGAAATAGATAGGGATAGAGTCAATTATGTTATCGGGGATATCAGAAATAAAGTTAAATTCTGAAGAGTCGTAAGTATCAGAAGATTCTTCAAACACTGCATCAGAACTATTGAGAGTTTCAGCTTTCAGGTGCAGATTATTTGAAGAGAGAAGACTAGATGTTGCTACTGTCGCACCCACCAGAATAAAGCAAAATGCTGCCACATATGAAACAAGGTAGATTGACCTTTCGAAATATTGATTTAAATCATTTTTTAAAACTATTGATTTTTCTATACTTCTCTTACTCATGTTAGTAGGTAAAATAACACCAGTAACAACGCTCCTCTTTTCAGGCTGTTTTAGCGTATCTTTTTTTTCGTCTATCGATTTACTTACTAGTTCCACCTTTGTTCTAAAACTTTTCGGAGTCTTTTTAGCAACAACCTTCTTTACCGAAGGTTTGGATACTTTTTGTTTTACTTTCTTGACAATAACTTTCTTTTTTTCTGTACTCATAATTAATTAAAACTTGTATATTAATTACTTAGCTAAAACCTCAATAGTTTTAATCAGATCAGAAAGGTCTGTCATAGCTTTTACATAAAAACCTCTAGCACCTAAACTTCTTGCTTTCTCTCTATCATCCTGACCATCACGGTTAGAAAAAACTATTACAGGT
>CAZEUI010000080.1:0-3466 GCA_964515625.1 uncultured Candidatus Saccharibacteria bacterium
TTGAAAGGATTGTTGATGCGGTTGCTGATCTTTGGGAGCGGGTGGTTGGGGTTGAAGAAAGAGCAGGATTGTTGAAAGTTAAAAATGAAGCACTGCGTCTCCGTCTTAGTCAGATTGAAGATCAACTGAACACTGAAGTTTACGAGGATACAGATTCTGATCTTGAAGAAGATGATTCTGTTATTTCTGATACTTCTGTAGATAATGAAGATGCTGTGCCAGAGAATGAAGACTTCTCTACAAGCACTCCAGATATTATTGGTGACATTTCTACTACAACTGAAAGTAGTATAGATTTGTCGATTGATGAAGTTGTTGAAGAAAATATTGCTACTTCAACAGTTGATGTGGAGATTGAATCTGAAGAATTATTAATTGAAGAAGATGTTGAGTCAGAACCAGAAATTCTTACTGAAGAAGTTGATGTTGAAGAAGATTTTGTTCTTGAAGAGGATCTTCCAGAGCCCTTACCAGAGGAGGTTATATAAGATTTTGTTTATTTAAAAAGAAGAGTGTCAGCTTGCTGACACTCTTCTTTTTAGTGTCTAATGGCTGAGTCAGATATTTTATCAGACGGTAGTTTTGTTATTTTGATATTTTGTGGGGTTGCCTGTGTATAAAGTGTTTGCTAGTGGGTCAAAGTGTTATAGAATGTATGGGTGGTGGGAGATAGTGGTATACACTTAAAAGTATACTAGAGCTAGTTTGGGAATCCACCATAACCAATCTCCACAGTAAGTTGTGGTCGGTTCCCAGATTAGCTCGCAAAATTATCTATGTTAATTGGAGAATACAAGCACACGTTGGATCCTAAGAAACGGCTGTCTTTGCCGTCTAAATGGCGCAAGGAACTTGGGAAGTCGCTTGTAATCACTCGTGGACTAGATAATTGTCTCTTTGTATATCCTCTGAAGGAGTGGCAAAAAATCACTGATAAAATTGGTGAATTGCCACTTGGTCAGGCGGATACAAGAAGTTTCAATCGATTCTTCTTATCAGGAGCAGTAGAAGTGGGGGTAGATTCAGTTGGACGTATTCTCGTACCAGATTACTTGAAAGATTTTGGTCAGTTAGGCAGTAAAGTTGTCTTAGCTGGGATCCATAATCGTATCGAGATTTGGGATGAGAAACGATGGGAGACCTATAAGCGCGCAATCGAAAAGCAAGCCGATAGTTTGGCAGAAAAGCTTGGAGAGATAGGCGTCCTCTAATTAATCTTCACAATATACATGCAACACAAAACAGTATTACTGCATGAAGCAGTGGATGGTTTAGACTTGTCTTCAGGCGACATTGTTGTTGATGCAACATTTGGAAGTGGTGGACATGCAAGGGAAATAGTAAGCAAATTAAACAAAAAAGGTTGTTATGTCGGGATTGATGCAGATGTGTCAGCACTTGATAAGACAAAGATTGGTAATGTTTCTCCACAGATACATTTAATTAATGACAACTTTAGTAATATTACAAATATTTTAAGTTTGTTGGAAATTGAAGAAGTAGATGCTGTTTTGGCTGATCTTGGTTGGCGAATGGAGCAGTTTGCTGACGGCAATAAAGGGTTGTCATTTATGCACGACGGACCACTTTATATGACTTTCGGGGATCCTGAAGATTATCCATTTACCGCAGAAGACATCATAAATGAATGGGACGAATATGTATTAGCTGATATTTTTTATGGCTATTCAGACGAAAGATTCGCACGTAGAATCGCAAAGGGGATTATTGAAGCAAGGAAGCTAGAGAGAATAAAAACTACTTTTCAATTGGTGAAAGTGATTGAAGAGTCTTTGCCTAAAGTAGCCTTAAATAAAAGAACACATCCAGCTACTAAAACTTTTCAGGCACTCAGAATTGCTGTTAATGAAGAACTTGCAGTTCTTGAGAGATTCATTAAAGACAGTTTTGTATGTTTAAAGTCTGGAGGAAGAATGGCAATTATTACTTTTCATAGTATTGAGGACAGGATAGTTAAACATTCGTTTCGTGAATACAAAGATGCTGGACTTGGTGTATTGCTGACAAAAAAGCCGATTGTACCATCAGAAGAAGAACGTCAAGCTAACCCAAGAGCACGTAGTGCAAAGTTGAGAGTTATTACTAAGATTTAAATATAAGCATGAAAACACGTCGCGACACAATCAGTATTTCAAAAATAACTATTTCATTCATCGCTTTGTTTGTGGTTGCGATTGTAGCGTATTTATATTTTTTAAATATGTCAGTTGTACAGGTTGTTTTAAGGACAGAGTTTGTTCAACAGGAGAGACAATTTAGTGCAGAGATTGCTACTTTAGAGTCTAAATATATTAAAGCTCAACACAATATTTCGAGTGAGATAGCAAGTTTAGATAGTTATAATAATGAGTCAGAAAAATTCTTCATATCACGAGAAAAAGGTAGTTTCGTGTTTGGTAATTAATCTTATATGAAGAGATCTTTGTTAATATTTAGAATAAGACTGCTTTCTTTTTTTATTGTAACAATTAGCCTTGTATTAATAGGACGTTTGTATCAAATACAGGTTGTAAAATCTGATTATTATCAAGCAAAAGCTGAGAGTCAGTATATTCATACAAAAACGGATCTTTATTCCAGAGGTTCAATTTTTTTTACTACAAAAGATGGTACTGCTATCTCTGCAGCTGCTATTCAGTCTGGATATTTACTTGCTGTGAATCCAGAACATTTAACCGTCAGTTCAGATGAATTTTGTCAAAAGATTGTTAAATATTTAAGTAGTACACAAGAAAAGTGCGTAAAAAAAATCTCAAAGCCAAACAGGACTTATATTGAATTAACCTCTAGAGTTAGCAAGGAGGAATCTTTAGAGATACAAGAGTTAGATATTGACGGAGCACTACTATATAAAAATCAGTGGAGATATTACCCTGGCGACTCGCTAGCAGCAAGGTCAATTGGATTTATCGGGTATTCTGACACTGGGACAGAAAAGCATGGTAAATATGGTCTAGAAAGACAGTATGATGATGTTTTGTTTGAAAAAAGACAAGTAATGTCTATTAATTTTTTTGCTGAGTTGTTTAGTAATTTAGGAGAATTTGTCTATAAAAAGGACGAGACTTTAAGTGGCGATATTATTACAACGCTTGAACCGTCTGTTTCAAGGATGCTAGATTCTGTATTACTTAAAACTAATGATGAATTTAGCAGTATATTAACTGGTGCAATTGTCATGGATCCTCATACAGGAGAAATTATTGCAATGAATGCTGTTCCAGGATTTGATTTAAATGATCGTAGTGAAGCTACGATTGATCAATTTAGAAATCCTTTGGTGGAAAATGTTTATGAATTTGGCTCGACGATTAAAGCTCTAACTATGGCTGCAGGTTTGGATTCGGGCGTCATAACCACTGAATCAACATATTACGATTCAGGCACATTAAAACTGGATGGCTATACAATAATAAATCTCCAGGCGACATAAACTCTAAAAGTG
>CAZEUI010000081.1:0-3454 GCA_964515625.1 uncultured Candidatus Saccharibacteria bacterium
AGTTCCTCTACCTAAGCGGGGGGGTTGGTATGGCAGTGGTTATTTTCTTAACCCTTTCATTTTCTTTATTTATTTTTTTTGGACTACCTTTAGCAATACTTTCTGGAGCACTAGCTTTTTATCCCGTAAATAATCGCCCTTTCTCGTCATTCTTAGAAGCAATTTTTTACTATATTAGTAGTCAACATTTATACTTTTGGAGAAAAGAATCTGACCTTGTGTACAAATCAAAAATATTAAAGAAAGAAACTCTTTTATCTGATCCTATTGAAGATATTGCTAAAAAATCAAAATTAATATCTCTGTCAAGGAAGCTAGAACTTAATGCTATTCAAAAAACTGAATAATTATATGAATACCGGAAAACAATCAACTCAAGATTTTATTCAAATTAAAGACATTAAGGATAGTGTTGTTATTAAGAAGAATGGTCAAATGTGCATGATTCTTTTAGCATCATCAATCAACTTTGCTTTAAAGTCTCTCGATGAACAAAAGGCAGTTCTCATGCAGTTCCAAAATTTCCTCAACACACTAGACTTTACCTTACAATTTTACATTCAATCAAGAAGGTTAAATATAGAACCATATCTTGAAGTACTTTCAAGTATGAGTGCAGATCAAGACAATAATTTAATGAGGGTTCAGCTTCAAGAATACATTACCTTCATTAGAACTTTTACGAATGACGTCAACATAATGACTAAAAATTTCTTCGTTGTGATACCCTACACTCCGGGAAAAATTAATATCACTAGAGGAATTACGAATCTATTCTCAGGAAGAAGAAAGACTTCAAATTTACCAAGTAATAATCAATTTGAAGAACATCGCATTCAACTAGAGCAACGGGTGGGGGTAGTGTCAGAAGGTCTTGCTCGTGTAGGTGTGAGAACTATACCTTTACACAAGAATGAACTGGTAGAGTTATTTTACCACGCCTATAATCCAGCTGACTTAACAGGATCCGCACCATTAACTGAAAAATAATATGGGGTTTTTAGAATCTATACAACAAAAAAATTCACAAGGTGTTTTAAAAAATATTGATAAGCAATTACTTACACTTACAGATATAATTTCTCCATCCGCTATAAATGTTACACCTAGAAATATAAACATCAGTGGCGTAACGGCTCGTGTCTACTATACAGTGTCTTATCCAAGATATCTGACAGACAGCTGGATTGATCCTATTTTAAATTTAACAAGAGAACTGGATGTTTCAATTTTTATTCACCCAATCGATACTGCAGACACTCTTAAAAAATTTCAAAAAAAGGTAGCCGAGGTGCAAAGTCAAATTAATACTAAAGCTGAGAAAGGAGAAGTGCGCGACCCTTTACTTGAAGCTGCATACCGCAATCTCGAAGATTTACGTGATAAACTTCAGCAGTCTGAAGAAAAGCTATTTGATGTAGGTTTTTACATTTCCATTTACGGAAAAAATGAGAAAGAAATTAATGATATCGAAAATGAGGTCAGGGGTATTTTAGACTCCAGATTAATTGTTATCAAACCAGCCTTATTTCAACAAGAACAAGGACTTAGCAGTATACTACCTTTAGCTGAAGATGAACTTATGGTGCACAGTAAGTTTAATTCAGAACCTTTAGCAAGCTTCTTTCCGTTTACATCTTTTGACCTTACTACTGACAATGGTATTTTGTATGGAATCAATAGACACAACTCGTCACTTGTGCTTTTTGACCGTTACAGTCTTACCAACTACAACTCAGTTACCTTTGCAACTTCTGGAGCAGGAAAATCTTATGGTCTAAAACTGGAAATACTTCGATCTCTCATGTTTGGAACAGAAGTTATTGTACTTGATCCGGAACGTGAATATGAATATCTTGCTGAAGCGACAGGAGGACGTTTTTTTAACATATCCCTTTCCTCAGACCATCATGTAAACCCTTTTGACCTGCCTCCAGCAGCTGATGATGAGGATCCTAGAGATATTTTACGTAATCATATTATTGAACTAGTAGGTTTGTTTAGATTAATGTTTGGAGGACTAACTCCGGAAGAAGAAGCGATAATTGATATTGCCACTCAAGAAACTTACGCACTAAAAGATATTTCTGGTGACTCTGATTTTTCAGAAATGGAACCTCCACTACTGACAGATTTCGAAATGGTACTTGCTGGTATGGATGGTAGCTCTTCTTTAGTTATACGTCTACAAAAATACACTTCCGGCACATGGGCTGGATTCATGAATAAGCCTACCAACGTCGATATCAATCAAAAGTTTGTTGTTTTTTCTATGAGAGATATGGAAGATGATTTGAAAACAATAGCTATGTATATAGTGACGAACTTCATCTGGAGTTCTATTAGACGGCGACTTGTTAAAAGACTTATGGTAATAGATGAAGCTTGGTGGATGATGAAATCAGAGGATACAGCGTCATTCCTTTTTAGTCTAGCTAAGCGTGGGCGAAAATACTATCTAGGTATCGCAACAATAACTCAGGATGTTGACGACTTCCTCCGTTCCCCCTACGGAGTACCGATGATTACAAACTCTTCAATACAACTTCTATTAAAACAATCTCCGACAGCAATTGATAATATTCAAAAAACTTTTAACCTGACCGACGAGGAGAAATTTTTACTACTTGAATCAAACATCGGGGAGGGGATATTCTTTGCAGGTATGAAACATATCGCAATAAAAATTATTGCTTCATACACAGAAGATCAGATTATAACCTCAAACCCTTCACAGTTACTACAAATTAAACGATCTAGAGATGAATTACGAGCATCTCGAATGTAGTATAATCAGAGAACATGCAGTCTTCATCAAAAAAACTAAATTATGATAAAAAAAAACCTTCTTCAAACCAAAGAGGGGTTAGGGATGTACAGAACAATCTCTCATACAACACTAAACAGACACAAAACTCGTCTATAGACGAGCAGTTTAATCAAGAATATTCAAAAAAAGGAATCCAACCTCAGTCACTAACTGATGATACGAATAGGAGCTTTCAAAAAAAAGTACCTGAAAAAAAACAAACATTAGAAACTCGGAGACAGGTTATTTACTTAAGATCACCAAAGGAACAAAACTTATCTAGTACGACACAAACTAAACGTAAACTACTTAAGACTGTAGCTCTTACAATAAATTCACAGATTAGATCATTCTGTATTTTTACATGGCTAGTTTTTCAGATCCCATTTGCTATCTTATGCATAATCAGTATGGGTGTTGCAGGATTAGCTTCAGGAGAAGTAAACTCACAAGAACCTAAACATGCAGTAAATGAACTTATCAACTCAACAGCAAATGTTATAGGAAAAATAACAGGAACTACAGAGGCGGCTTCGATGATTGCAGAACCTGTAGAAAAACTTATCTCAGAAGGAATCGGAGATTTTTTTATAATATCTACGACTATCATAATGATGTTTGGATTAATAACTATTATAACTATTT
>CAZEUI010000082.1:0-3449 GCA_964515625.1 uncultured Candidatus Saccharibacteria bacterium
ACAGCAACTGCTGTGCCATTAAGAGTGTGAACAAAAGACTTCTTCCCAGTATCAGCATTCTTGAACTTTGTATTCAGGCGCCTCGCTTGGAAATCAGTACAGTTAGATACGGAAGTAACTTCTCCGTATCCTCCATTCTCACCAATAAAAGGCATCCAAGCTTCAACGTCGTACTTACGGTACGCTGGTGTTCCTAGATCTCCCTTACACATAAGTAATACACGATAGGGAAGTTCAAGAGCTTGATAAAACTCTTCTTCGATTGCAAGCATCTCTTCATGAGCCTTTGTACTCATGTCAGGATGAACGAACTGATAGAGTTCAACTTTACTAAACTGATGTACTCTATAAAGTCCCTTTATCAATGTCGCAAAGAACCATATTTTGAGGATCTGTGCCGTCATATGATTTCAGGTAAATCTCACGGGATAATCGTATCTGGACGACGTGCGATTGAACGACTAAATGCATTAGTGGGCTTTAACGAGCCTCAGCTTAGCCTTCCAGGAACAATACGAAACCTTGGTAAGGATATAGCCAACAACCTCGCTCATTCTAGTGAAAATGATGACCAGTTCTTTAGAGACGCATTGGTTTTTTTCTCAAAAGAACAAGTTATGTCGCTGTTCTGAAGAAGCTATAAGACAACACCCTCAATCTTTCTTGATTGAGGGTGTTTTTATATAACTATATATTTTGGATCTCTTTCGTTGCAAAAATCTTGTAGTGAAAGGAAAAGTTTGAGATACAAAGAATCATCAGTAAAATTTTTAAAAGAGCTGCGAGTTAAATCCACCATTATTTGTTCACCTTTAATATCACGCGCAAAAGCTTGAGTAACACTTTTGTCTCCAACAAGCAGCTCAACAGCTTCATCAATATTAATTTCAAAAATTGACTTAACCTCGGTTCCATCCATACTGATGTTTTCAAAAGCATTAAAAAATGCAGTGAGATAAAAATACATAAACTCACGATTGACAAACTCTTTCGTTGGTTCAAATGAAACTTGATACTTACCTAAAAAATGAATCTTATCTGCGTTTTCAATCTTCAGACCAAACTCCTCATCGATCTCACGGGCCATTTCTTTATCCATATCTTCGCCATAAGAATGACCACCATTCATTTTCACAAAGAATTTTTCTGCATCATACACATCTAATGTATTAGCGTCTTGAAAAATAACAGTTCTTTTTTTCTGATCAAGCACTATAAAATTTACGGACCGATGCCAGAAGCCCTTCGTGTGAACTTCTGATCTGTCAGCCTTACCTATCGGTTTATTGAAGGCATTATAGATTGTAAGTATTTCTTCTTTCATAAAAATAGTATGTTGTTAGGTAAGTTTATTTTTTTCTACGAATGCTTCAGACTCAAGAATCATTTTGTCAAACGCTTGATGGAGATTAACGTTATAAAAATTAAGTAATGAAAAACATGCCTCAAACGTGCGAATAACAGACTTTTTTAATTCTTCTGTATCAATCTCGCTGTTATCCATTTCTGTAACCATACTAGCAAGAAGAGCAGACTGTTTGGACAATTCCAGCATAGAGTTGGAAGCATTTTGACTATTTTCTTGTCCAGAAAGAAGTTGCTTACTATCAACAGCTTCATTCCAGCGTAAACCGCTTTTTTCTCGCAATAAAGCTGGTACTGAAATAGAAAAAGTATCAGCAATTGAAAATATATTCAGAATAACATCACTAAGTTCGTCAGCGAGTGCATCTGCATTTTCTCCTTCTGTCTTACTGTTCAATTTATGCTCTTGTCGCAATACTAAGTCTGAAAGATGTCCAACCTGTACCATTAACTCAAGTGCATACTGTTCTGCTCCCCACTGAATTCTCTCTACTGATCTAAATAAGTTGCGAGTATATTGAGAACGCTCCCAAATCACATCAATATCAAAATTTTCTGTTGCATACGGCAAGTCTATAGACTCTTTGTTTGCAGCATGACCCGACCACTCATTTGTACTTAAAAACTCTCCCCGAACGCTAATTGGGTAATTTAGCTTCTGCCTTAAGTAAATAAGTTGTCCGTGTGTTACATCACCATCAACAAAAATAATCTTTTCATTTTCATCTATTTCAAATTCGCAATCTAACCCCATTTGAACTAAAGCATCCTGAGTATCTTCAGAAGAAGGTTTATGTCCTAGCAAATCAATTGCACAACGTTCACGTTGATCAGGTGGACAATGATTAGCATCACATGCGGTACCTTCAAACATTGCATTAAAATCTGATTTCTGAAGTGCGTAAGATAAAGCACACGAATTTACCCAATAAAGTGGATATTCCGGAAATTCTGCACTGACATATTCTTCTATATAATCTTTTACACCTTCTGGCCACACATCTGCAGCGGCATTTGCAATATCTACATTATCACCCAGCTCTGGCCACGCAGAAACTAAATGTTTAATTATTTCATCATTAGTTTTTAGACCAACAGCGACACTACAAGTAGCTTGTTGAGATACATAATCAATTATTTCTCTAATTTTCTCTCTGTGAGAATTTTGTGGTAAAAAAGGTCTCCAGTAGTGAATTGTTGGAATTTCTGCATCCTTAAGTCGTTCAAAATTACTCTTTATGTGTTCACTTTTTATTGTAGGCTCAATAGTTTGAGGTAATCCAGAGAAACTCATGTAGAAAACAGTTCTAATTGCTTCATTATTTTTTATCAACTCAATAAACTCGTCTGGTATTTTACATTTTGTTGAAAAAATAAGAGGATTTGGCAATTCACGCTCTGCGTAAGTTTTAAAAAATTCAGTGAAGTAATTAATATTAGACTGATTCATAAAAGCATCTGTCTCACTACCAACCATTATAGGACTGTCTTCTCTATAATTCTCAAATGAAAGTGCGTTATCTATAGTTTTTTCTGGTGACATAATCGGCATGCCAGGTTTGAGAGTTTTGTCATAACTTTGTAAAAAGCAATAATTGCAATTTTTCGCACAACCAACTACAGGATCAGCAGTAATCCATGTATCGTCCTGACGTATACCTTTTTCTATTGACATTGACATTTATGTTACCACAGATACTAATTCTGTTCATTACAACACTTTATTACATACTCGCATTAAAAGTTACATGATACTGTCACTAAAATGTAAAACGTGAAAAAGTGTCACTTTTGTCACTTTTTGTACCTCTCGAGTAGGGTCAATAATTCATTTAAAGAAATAGTCGAAAAAGCCTTACTGGTCAATGTGTCCATTTGGTTCCATCTCGATTAGGCTCACAAAAGAGAGAGCTAGTTCGAGCACTCGAGAAGGGTTCGATATAAAACAAACAAAATAGCACTTTTGAAGTGTATTTTGTTATGATCTATTTATGGGTAGTAATAGGGAGGCGTCCAATTTAAACCCATAGTAATAGGGAGGCGTCCAATTTAAACCCATAACCCATGGCATAATATAATCATGC
>CAZEUI010000083.1:0-3356 GCA_964515625.1 uncultured Candidatus Saccharibacteria bacterium
CTAGTGATGAGAATCCGCTTCCGATAAGTAGTCCGAAAATGACTCCAAATAAAAGCATTGAAACAAACGTAAAAAAACCTGAAACGGTGGTCATGAGTGTAAACCCTCCAGAGCTTACAGCCTCCAGAGTAATTAAGAAAACTGCTACTGCAGTAGCATCATTAAAAAGACTTTCTCCTTCAAATATCAGCGAGAGTCGACGAGGAACTCCATATTCTTTAAACAATGCTAATACAGCCACAGGATCCGTTGCAGAGATAAGAGATCCAAATAAGATAGCTATCCCTAAGGGGATAGGTACTCCAATTAAAGGAAGTATTAAAAATAACAAAGTAGAAATCAGAAAAGTAGAAATTATAAAACTACCAATAGACAAAGCCATGATTACACCGCTGTCTGCTACAAGTTTACGAATATTGATATTGTATGCAGATTCAAAAATAAGGGTTGGCAGGAAAATAAAGAATAATAGTTGAGGCGTGAGTTTAAATTCACTTAAGAAAGAAAAAGTTGGCAGGTGCGCTAAGAAGCCTAAGCCAATACCAACAAGTACCAGTAAAACTGTGTGGGGAATATTAATTTTTTTAGCTAAAAGAAGTGTAAGACTGGAAATTCCCAGCATAAGAAAAATAGCAAGTGTTGAACCGATAGTGACCATGAAATATTGTTAATTGAGATTGTAAATAGAAGCGTACTATACGATTTAAAACGTTGTTTTGCAAGGGTTTTTGTGCAGTGTTTATAAAAATACTTTTATTTTGTTACAGTTATTTTTAATTTAAAAAACTCAGAAACTCTATAGTACAGTTAACTGTACTATAGAGTTTCTGAGTTTTGGATATTATGTGTATTTTTCGGAGATTGTTTGGTAAGTGAAAACACTCAAGAATATCATTCCTTGTACGAAGACTATTGTTCCTCCTGTGGAGATGTCGAAATAGTAGCTGGAGTAGGCTCCTGCTAGTGAGCTCGTTACGCTGACTGCTATGGCGATTTGTAGCATTGTTGGGAAGTTTTTTGTTAGCAAGAGGGCTGTTGAACCTGGGGTTATTAACATGGCAATTACCAAGATTATTCCTACTGTTTGGATAGACCCTGTGATTGTGATAGCTAAGAGTGACAGGAAAAAGTAGTGAATGATTGTAATTGGCAGTCCTACTGATTGGGCGTGGGTGGGGTCGAAGGCAAAAGCTAAAAAAGTTCGTCGGAATATTATGGCTATAGTAGCTACTATTCCTAAGATAATAGTGGTGTACCAAGCAGACTCGTTGGAGATACCAAGTAGTTCACCAAATAGTACATGGGTGAGGTCAACAGAACTTACTATTGCTGAAATCAACATCAGTCCTAAGGCAAACATGGTGGTAAAGACAATCCCCATTACCGCATCTTCTTTGATTTTGCTGTTGTTTTTGATAAAACCGATTAGTACTACTGTGATCATCGCAAAAACAAAAGCACCGAGACCAAAAGGAATGCCGAGCAGGTAGGCAAGAACTACTCCTGGTAAAACAGCATGTGAAATTGCGTCACCAAGTAATGACCATCCTTTAAGAATCAAAAAACAAGACAAAATGGCGCAAGTGATACCGACCACAATCGAGACTAAGACGGCTTTATACATAAATGCATATTGCAATGGTTCGGTAATAAATCCTAAAATATCCATACGCTTTATTCGAATTTAATATTATGAAGTAGTCCTTCGAATGTTTTAGAGACTAATTCTTTGGTAAAAACTTCCTTGGTTGGTCCGTGAGCTATGACTGTATATTTTATTAGTGCAACTTGGTCGCAGGTGCTAGGTAAAGACATTAGGTTATGTGTTGCTAGTATCACAGTCTTTCCTTCTTGTTTTAGAGAAATAAAAAGTTCAGTTAGAGAACGTTCACTGGTAGCGTCTAATCCGGCAAATGGTTCATCGAGTAATAATATGTCTGCCTGTTGAGCTAGAGCTCTTCCTACAAACACGCGTTTTTTTTGACCACCAGATAGTTCACCAATCTGACGGTCCTTAAAATCTTGCATACCTACTTGCTCTAAAGCGGTATCAGCGTATTTTTTATCCTCGGCAGACGGGGTGCGAAAAATATTTTGTAAACCGATCCGACCCATCATTACTACTTCATAAACAGAGATAGGAAAGTCCCAGTCAACTTCTTCAGTTTGGGGGACGTAGGCTACATGTCCGTGTTTTTGAGCTGTGCTCGTAGAGTCGCCACAGACGATCACCTCACCACTTGTTGGCTTGACTAGTCCCATAATAACCTTAAATAAGGTAGATTTACCAGCACCATTCATGCCTATTACTCCTGTAAAAGAATGGTAAGGTATTTTGATAGAGGTGTCAGTTAGTGCTTTCTTGTTGCCGTAACTAACATTTACATTCTTGAGTTCAATTGCAATATTTTCCATAATGTTATTCTTGAGTTTTACCGGTCAGTCCAAAATTAATAACTTTGGCAGTGTGCTGCAAAAGAGAAAGATAATCTGAAGCGGGTCCGTCAGCCGTTGATAATGAATCTACGTATAGCACACCACCTAATATTGCGTCAGTAGCTTCTACTACTTCTTGTTGAATTTTCGGTGCAACTGTACTTTCGCAGAATACTGCCGGAATATTTTTCTCTCGCACTAAATCAATGATACGGGCTACTTGTTGCGGTGAACCTTGAGATTCGGAGTTAATCGCCCATAGATAAACCTCCTCTAGATTGTAGTCATTTGTAAGGTATGAGAACGCTCCTTCACAAGTAACTAAAATACGGCTGTCTGCAGGTAAATGGGAAAGAGTATCATTTAGAAGTTTATCGACAGCTTTTATCTCTTTACTGTAACTTTCTGCGTTGGCAGAAAAATAATCAGCGTTTTTTGGGTCTAATTTAGTAAGTTCTCGACGAATATTCTCAACATAAATGAGACCTTGTTGTGGTGACATCCATGCGTGAGGGTTAGGTTTGCCTGCATAAGCATCTTCAGTAATGTCGATTACTTTTACACCAGTGCTAACAGAGATGATTGGTACATCAGGTAAGCTGGCACGCAGTTTGTCTGTCCACATCTCCAGACCCATGCCATTTTCAAATAAAACTGCTCCTCGTGAAGCACGAATCAAATCTTTAGGTGTCGGTTGGTAACCATGGATCTCTGCTCCAGGTTTGGTTAAAGAAAGTGATTCGATTCTATCGCCTCCAACATTGCTAACCATGTCAGCGATAATTGTAAAGGTGCTAAGAACAACCAATTTCTCGTCTGAAGATTTTTCTGTTTGATCAGAGGAGTTTAATCCAGAGAATAATAATAGTGTAATGACTAATAGACCAAGGATAAGTAAGATGTTTTTCATATTAAGATTT
>CAZEUI010000084.1:0-3316 GCA_964515625.1 uncultured Candidatus Saccharibacteria bacterium
CAGTGGTTCTTCAATCTTAGAGCTGGCATAAGAAATAGCTTGTTTAGATTTGTCAGCTGAGGGTACAAAACGATATTTCTTTCTGAGAGCATAAAGCGATCTCCTGAATGTAGTGAGATTAAAATTGAGACCATCATCATTTAATACCTGAACTATCTTGTGATGAGACACGCCAGAAGAGATTGCCATTTCAACATCATCATAAACATCATTTAAAAGTGATGTGGTTGGACGTGTTTTTTCTTTGGCTGCCAGCTTTAAGTTTTCAGAAATAGAGTTTTTATTCCATAAGTAATAATAATACCGATAAATGCAGTAATTATCAATAAAAATTAAGCCATAGGTGGAGTGTAAACAGTAATTTAACAGCTATTATGAGGAATAAAACAAGTGTAAAAACATACCTGTATTGTAGGGAGGGGGAGTAGGGCAGGATAGCCTTTACAAGGCGCAAATGGTACGCTATGCTACATTTATAATACCTCCTCCCCTATTATTTGAGATTGCTTATGATTATAAAAACGACTATTTCAGAAGAAGAAAACAGAATATTTTTAGAGGCTTTAAATAAGTCTGATCATGGGTCACGATCAAGCTTCCTAAGAAATATTGTTAATGAATATCTGACCCATAAAAATAGGAACAGAATAGAGAAAGCTATAAAACCTCAAAATAAAGAAGACCTAAAAGAAGAAAGTTTTCCAGTAAGAATTAATAAATTTTTAAAAGAAGAGGCTGATAAAAGAGCAAAAAGTTACGGCCTTAAAATAGCGCAATGGATACGCAATTTAATTCAATTCAATTTAACTAAGCAGCCAATTCTATTAAAAAATGAAGTTGCTTTGCTAAGAAGAAGTATTGGAGAGTTAGTCGCGATTGGAAGAAACTTAAATCAAATAGCTAGAAAACTAAATCAAGATATAGGTGCTTCAGCAACCGACTTGATTAGAAAGAAACAAATTGATGATCTATTAGAAGTAATTTCTTTAAATAAGTCCGAAATTAATAATCTTGTAAAAAATAGTAATTCAGTGTGGGAGATTGATTAGTGGCTCTTATCGAGGATGAATTATCTTCTGTTTTTAGTGACCGAGTTAAATTCAAAAAAGGCAGTCAAAAAGGATTATCTAACCGAGATACTGCACGATTAATGAGTTCTAATTGTCCTGAAGTAATGGCAAAAATAACAGGGTTTAGCGGAGGAGGAAAACATGTTGCTGCACATCTAAATTATATCGGTCGAGATACTAATGAGCTAGAGAATGAGAAGGGGCAAGTATTTACTGAAAAAGAAGAGATGGAAGAGGTTGCTGAGGATTGGATGACAGACATTAAAAGTTATAAAACACATAAAAGGCAAAGGGACGTAATGCACTTAATGTTATCAATGCCAGAAGGAACTAATCCCCAAGCAGTTAAAAATGCTGCTCGTACTTTTGCTTCAGAGGAGTTTGGCCATAATCATGAATATGTGTTTGCGCTGCATACTGACACGCCACATCCGCACGTTCATTTAGCAGTAAAAATGCAAGGATTCGATGCGTCAAGAATTAATCCTAAAAAAGCAGACCTTCAGGAGTGGCGAGAAGGGTTTGCAAGAGAGTTAAGAGGATTAGGAGTGTCAGCAGTGGCAACACCTAGAAAAGCCAGAGGAAAGACAAAGAAAGCCGTTAATAGTGTTATCTACCATATAAATAAAGGGGATAAAACACATAAGCCAAGAATAGCTAAAATAACAGCATTGCAAACTAGAGAAACTACCCTAGAACTAATTACTGAAGGTAAAGGCCAGCCACCACAAGAAAAGCCGTGGATCAAAAAAATAAAACAGGCTCAATTTGAAGTAAGAGAAGCTTACAAAAAGACGATTGATTTATTGCTTCATACAGGCGGTAAGGAAGATCAGCAACAGGCTAAGGATTTAAGTGTTTTTTTATCAAATATGCCCCAGCAACTGATTACTCAAAATGAAGAAATGAGGCTGAAAATTTATGCTGATATTTCAGCATCGAGGACAAAAAATAATCGAGCTAGCCAGAGCAAAGAACAAAAACCAGACAAAGATATTGACCGCTAAATTAAATCAACCGCAACCACAACAAATAAGCTCCCACAAATCCACTTGTAAGAAGCTGCATAGGTGAATTTTGGGGCTTTGATCGGAAAGTCTTTTTTATGCATTATGAGTGGCCAAAGTAAAATAATTAATGCAAGCGAGCCAAACCCTACACTAATGCTTGCTTGGCTAAGTAAATCATACTGAGCTAGAATATTCATCCATACTACGGTCATAAAAAGGAAAAGCATGTTTAGAGCCTTAGAGCGAATGTATGTAAAGTTTCTGAACTGATACTGCAAGGCCAGTGTTCGATAGTAAAACCACGTTAAACAAAAAGCGGTTAGTATCACTTGTACTAATTGATTGGGGATCACTGACACAAGCACAAAAGGCAAAAAGGCTAAAAGAAGATCATAGAATAGATCTACAAATTTAGGAGGAGGAGCATCCTGACTAAGGCTGGTTTTTCGCGTCATTACTTATTTACTTATGATGAGTGGTTACTTATTTGATAGAAAGAGATCAATATTTCCATTGATAACTTCAGACATTGTTTTTCCTTGCTTCATTGCTGCTATCTTGAACTTTTTCAGTTTGTCGCTATCCACCATTATATTCATTCTTGTCTGAGGCTTTTTACCTGCCTTTTTAGCGACCTTTGCAGTGTCTCGATGTTCGTGTGAGTCCTCGGTCAAGTTTAAGCTGAATATACCTTTGTTTTCACTCATTTGCAGATCTCCACGATTTGAATTTTCATTCTATTAATTTCTTCAGATCCTTTACCCTTAGGATCCACGTCCAGCAAAGTTGTGCCCTGTCCGACTGAAACTGTAAATCCTGTTCGGTCATGAATTGATCCATTTAAAATATCCAGCTCATACCCTGCGAGAATTGCAGAGATTTGAAATGAGATAATCGTGTTAGGTTTTGCCCGAGTAATTTGAAATACAGCTTTCTTTTTAGAAACCTTAATGGCTTTAACAAGTGATTTTGCTGCCCAAGCATCCAAAGCTGAAGGTTGTACGGGAATAATAATTAAATCTGCTACCTCGATAGCAGCTGCGCTCATATCCTCAAGTCTTCCTGCACTATCAATAATAATCCAGTCGAACTGCTTCTTGTACTGCTTTACGCCTTGAATTAATTCATTACTGTTGGATGCGACACCTACATCTATGACGGGATCAGGGGCTACTCCAGCCCAATCAACTAATGATCCTTGAGGGTCTGCATCGACAAGTAAAGTAGAGCTTCCAG
>CAZEUI010000085.1:0-3071 GCA_964515625.1 uncultured Candidatus Saccharibacteria bacterium
GGAGTATTATAAAAAACTTGCATTAAAATTCGAGGAACGAACATCCAATACCAAGATATTGACAATACTTGAATTGATTGAAAAAACAAAAAGCGATCAATTGCAAAACATTAGTTCAACATCTTTGTTTAAAAGTGTCTTTGCTAAGCAAAAGAGATTATAACAAATCACTGCACTAGGTTTTTACTCCGTTGCGCTGCGTAAAAAGCAGTGAGTTCAAACGTTAGGCTTCACGAGGAATACAGATGAGTACGAATGAAATCAATTACCAAATAGGGTTGTCAGAGAAATTCAGGTCAAGTGCAGCTAGCTTAGTATGATGAAGCTTTCGGAAAAAAGCTTTCAGTAGCAGTGCGATCCGATAAAAATCGGCTTCTTCTTTTAACTAGATGTTTCATGCTTGAATATGCAATAGTTGCAGTGTCAGAAAATGAGCTAATAGATATCGCAGGTTTTCATACGCCAGACGGCTAATTGACTGGAGGAATAACATATAGCGAGTTACTCTCACAGCTAGGTTTCATAAAAGGTAATTGGGCAGCAGACCCTCCTTGTAAATGATACACTATTGCACAAAAAAGCCCAGAGAAGAAGGATATGCACGGTTATTCAGAATCTGATAACTCTAGTTTGCAGGCTTGTATATCATGTCCGACGCTACAAGTTGAGTTTTGGAAATCACTGCCCTTGGTTTCTAACGTTCAAACGCCTCTATATGGCTATTGACACTAGCTAGGCAAAGTATAGATTTTGCGGATAATACTTCTGTCTCTTTGGTTAATGCAAAGGGCTCGCTTAAGTTTGCTCAAATTCAGGCTGTTGCCAAAGAGTTGTTGAACTCTCTGAAAAATGATTGTGCAAAATGTGTCTTAATCAAATTAAATTGCAGAAATTTATAATCAGGAGCAGCAGGTACCTTTTTATGACTGGGCATCACGGATTCAGGATAGATCTTTATTTATTGCTAGACCATATCGGGTTTTGCGGAAGATAAAAATATTGAAGAGATTATGGCAGATTTGTCCTAAGTTAAGGACTGACCCCAGAAAGCTGACCTGATTCTACGTATTATTTATGATTTCCATAAAGTGGGTGTAGCGATGAGCATCTTTTTGAAATTACCGGGATTTCGTAGTGGTGTTTGGTGGAAAAAAATAATTTCGAGTGTAGTTTATTTATTTTTCTTCTAATAATCATTAGTATTGTAATTAGTTCTAGCATGAATGAAAAAGAATTTACTGAAGCAGTTGCAAAAGGTAATGACTATATGCAATTGAAAAATTATGATGAGGCAGTAGAGCACTATACTGTTGCTTTATCCATAAAAAAAGATGAACATATTTCAGTACTATTAGCCCAAGCAAAATCTCTACAAAGTTCTTCAGCCTCTTATGTCGAAGGCATGAAATTATTTGAAGAACAAAATTATGTCGGGGCAAAAGAACAATTAAGTTTAGTCTGTTCTGATGATGTTGAGCATTATAAAAAAGCTACTATGACATTACAAGGAATTAAATTAATTTTTTCCGGTAAATCTTTAGAAGATGGGGTAGGGCTGTTTCAGGATAACGAATACGGATCGGCAATTGAAATGCTTAAAAACGTTGTTATTGAAGACGAAGATAATTACCAATTAGCACAGGAGTACATTAAAGAGGCAGAAATATTATGGTCACAGGAGTTAATTGAGGAAGCTGCAAACTTGTTCAGTGACAAGGAATTTACTTCAGCAGTAGAAATAGCACAAAAAGCTATAGGATTAAATCCCAATCTTAAAGATGCAGACCAATTATTTAAAAAAGCCCTATCTGAACAGGAGAGAGCCTTAAAAGAGAAACTTAAAGCAGAAGCAATTGACCGAATGAGAACTTATGAAGGCAGTGGTTCTGCGAGGGTGGCTGTCGTAGGCGTAATTGCTCGAAGCTCTTTTTATGATGGGTTTACCACTTGGAGACCCGATGACCCTGAGAATGTGTGGTTCTTGCATGTAGGAGTTGTGGTGAAAAATAGTTCAAATTCTTCAATTCATGCAAATCCAAGCTATATCACATTAATTTGTAAAGGTCAGGTCTTCAACCCTGATCTTAAAACATATTCCATGGATAATTATTTTGATGCAATCGATCTCCAGCCTGATACGCATACCTTCGGTTGGCTACTCTTTTTAGTACCAAAAGCTGATTCATATACACTTGTTTACAGAGGGGCATTCGATAGTACAATTAGGAAGGAATTAATCGTTACTGAAAAAAGGTAAGGAAAGAGTCCGTGGTCAGCCCTTGACAAGAGACATTATCAAAATCCAAAAGTCAAAGAGGCAGGCGACAAATGTACAAGAAAAAAGCGATATAAAATTACAAATTGAAGGAGAGTGATTTTATGTCATGGATTCGGAAGGTAACTGACAATGAGGCAGTGGGAAAACTCAAAGAATTGTTTGATAGTATAAAGTAAAGGACAAGAGGAAATATTGCTGACGGTTTGGGAGTGAGATTAGAAAACATAAAATAACTTGAGGAGGAGTTTAAGTGGCTGATAAATTGAAGGGAAGTAAAGTGTTGGGAGAGCAGAAGGGGTTAAAGAAGATACTTTCCAAAGGTAAATCAAAACTTTTGCTTATATCCTTGGTTCTAATTCTCGTCATTTTCCTTAATCCAGTGTTTCCAGTGGGAAGTTTTTTGTTGTTGGATGTCTTGTTGGACATAGATATAGCTCAAAGCATGGCACAGGAAGAATTTGAAAGGCAAAACCCTGATTTAGATGCCAGAGGGGGGCGTCACATTTTTTTTGATCCTCTTGCTTATACAATAGAAGTGATGGGATATACAAAAAACGCAGAAGGACCTAGCTTATATAAGAAAGAACTTTATCGTGTTTATTGGTGGGGGACAGCTGTTAAATCTGAAAATATGGTGACAGAGTTTCTAAGAAGTGTCCATGATACGTTATTTTACTAAAGAAACAACACTGCGGTATGCACATACTATTTTTTTGCATTGCCGTTAATTTATCGGACTTAGGTCTTGTTCCTAAATAACCTGTACAATCTTACTTGTCTTTTCGTCCATACC
>CAZEUI010000086.1:0-2957 GCA_964515625.1 uncultured Candidatus Saccharibacteria bacterium
TTTAGATGAAGTTGTTCGAGAGCCAGTTGGTGGTGGGCATAGAGATCCTCATAAAATAGCATTAAGTTTGCGTGAAACCTTAATTAAGCTTTTAGATGAGGTTAAAAGAGAAGATGTGGATGAGATGTTGGATAAACGCTACTCTCGAATTATGAATTTTGGCTCATTTGTGGAAGAAGCAGTTAAATAAATTATTTTAAGAAGCGAGCACTGAATAAGTTTGTCAGCTAGCTTGTCTTTTTGGGGTGTGATTAAAAGTGAAGTAAAGAGTGGGTAGGTTGGGCTAACAGCCCTATCGTTAATCCAGCATCTTTAGCAAAAGTGGCATTGGGTTACCAAAAAAAACGGCTGCTCAACCTACAATATTTTTATTTACTTCACTTTTAATCGCACCCGTCTTTTTGTCGAATTTATTTCAGGCTCGGGTATTATTAAATCCTCATTCCTTAACCTTCTAGCTTATTTTAAAGACCGACTTATGTCGGTCTTTTTCGTTTGAGGGGAAGTAAAGTCGCTTAGCAATATCATGACTATTTTAAACTTATATAAGGTTGGGCTAATTTCAAACGGGTACTTCTGTTGATGCAAAAATCTATTTTTTCTATCCTTCCTTCTGAAGTCGAAAATATTTTTGTCGCCTATAGTGGAGGAATAGACTCTCATGTGCTACTTCATTTAATTTCTAGTATTGTCCAAGTAAAGCCAAAAATTACCGCAGTTTATGTTAATCATGGTTTGCAGAATGAATCTGTGCAGTGGGCATCACATTGCGAAACCACTGCTTTAACTTTGGGGGTGAAGTTTCAGTGTATCAATGTTAATGCAGAAAAAACGGCAGGAAAAAGTCCTGAGGAGGCAGCGAGGGATGCGCGATACTCTGCTTTAAAAACATTATTAAATAAGGATGATGTGTTGTTTTTAGCTCAGCATCGTGAAGATCAGATGGAAACAGTTTTGTTGCAACTCTTTCGAGGAGCTGGAGTTCGTGGTCTTTCTGGAATGGCTTTGTCTTCAACCTGTGGTAAAGGAGTGATGTTGCGACCTTTTTTGGATGTTTCAAAAAAGGATGTTATTGATTATGCAAAAGATAATAATTTGCAATGGGTTGAAGACCCAAGTAACAAGTGTGATGATTTTGATCGAAATTTTTTGCGTAATGAGATTATTCCTAAGTTAAAAAAACGATGGCCTGCCTTAGATAAAACAATTGCTCGTTCTGCTCGTCACTGTGCAAATAGTAATCAGATAGCTCAGCATTTAGGAAAAGAGTTGTTGAGTAACATTATTAATGAAAGAGACCATACGTTGAATATTGCTTTATTGATTGAGCTAAGTGATGAGGAGCAGCAGACTCTGGTTATTAGGCAGTGGTTTGATAGTATGAGTTTACGAATGCCATCAGAAAAAAGACTAGATAAAATTATCAATGAAGTGATTATGGCTAAAGTCAATGCAAACCCTAAAATGCAAGAACAAGGGTGTTCCATTAGACGCTATAGAGATAAGTTGTATTGTTTAAGGCAAGAGCAGAATGATCAAGTGGTAGCTGATCTATTTTGGCCTACAGAACTAAAACAGTTGGAGTTTAAGCAAGGGGAGAGTTTAATAGTGAGGGAATCTTCTGAAGGAATTTCTAAGGCATTATGGAATAACTCAAAAGTGAGTATAAAGTTTCGAAAGGGATCTGAGAAGATTAAACTACCTAAGAGAGAAGGATCTCATTCTCTTAAAAATTTATATCAAGAAAAAGCCATTCCTCCCTGGGAAAGAAATACTATTCCCTTGATTTATATCAATGATCAATTGGCTGCTATAGCTGATCTATGGATCAGTGCTGATTTTTATGATTGGAGTAAGGAAGATTGTTATCAGATTGAATGGTCTAAGAATAATAAAGATACCTGAGTTTGGTTTACAGCTTCTCTAACCTTATCTTCTGATTATGCAGTTAGCTCATCCAATATTGAGAAATTACTATGAATACAGTCATATAGAAATGTGTTAAAGATGTTAAAAAACTCTGAATCCTTTGAGAATCAATACCTGTAATGAGTTTGATTCTTATTGGATGAGTTAACTGCATAATCAGACCTTATCTTGCTGAAAAATAATAGTTTAATAGTTACAAAAAACAAGCGATAAATTGGGGTATGATAGGTATGTCTAGAACTAATCTAGGCTTAATAGGTAATCAATATCCTAAGGGAGAGGTTTTCTGCATTTTAATAAAGACATAGATTAAGGCAACTCGCAATAAATAACCCACCATTTTTTCTTGTCTTTTTGCCTGTCTTCTGCGTTGCAACTTCGGTTACATAGCTCGCTATGCGCTCTACGTTGCGCCTTGAAGACAAACAAAAATCCTACGCAAAACTGGTGGGTTATTTATTGCGTGTTACCTAAGACTCTGCATTAAAAGCAGAAAAAATAATTTTTGTCGAAAATAATGTTTAAAAAGAGAATTACTTCACATAATTAATACACAGGCATTCTGTTGTTTATTTTTGAAGTAGAGAATGTTTTTAAAAAAGGATATTAAGATATCCAGTGATTATGTAAGTGATTGATATATTTATTATTAAATGTATTTGTATGTTTTTTATACAATCTAATGAAGTGTCAATAAACGTGGGGTTTTGGCTCATATATCTACCTTTAATCCACAAAGTTATCCACAGCAACTGTGAACAACTTCTCATTCCTATTGTTTAGTCATTATTTGAATGCCTAAAGAAATTAGAAGGGTTAGCCGTACGATAGTGAAAAATGTATTGTGTTAGCCTGGATAAAAAGAAAACTAATCTAGCTGAAAAGAAGGTGTTTAAACAAAGGATAGCTAACTTTTGTCAAGTGATAGCGGGGGGGTCGTAGGATAACACTTAATATGAAATTAAGTAATATTCATGGCGGAGAGGCAGGGATTCGAACCCTGGGAGGGGATAAACCCTCAACGGTTT
>CAZEUI010000087.1:0-2913 GCA_964515625.1 uncultured Candidatus Saccharibacteria bacterium
AACTCACGGGAAAAACCGAATTCAGTATTATAGTGACTCACTTCTTTATTATAACTATCAACCAAATAACCACCCTTCTCACTAAGACCATTAATCCTACCAACCAATTTATTAATTGAACTAGAGAACACTGTCAAACTTTCCATTTCTTCATTAAGTTCTCCTCTTTTTTTTTCCAACTCCTCCATAACATCTTTAGGTGCTCCACCTCTATCATTATACCTATTAACCCTTGCGTTATATTCATCTAAATTAGACTTATACGCATCTACACGAACCTTATATACGCTTGCTAAAGATTCATATTCGCTTTGCAGCTGATCTATAGTTGTGAGTAATTTTTCATTTTCATTCCATTTTTCATCCAACTTCTCTCTTTCTGTCAACTCTAGATCAGAACTCTCTTGCCTCTCATCGAAAATGAAATCAATGGTAAATTCTGCCGTTTCGTCATATCTAAATAAGTCTCTCCCAACGGCACTCTCCCAGATATTTTCTGCTTCTAAGACATAAGAAAGAGCTTGTTCTTCTGACAAATTAAATAACGGATTTATTTCTCCCAATCGATACGACAGAGGCACCGGACATATCGTAGCCGATAACTGATACCAGTATGTTCCTGCTCCGGTAATTATAATAATTAAAGCAATGAGATAAAAATTCTTCATAAAAGCAATCTGGCCATCATACCAATTAAACACAGATAAACAACAAAAAAGACACTCAGCGGGGACCGCGCAGTCGCGATACGTAGCCCCTGCTGAATGTCTTTAGCGAATAAATGCCTTAAGCTATGACGCTTTATGATTTTTATTTATTTATAACTATACAACACCTGTCGACCGAGAGACGGAGATTTCAACAGGAATGAAGGCGAGTAGAGCCGTCGGCTCTACTCGCCTTCATTCTACAAACAATCCTCACCCAAAGCCACTGGAGCAACATAATAAACAGCTCGAGGAACCAGCCGGACAACCGCTTTTAAAGTCCGTTCAGGAAAGCGTTCCTTCATATCTACCACAGCTTTGTCTACACTTCCCCCTCGGTGTCATAAACAGCCTCAGCACGCACTTAAAAGCCTTCAAACCCCTTCCAGAAAGTAAACGCAACTGCAGACTGCAGTTTAATATTTTCCACCGTCTTCCCCAGAAAAAAATCATACAAATGTATCTCTTCTCCAGAAACATCAACTACAGACATCGGCACAACATTAATACCAGAAGGACCCGAAGTAGCCAAAGCAGCAGCTGAAAAACCCTCAATACTTTCCCGAATTTTTTGTTTCATACGTAGATATAATATCCCTCTCTGGGTAGAATACAAACGTCTTATTCTCTATTCAACAATATTAAACTTTTTTTAAATTAAATAAACTAATGTATTCTAAATACATGCTCGTGGGCGAAAGTCTTGTTCAACTGTTGTACATTGCAAGCTAAAAGCAAGCATAAAAAATCTCTCATTTATGAGAAATTTAGTGAATTAAGAAACTAACGTTTAATAGCTACCACAATTACGTCAGTAACAAAGGCTACTACTATAATTGTCACGAGGAACATATTCCTGTTTTATTTTTACCATCTACCCTTAATTATACACAGACCTTTCACTGCTTTTTCTTTATCTCTTCCCTGCCTCAATCAGCTTTTTTCTCACTAGTTGTTGGGCGGCGTTTAGGCTGTGTTGGTAGTAAAGGGTTTTTATTCCTTGCTTCCAGGCTTGTATATAAAGTTTATTTATATCTTTTACTGAAGTACTTGGATCTAGCATTACATTCAATGACTGGGCTTGGTCGATAAATTTTTGTCTGTCTCCAGCCTGTTCTATAATTTTGCTTTGGTCTATTTCTGGGAAAGTTCGGAAAATAGCTTTTTCAGCTTCAGTCAAGAAATCGAGATGTTGTACAGAACCATCATTATCGCGAATGGTCTCCCAAGTAGCTTTGGTATTCTGCTTTTTCTCCTTTAAAAGCTCTAGTAGGGCTGGATTTTTAATTGTTACTTTCATTTTCGCTACGTCTTTAATGTAGCAGTTTGACCAGATAGGCTCGATTCCTTGAGACACTTGTCCTAGAATAAAAGCTGATGAGGTGGTTGGAGCAATTGATATTGTCGTGGTGTTCCTCCTGCCATAACCCTCCAAAACCTTTGGCTCTCCAAAAGTTTTAGCTAGCTCTTTGGTTGCAGAATCAGCATTCTTTTTTATCAGTTTAAATATTTCTTTATTCAACTTAGTTGATTCTTTACTCTCAAATGACAGACCTTTGTTCTGCAATAAAGTATGATAACCCAACACACCTAAACCTAAAGCTCGGTTTTCTTTAGCAAAGTTGTAAGCTCGTTCCATAAACAAAAAAGCTTTTTGCTTCTCTTTATCCTTATGGTCACGCATCGCCTCTAATTTCATAATGAATTCTTCCATCACAGCATCAAGAAAAGCAATCATTGTTTCAATCAAATCTGTATCCTTCCATTCATCATAATGAGCGAGATTAACCGATGATAAACAGCAAACGAATGACCAATCTTCCTTACTTGGGAGCATGATTTCACTACACATGTTACTGGCGTAAATTTTGAGTTTTTTGTCTTTATATACATCGACAGTATTGTTGTTAGCAGTATCACTAAACATGATGTACGGGTACCCCATTTCGCCACGCCGTTGAATAATCCGTGCCCAAATCTTTCGCTTTACTTCATCGCCAGCAATCATACCTTCCATCCATTCGTCGCCCACTGTCACAGCGTGAGTGAGCATTTGAATCGGATTCCCTTCGGTACCGATATCGAGAAATTCCATAATATCTGCATGTTCAACTGGCAAGTATGGGGAGAAGTGTCCCCGTCGAACAGAACCCTGACTAACCACATTAATAAGAGTTTCGAACAACTGCATGAAGTGCACAGACCC
>CAZEUI010000088.1:0-2913 GCA_964515625.1 uncultured Candidatus Saccharibacteria bacterium
TTCAAAACATCCGTATCACAATAAAACTCAGCGGAAACATCATCTACATTAGTCCCCGAATTCTGACCATGAGTAAAGGGAATGTATCTGTCTTGTAAAACTTCACGCATCCAAATTTTGTTATTTACAAGAGTATCAATATTAATCTCAACAGAAGTAAGACCGTTTGAATCTGTAGGACCGAAGACATTCCATGGTGAACCTGCTCTACCAATTAGAGTATCGCCAGGATCACTAGACTGACTATCTGTCCACTCAAACTCCCAACCTGACACGAGAGAACAGTTGCTATGAGTAGAGACCCAATCAGCGGCTGTGTTCGCTGTCATATTTGGACCACCGTTTCCATAATTAGGTAAGTCTGATTCTACAGTACAGACAATTTTTTCAGCAACAATAGTAGCTTTTTTGTCCGAAACACAATCATAATCAACATCAGTTTTTACGATGTTACTGTAAGACCATGTCTGAAAATTATCTAACTCCCTAGCCGTTGCTTTAGCTTGATTCTTAACTTCAAAATCACCACATTGTGCAGGAGCTTCAATTTTACCTACCCACGAAATATGCACAGATTCTCCAGGAGTCAAAGTCTTGGCATTAAACCGTAAAGTTCTATCCGCTTCAGTATAAACAGAATAACTGCCATAACCCGCACTTATGTCACCTGTTATTTCGTAGCTTTGGTATTGAATATTAGAATCAATCACATCAAGGATCTTCACCCCACCTCCAGTACAATTTGCATCACCAGTGTTTTTTACTTCAATGGTGTAGGTTATTTCTTGATCTATTATAACTGTAGAATTATCTACTGCTTTAGTTACAGATAGCTCACATTCTTTAGGAACTTCAGGAGGTATACATGTAACATATACTTTTTGTACACACTTTGAACCATTTTCAGCTAAAGCCTCGAGAGTGAAGGATGTATTAATTCTAAGATTATCAATAATTATTGAACCTGAACTACCTGATACAGATTCTCCGTTTATAGTTAATGTAGAAAAACCACTAGTATTCCAATTAAGTTTTACATTCTCACCAACAGTCACAATATCTCTACTAGCTGTCAGGTTACAAGTGAGACTTGAACTTGTTGATGAATAACTAGAAGCTTCTTGTGCAGTAACGACGGTTATCGAGCCGGGCACACTAAGTGCAGCAACTATCAATGTAAAAACTGCCACAATAGCAATAGTGACCTTAAAAAATTTGTTCATATTAAAATTCGAATTATTCATAAAATTAATACCCCTACCTAAGCCAAATAGATACGCAAGAGTAAGCAAGCTTACGAAAATTAAAATAAAGGACGGTTGTGAAAAAGCAAGCTTTACACGAGAACAATAATTTCTATATTTTATACTAAAAACTGACTTTTGTCAAGGGTATTACAAAATCTTTACACTGATCTGTTTCGCTTCGACAATATACCGATCGTCTACACCTCCAAAACTATTACAAGTTGCTAACGTGAGGATTTTTTCAGTACCAGAGATAGGTATTGTCAAATCCTGTGCCACAGCATGATATACTTTTTCTACACGATACTCGTATACAGAGTCGATTGAATAAACCTCAATAATGTCTCCCCATTCCAAATTCTGAATACCATTAAAAGCTTGGAAGTTTTTATTAAATACCGCAGGCAAGTAACTGGAGTGCCCAATAATGAAAACATTCCCTTCTTGACCCAAGACTGCGGAGTCTGGGTGACGCACTACACCATCGAGTAAAGCTGTGTCTAAATCAGAAATTGCACGTGATTCTGGATTTAAGACGTCTGCTGTTTTATTTAATTTTTTAAAAAAAATTGAAACTGGTACCTGAGAAACAAAAGGTTTTATTAATTCAGAACTTGAAATTAAAACCTCATTCTCTACAGTGGAAACGTCTGTATCTATCGTAGACTCAGCATCTATAACTTCTTCATCATTTTCGATACTCAATTCAACTTCAGTGGTCAAATCTTCCTCCGACTCTATTTCAATCGGGGTTTCTGGTAAAAAATCAATTGCTACAAGAATTACGTAGGAAATAGTAAATACACAGAAAAAAGTAACTAAGAAGCTGATTTTTCTTTCCCAAATTTGTTCAAATATTTTATTCATATTTAGAGTATCTACTTTTGTTTACTTAAAATTAATAATACTTATATCATATATTTAAATAAAGTCAACATCAAGCCATCTGTTCTAAAATACTTAAAGCTTGACAAGGCTAATATAATATGGTATTTTTGCTCATTATGAATAAAACAACACAACCTACTTCGAAAAAATCTGGAGTTTTCAAAACTTTCGCAATTATTAGTTTTATTATATCGATCATCTTAGTCGCATGGATATCAATCAAGATGGTTAATATTTCTCCTGACGCATTTTCTTCATTAGCATCTTTAGCAGAAAGTCTAAATACGCAGAAACAAACAACTGCAGGAGAAGTGGAAGTGGAAGAAAAAATTAACACTTTAATGGTGTCTAGCAATTCAACATTACTAAACAATGGTGGTGATGTTAAAATATTCTGGGATACTGTAAATAAAGCTGGGACTTATACTTTTTCCTATGAATGCGCGGAAGGTGTTGCTGCTGATATTCTAAATATTGAAGGGTTAAAAAGCATTGCCTGTGAAACAAACTACAGTATAGGAAACATAAGCTCTCTAACACTCCAGATTGACTCAACAAAAAACCGATACTCGGACATTACTTACACTATAGAGTTCCTTGGCAATAATGACATGAAACCTAGTGCCCGAGGAGAATCTTCTCTCACAATTATAAATGATGCTTTTTCACCAGTACTACCAGCTGACGAAAATACTGAGGATATTACAGTTACTGATAATACTCCTGAGAATACACCGGAGCCTGAAACAGCCATCATTACCACTCCTGTAAAAATAGA
>CAZEUI010000089.1:0-1680 GCA_964515625.1 uncultured Candidatus Saccharibacteria bacterium
CCAACTATTTCATTGGAATGATTCCATACTTCTACTGATATCGCTTGTCCTAAAGAATGGAGTTTGATATAAGCTTTTTCCATTTCGTTGGTTATCCATGTGCCATTTTGATGGGTTCGTTTGATTTTTTTACATTGTCTTATAATGGTATTAAAATCTTCATTAATAGTACATTTGCTAACTCCTGATTATTTTTATCTTGTAATAAGGTTATTAAATAACTCACTTCTTTTTTTGATATTGACTTTATTTTCTTTAAAGCAATATTCTCAAAATATTCTCCAAAATTATCATTATTTGACAAACTTAGAGATAAGCAATTTTTGAGAGTAAAAACTTCTTGATCTAAACCTAACAACAAGACTTCAACACAGGTTGAGAATGACTCATTAACAGGGTTTAGATATCTATCTATTACGAAATCTAGATTTTGTAGTACTAGATCTTTAATGGATTCATAATTTCCTTTCCAGAATTTTAATGCTTCCATCTCTGAAATTTCAAACAGTTGGATTAATCTTATTATCTTTTTTATTTTCAAATGATTAGAAATCATTACAAGCCTCACTTTTAGGTTGGACAAATCTACATGTGTTATAACATTTATACTTAAAAAGTAAATAAAAATACTAGATGACTGATAGAGTCATCTAGTATTTTAGATAGGATAATATTAAGAGTAAACCTTATCAACGATACCGTATTTCTTTGCTTCGGTAGCATCCATGAAAAAATCTCTATCGACGTCTTGTTGAACCTTGGTTAGTTTTTGACCGGTGGCTTTAGACAATATTTTGTTTAGCCTGTCTCGAGTTTTTAATATGTGCTTTGCTGTGATGTCGATGTCTGAAGCTTGTCCGTATGCTCCGCCACTTGGTTGGTGAATCATTACTTCAGCATTAGGTAGAATGAATCTCTTACCGTTCTCTCCTTGTGAAAGAATTAAAGATCCCATCGAGGCAGCTAGTCCAACACAGACTGTGGCTACAGGAGGCTTAATATGGTTCATGGTGTCGATGATAGATAGTCCTGCTGTGACACTACCTCCTGGAGAATTTACGTACAGGAAGATGTCTTTATTTGGGTCGTCAGCTTCAAGAAAAAGCATTTGAGCGACAATTAGATTTGCCATATGATCCTCTATTTCTCCGGTTACGAAGATGATCCTTTCTTTTAGTAATCGAGAGTAGATGTCAAAAGCTCGCTCACCTCCGGCTGTTTTTTCAATCACCATTGGTACTAACTGACTTGTTTCGTTTGGTGTGTGTTGAGACTTCATATTATTTCAAAAAATTAAATGAGCAAACGAGCGTAGCGACTATTGCGAATTTAGTTCCAGTAATTTACTCCAGCCTAGGGTAAATTCCTGGAACATCATATTATCAGCAGTCTTACACATCACGTTGCAGATTCATATCGTACCAAAAATACAGGAAAAGCAAAAGTTCTTGATGGACAAAAACAGAAAAGCCCCTGTCGGGACCTTTCTGTTTTATTGTTAGTGGTGATTAACTACTTACTTTCGAGACTTTTCATCACTTCTTCATTCACAAGTACAGAAGCGACATACAGTTGTACTCGTTGTTTGTCAGCATCTTTGAAACGTTCAAGTAGTTCCAATGTTTGTTTTTCAACAAGATCTTTGTTTGGGGTTATTTCTTCAGCTTTTGCGATTTCGTT
>CAZEUI010000089.1:1690-1923 GCA_964515625.1 uncultured Candidatus Saccharibacteria bacterium
AAGAACTAGTTGTAGTTTTGCTCGCATTTCTGCTGCTGGAGTCCATTCCTTCACTAACTCTTCTTTTGTTTTTTTGATATGAATCAAATAGTCATCCATTTTTAAATCAGACTTGTCTAAATCCTCTTGCATTTGAGAGAACATTTGATTAGTCTCTGAATCAATTAAGATCTGAGGTAATTCTATTTCAGTTTTTTCAATAATCTTGTCTGTGATTTCTGCACGATGTTTAG
>CAZEUI010000089.1:1937-2910 GCA_964515625.1 uncultured Candidatus Saccharibacteria bacterium
ATTTCTAAATGTTTACGAAGTTGCTTTTTGAATTCCTCAACATTTTCAAATTGCCCAGGCTGTCCAAGAGTTTTTGCATACTCGTCTGTTAATTCAGGTAATGGTTCTTCTTTAGTATCACTTTTAGATTTTGAGTCTGTTTCTTTGGTTTCAGATTCGCTCTCAGATCCTTTGTCTGTAGAAAGGTTCTGCATCTTATCGTAAGCTTGTTTTTGTTTTCGGATTTCTTTTATTTTCTCATCAAGCTCTTTCTCAGTTACTTCGTCGGAAACTCGTCCTTTATTTACTTTAGTTGCTATCTCATTGTAGTCAGGAAGGGTGAATTCAGGAATTACTGATACGGTGATTGTAAAAGATAATGGGTTATCTGGAGCAAGTTTCGTTACTTCCATCTTAGGATGTCCGATAGCGTCAATGTTGTTTTCTTTTAGGATGTGAGGGTATGAATGTGAGATAGCTCGCTCTGCCATTTCTCCCAATACTGTCATTTTTCCTAGATGCTTTTCTAGGATTGGTGTTGGGATGTTTCCTTTCCTGAAACCATCTAATTTAATATTTTTACCAAGTGCAACAAGAGAAGCATTTCTCTCACTTAGCAGCTCGACGTATGGTAATTCTCCAATAATTTTAACTTGTGAATCGGGGAGTTTTTCGATAGTAAAAGCTTTTTTGAAATCTACTGTGTGTGAATGTGACATAGTGTTGCCAAGTGTACGAAATTGGCGAGTAATTTGCAAGAAACTTGTTTTTTAGTGTAAAAAAAAGAGATCATTCTTAATGAGAATCATCTCTCTTTTTTATGCGTGTTTAGTTTATATTTCGGATAAAGCTGCATCTAATTCTGCCTCGACAGCATGCATCTCTGCATCAAGACTGTCCATATCAGTTCCTTCAATGTCAGAGAACAAAGCTTCGATTTCATCAGAAGAGCTAGTTGTCTTCATTGCCTCAACTTGTGCTTCAGCTGTTGTGC
>CAZEUI010000090.1:0-2838 GCA_964515625.1 uncultured Candidatus Saccharibacteria bacterium
GCCATCTCATTTATCGCAGGAATGGCAGTAGTCCCCATTGTCATTCCTCTACAGGAAACAGCCCTTAAAATCTATTCTGGAGCCAACGTGATGGTAGTCTGGGTGATAATAGAGGAGCTACTTAAGTACACAGTTGCTCTTTGCCTTATCTTCTGGAACCGCGAAGTCGACGAGCCTATCGATATGGTTATCTATATGATAATGGTAGCTCTAGGTTTTGCAGCTCTTGAGAATGCATTATTTATCTTCAACCCTTTAATGGCAGGAGATTACCTAAACTCCGCTCTCACTGGAGGATTCCGTTTCTTAGGTGCAACTCTTCTACATGTCCTTGCTTCAAGTACAGTCGGAGTCTTTCTTGCCCTCACTTATTACAAGCCGAAATTACAACAAGTTATAGCAGGAACCTTTGGGTTGTTCATTGCTGTCCTATTGCATGCTTTATTTAACTTTTTTATAATGGATGCAAGTGGAGAGACTATTCTAGTCGTCTTTCTCTTTGTTTGGATGGGTATTATCCTCCTGTTTCTACTATTCGAAAGAATTAAACTTCTAGAACGTAACTATAATCTTCAACAAAAATTATCATGAAAAAACCCTCATTTTTAGAACGACTAACCGGTGGAAGCCAGTCCGAAGAATACGATCGTATTCTTGATGAAGACAAACAATTTGGAGAGGAGGACAATCTTGCTGTTGAAGAACAAGAAGGTGAAGAAGGAGAATGGCAAGAAGAGGAAGAAACCACTATGTCACCTCAAGATGGTGAACTTCCTGTAGACATGTATCAGACCGACGACATGATTGTTATCCGCGCATTAGTTGCGGGAGTTAGTCCAACTGAGTTAGAGATTTCTATCACTCGCGACATGGTTACTATCCGGGGTGTTCGTGAAGAATTCCAAGAAGCACAAGATGATGGATATTTCCATCGAGAATTATTCTGGGGTAGTTTTTCAAGAACTCTTTTGTTACCAGAAGAAGTAACAATCGACGAAGCTGAAGCTCAAGAAAAACATGGTCTTCTAGAAATAAAACTACCGAAGCTCGACAAGCATCGCACTACTCAGCTAAAGGTACGCGCAGGTGCCGGACATAAATAATAACGATTAATTATAGAGATATAAAAATTGCGTCGAATCATAGATTCGACGCTTTTTAAAATAGAAACATTTCTTTAGGTAAGCAAGTATCCTCCTGCATAACCTCGTTTTTCACACCCGTATATTTCTGACAGTCCGATCTCTGGACCCCAGACACTCATGAACGTAAGAACTACATCTTCTGTAACGCGACCACATAAGTGGAGGCGAAGACTTTCTTTAGGACCAGTCTGTCTATTCCGAAGAATAACAGGCACTCCCAAATTTGTAGCAATAGTACGAACTGTAGTATACGCGAGAGAATATCCAACACCTAAATCTGTCTGCAAAAAAAATATATTCTGATTCGAAATGACCACCACTGGTGAATCTAGTATCATCTCTGAATATAATTCAAAAGTTTGTTTGAATCTATTATAGAGATCACTTATCGCCATCTTTTTTACCTTGGCAGGATCAATTCCTGGACAAAGCCCTTGAGCTGCTGCTGCAAAACAATGGTCAGTAGCAGCTAGATAACGATCCTTATCAGAAGGATTTAGATCAAGCAATTTACAAAGCTGTCCCAATGACGAAGCTTCTAGATAACTGTCTGGACCCAGATTAAACCCTACATCACCGGGATTATGATGATCAATGCGAATGTCTGGGACTAACCCAGTAATATCACATTCAATAACGACAAGCTTTTTACCACCCAACAACATTGAGCTAAACTGTCCTTTTGGATTATCTGCTAAATAAGCAGTCCTGGGATTCACCCGTTCTCCACCTGACTGTGCAAGGAAGTAACAGGAACCCAGTAAACCTAGGATTTCAATCATACGACCCATTTCGGGATCATCAGCTCCTAGACAAAATACGTATTCATTAATTATCTTGTTCAAGACTATCTCCTTATTAAACTATAAAAAAACTGACCTCTTATACTATACCTTAAATAAGTAGGTTTATTTAAAAAAACAGGTTACTTTAGACTCTGAAAGTGTTCTCAATAAATCTGATTATTCAATCAGAAAATATAATAACTCAAAGTAATTAACTTTGAGTTATTTTCTTTGTGCTCGGGGGCAGATTCGAACTGCCGACATCTGGTTCTTCAAACCAGCGCTCTAACCAACTGAGCTACCCGAGCAGGTATACTTTATATTGACAGTGATGCTATTGTACTGATTTTTAAAAAAAATTCAATCTATTCACTCCCACCTCCTATGGCTGAATAAAATTGCTTCCAGCCTGGAACATCTTGAAGACTACCTTGAAGACTTTGAATAGCTTCTGCTATCGGTTTAAAGTACGGTTCAATCACGTAAAAATACAAAACAAAAGGTGCACCCAGAAGAATCATAAACCAAACAATATTAATCCAGAAAGTCACAGACGATCGCTTATGCATCTTTTTCAACAACTGATTATTTTCAGTAAGCAATCTCTGGTTTTCCAACAAGAGAACATGCAAAGCTTGTTGCTGATCAGTATCTACTAACATACCAACAGTATAGCAAACTTCCAGTCAAAAAAAATAAAACTATGCTAAAGTACTCACACCCAGCCATGAACAATAGGTTTTAGACTGGACCAAATAAAGGAAGCAAGCTTCCTCTCAACTCCTCATTTGCCCCTGTAGTTCAATGGATAGAACAACTCACTCCTAACGAGTAAATCTAGGTTCGATTCCTAGTGGGGGCACCAACTAGCGAGACCTACCGAGAGGGCTAAAACGCCCTATTAGCTC
>CAZEUI010000091.1:0-2828 GCA_964515625.1 uncultured Candidatus Saccharibacteria bacterium
ATTTGCTACCACCTGTGATATTGCCACTGCTCCTAATACTAACACTCCACCAATAATAGCATAAGTGATAGTCTTGGTTCCTTGCTGTATCTGCTGAACGTTACCTCGAGCAGTTGTATAGAGGAAACCTCCATAAATTATAAACAGAACAATTATCGGAATAGCAATAATCAAAAATATATTCAAAAGAGCTACTAGTAAATCTTTAAAGGAAGCTATGCCGATATGACTTCTAACATCAAAACTAATACCTGCATGAGTCACTTGAGGAAAAAGAAAAGAAAAAACTACTATAGTAAGCATATTCAACCAAAGACTACCTTCGTCTGTTTTTTTCATATGTAAATATAACTTTACTTTTAATAAGCCTCTTTGATTCGACGAACCGCGTCATTAGAGGCCAATGAAGCTGATCTTCTATTTTCATTAATATCCTCAATCATGGTTTTGAAGATACTATTAGTATCATCAATATTAGGATTCAACCAGCCAAAAGCAATGGTGGCAGACCTGAAGCTGACTCGACCGTAAATATCATCACTTCCTAGATTTACAGATACTCTTCTTGCGGGAACCATCTGGTTATTTATCGCAATCTCACCAGCAACATCAGGGGAACCAAACTTAGAGAGAATTATACCAGCTCCAACCTTATTATTTGAAGCCTTAACTATAGACATTGCGTAAATCTTACCATAAGTACGCCTCACTGTTGCATTTGCACCTTGTGGAATTTCTGCAATATCAAAATTTAAATTAGGATTAGAACGCTCAATCTCATAACCTTCACTACCATACCCGAAATAAAAAGCTAACTTTTCAGAAATAAACATTTTACGATCTTCTTCAAAAGATCTATTCCAGGAATAAAGAACATTGCTAGGATTGCTAAACCTAGTATAGAAACTAGCTACTTTTTCCAAAGTATCATTACCGCCTGAAGGTGACACTTGTAATTTTACTAAATATTTTTTATCTGAAGATTCTACAACACCTAAAGATCCACTCTGAAGCAACAAAGCTGAAATAATACCATAAGCATTTCTAATATTTGTATACTCACCCAAAGCTAAGACACTAAGATTAATATTCCGCTCAAAATCCTTATCTATTATCCTAGGAAACATATCGTTGATCAAAAACTCCCAGGTAGCGGGTGGAGTAATATAATTTTTTTTAGCAAGAATATCTTTATTCCAATACATAACAATAGGATCGATTGCTATAGGTAATCCATATAAACCATCTGACAAGGCAAAAATATGAGCTCCGTCTAGATATAGACTCTTAATATCTCTCAAAGGGTAAGAATCATAAGAAATAGGTTGAATGCGGTGACGTAGAGTAGCTAATTTTTCGTGAGAAATTAGTATTAAATCTGGAGACCTATCGTCAGCCAAAGCATTTAAGAGAGCGTCGTCAAAATTATTCGGATTTAAATAACTATAAGTAACATTCCGGTATAAAATATTCTCCTCAGTCATTTTTAAAAGAACTCCATTTACAGCCTTAGCGGGAAGAGTGCCCCAAATTTTTACCACACCTACTTGTGACGCGACCAAATCATCCTCATCAGGCTCAGGATCATATTGAGTCAACAAAACTAATGACAAGATAGCTAATATTGCAAATATTATTACTAGAGATAATTCGAAGGGTCTTAATTTCATATCTTCCTGAACGCTAACCCGTAATGATGACCGCCGGCTAGATACTCTCTCTCAAACACAAAACCATTTGACTCAAGTAAATCAGTAGCTTTTTGCGATGAAATTATATCCGAAGCTTGTGGACCCATGCTTGAAAAAGACTCAGTCCAATCTATCACAAAAAACTTACCTCCAGAACGAACAGTTCGACCCATCTCTTTAATAGCAGTCTCTTTATCCTCAATCTGAAAAAGTGTATTAACCAGAATCGCAACATCTAACTCTCCTGTAGCAATCTTTATACCATTCATCTCTTCTAAATCACACCAAAGAGGGTGAACATTGAAGAGTCCAGATGTCCTTGCGAAATCACCTAATTTTTCGACTAACATCTTTTGTATTTCGCAAGCAAATACTTTTCCTTCAGAACCAACACCTTTAGACAAAGCATTTAAAAAGAATCCTGAACCTGCACCGAAATCAGCCACCAAATCCCCTTCTCTCAAGTGAAAATGTGAAGTGACTGTATCAGGCATAACGAATGGTCCGATTGGTGGTTTATTCATGTCTTTATTATACACCCTTAGCCGTCTTTTTCTAACATTATTAGAAAACGGTGGGGAGTCTTTCAGACTCCCCACCGTTTTTCTTGCGCAATATATTTTAAACAAATACTACATTAGCAATCAAATCTCCCTTTCTCATCTTCATCACTTTTACTCCCTGAGTTTGACGACCAAGTACCGGAACATCTTTTAAGGGTAATTTAATCACTTGTCCTTTCTTGCTCATAATAACAAGTTCTCCATCTTCTCTATCTTCTCCGGCAATAACGAGTCCTCGGACAATATCACCTGTTTTACTAGTTATTTTTGCAGTCTTAATACCAGAGCCACCTCTTTTTTGCACCTTATATTCTTTAGCAGGTGTTGTCTTACCAAAACCATGCTCAGTCACAATCAACATTTCACGATCAGTCTCTCCACTCTTAAGTACTTCTGCTGACACTATCTGATCATCTTTACTAAGCTTCATCGCTGTCACACCGGAAGCTGTTCGTCCCATTTGCCTAACATCAGATTCTTTAAATCTTATAGACTGACCCTTTTTAGTAATGAGTGAAATTTCATCACCTTTGCCAATAAATTTAGCGGAGATTAAAGAATCGTCGTCTCGCAA
>CAZEUI010000092.1:0-2800 GCA_964515625.1 uncultured Candidatus Saccharibacteria bacterium
TCACTCATTCACTTACTTGTAAAGAGATAAGGCTTGCGTGGTTACCGTAAAATTATAAAATTTAAGTGAGAATCCAGATGCGGTTCTCCTGGCCTCTTCCTGAATATCTGATCTAGGAAGGGGTCTTTTTATTTGGATTGAAATATTAGAAACAGCAAACAGCAGGATATTGCTTCTCGAATAGAGTATATACTTAGAGTGTATAATTACTGTTAGTAGCTACTTGCTTTGTTAAGGTACCTCCGGTTTAAGCTAGAAAGAAGCCCTCTTCCCTAGAATTATTTTACTTTTCAACCTTCTTATAGTTTGATTAACCTGTAATTTACGAGTTGTATTAAAGGGTCAGTATAATCAAATTAGCAATTGACAGTGTCTGGAGGGGAAACTTGAAATGTGGACAAAAGAAACTATAAAGAGAATATTGCTAACTGTCATTGAGAATAACAAACCAATAATTGGTGTAGCTGTTGGCTCTGGGCTGTCAGCAAAACAAGCTATCAGCGGAGGGGCTGATTTCCTACTAGTACTAAACGCAGGTCGTTTTAGGACCATGGGAGTTTCTTCTTTGGCAGCATGGATGCCCTTTATGAATAGCAATGAGATTGTAATGCAACTTGGTACTAGAGAAATACTGCCGCGTGTTAAAAACAAGCCGGTAATTTTTGGATTTTGCGCTACAGATCCTACTATCCCCCAACGTCTTTTGCTTGATAAAATAGTCGAAAAAGGGTTTCATGGAGTAAACAATTTTCCAACGGCAGGGTTGATTGATGGCCACTTCAGAGAAGCATTAGAAGAAGACAGCTTGGGATTTCAGCAAGAAGTGGACTTTATGAAAACAGCATCAGAAAGAGGTCTCTTTACGATAGCTTTCGTTTTTGACGAAAAACAGGCTGAAAAAATGGCGAAGATTAGAGTAGATATAGTTTGTGCCCATTTAGGCTTAACAGTAGGTGGGGAAAAAGGAGCAAAACAAGGCATGAGCCTAGAAGAGGGTATTGATCTTACGAATCGCATTTTCAGGGTCGTGGATTGTTTTGACCCAGAAATTATAAAGATGTTTTATGGAGGACCTATTACAACTCCACAAGATACTGATTATTTCTATAAAAATACTGCTGCCCTAGGTCATATTGGGGGTTCTAGCTTTGAAAGGATACCTACAGAAAAGATAATAAAAGAAACTACAGGTCGGTTTAAAAACTATGTGCAGCTTATCAAAGCAAAAGAATTACTAGGCAAAAATCCGACGACTAATAGAATTCTAACCAAGTTTGTGGGTGAAAGTGAGCTCATGCATGAGGTTTATAATATTATCAATAAAGTGGCTAATAAGGATATCCCTGTCTTGATTTATGGTGAAAGTGGCACGGGAAAGGAAGTAGCTGCTGAAGCGATTCAATATAACAGTTCAAGGGTAGATAAACCTTTTATTAAGATTAACTGTGCGGCGTTAACCGAAACCATTTTGGAAAGTGAGCTTTTTGGTCATGAAAAAGGTGCCTTTACGGGCGCTCTACATCAAAAGAAGGGGCTTTTTGAACTGGCCCACACCGGCATACTTTTTTTAGATGAAATAGGGGAGATGAGCCTCAAAACACAAGCGAAATTATTGCGTGTTATTGAAACAAAAGAATTTCAAAGGGTTGGCGGAACTAAAACGATAAAAGTAGATACCAGAATTATTTGTGCTACTAATTTAGATTTGCACGAAACCATATTTCAAGGGTCTTTCAGGAAAGACCTGTATTATAGAATTAATACTATTTCAATCAAAATGCCTTCTCTGCGTCACAGGAAGGAAGACATACCTCCGCTGGTAAATCATTTTTTGAAAGGAATTCGGGAAGAGTTTAATATTGATATCAAGGGACTTGCACCAGAAGCAGAAGCAGTAATCAGGCAGTATGACTGGCCGGGAAATGTCAGAGAACTAAAGCATGCCTTGGAAAACGCTGCAATTTTGTGTAATGGCGATATCATTTTTCTAGATAATTTGCCGTTTCATCTGCAAAAAATCAGAGCTAATTTAGTAGAAGAACCGGCAGCAATAGAAATGTCTGAGGAGGGACATCTTTTTTTGCAGAGAAACAGCAGTGTAGCAGTATTAGAAAAAAAAATAATCAACCAAGCTCTTGTAAAATTTTCTGGGAATAAAACTCTTGCCTCTAAACATCTTGGTATTACTAGACGCACCTTATACAACAAAATAAAGAAATATAATCTTAGCCCAAGCAGAGAATAATTCATGTTTTTAACCTATCCCAAGATACTTTTGTTGATTGTCCTTATCTGAACGGAAGTCTAGGGTACTTGCTTGGTGAACGACTCGACCGTTCACAATGATGCATACTCTTTCTGCTATCCTTAAGGCCATGTCTAGGTTTTGTTCCACCAGCAGGAGTGTCACATTCTCCTTTGTTAGCTGATGACACAGAGCAATAATTTTTTCAACAATCATACCGGAGACGCCCTCTGAAGGTTCATCCATCAAGATTAAGCGTGCATTAAGAACTAATGCTCTTCCGAGAGCTAAAAATTGTTGCTCGCCACCACTAAGACTTGTTCCTTTAACTTTGCGTCGTGCTGCTAATTCTGGGAAAAAATCAAAAACACGTTCTGGCGTCCATTCGTTAACTTTAGCAGGGCGATATGACATAATCAGGTGCTCTTCAACGCTTAGAGACTGAAAGAGTTGTTTTCCCTGAGGCAAGTAGGCGACACTACCGCTTTTTACTATTTCATAGGTCTTTTTCTTTATTACGTTTTTACCCCCAAGGAGAATTTGCCCTTCACAGCG
>CAZEUI010000093.1:0-2794 GCA_964515625.1 uncultured Candidatus Saccharibacteria bacterium
GTAGAACCTACTGTTGCACTTCTATTTTGTAAAGAACTTACCATTAATTTCTCCGTTTGTTAATTAAGGGATATTTCCTGTTGTTTATACTATAAAGAATGTTTCTTGTCTATAGCTAGAGGATTTGTGTCTAGTTGACAATATATAGTATACATGGTTTCTGTAGCAGGAAAAATCATTGGAACATTTACTGTTATTATTATTCTGGTGCTAACATGCAGGGTAATTTCGTATTCTGCGACTAATAGAATACCTTGTTCGGATGTTGATCGGTCTGGAGTTTTTGAACAGAGTATACTCCAGGTCAAGTTGATGTTGGAATTAAGAGTAACGATGGTACAAAAAATACCTTATTTTAATCCAACAGAGTGGTCTGGCTATAAAAGAGTCTTTTCTAAGTCCAAAAGCAAATAAAAATACTTCCGATTAACGTGCCCTAAATACCAGTGATAAGTCCCGGAAGAGGACCTAATCACAGACGTGATTGATAAAACTATTGAAAGTGGTACAGAAATAAAAGTAACAGTAAGACCAGTTTTACTGTTTTAAGTTATCTTACCTTTAATAAATTGAAGTGATAGTTTGTTCATAATGTAATAAAATAATAGTTATTTACCGTACCTCAGGCAGTAATTACTGCATGTTATTATGATGTTTAGTCTGCCAACAGTATGTTAGTTTGTGAGATTAAGTTCTGAAAATAAGCCAGAGGAAACATTAAGGTTCGAAGGTATTATTTCAGTTAAATTTAAGTGCTTACAAACAACTAGCGCGTGAATTATGGTGATATCTACTCCCCAAGTGTATGCTGGTTCTTTAATAAATATTTTTTCTCTTTCAGGGTATGGTAAGGTTGACAGTTCTGCTAGTAATTGCTCTAACGTTTTTACTGTGATGGCGAGTGGGTGACTAGGATAATCTGTCTTACTACTTGGTAAGGAGAATGCGGGTAAAATAGTTTGAAAAAAATCTAGAGCGATAGTACTTCCGAGAATTAAAGTTTTTGCTGGACAGGAAATATTTTGCAAAGGTAGTAGTGTTTTAAAAATATGTTCTTGAGCTAAGATAAAGCTCTCTCTAGTTGGGTTATTGCCATCAATATATTTAGTTCGCACGGCGTAAGTTCCTGTGGAAAATAAAAAATGGTTTCTTTTTCCATTGTCGTCACTAAAAACGACTTGGACACTTCCACCTCCTACATCCAGTGATACAATATCTTTGTCTGAGATACTTTGTGATACCGTCTTAAAAAATAATTCAGCTTCTTCTGTTTGGGTTAATAATTCCAATTCTATACCAGTTTGTAGTTTTATTCTCCTTAAAACATCAGCTCCATTATTTGCTTTGCGTAAAGCTTCTGTACCGATAGCTTTTAATTCATAATGTCCAAACTTGCTCAGTTCTTCTTTTGTTTGTATTAGTGTAGAAATAGTAAGTTCAACAGCCTCATGTGTGATTGAGTTATTTTTCCAGTCTCTGCCGAGAGCTGTTCGAATGCTATCTTTATATAACACTTTCATTTCATAAACAGAATGATATTCCCGTAATTCAATTTTTACCTTCAGAGTACCAACATCAATCAGAGCTATTTTTTTAGGGTACATATATATTAATTTATTATTTTTTTATAAAAACACTCGTCTATTTATAAAATAAACGAGTGTGTAAGTTTATACTTCTTGTCGTAAAAATCCGGAGGTGTTTTGACGAGGGTTGAGTGATTGTTTTGATAAAGAGCTGATTATTTTTATCATTGGAGTACTAATAATAAGCTTCTTTTTCCCTGGAGTAGTGAAAATTTGATTACAATGTTCGCAAACATGAGATTTGTGTGGAGTATAAGCTAATTCATCTTGATCACAATGTAATTTTTCACAATTTGGACATGAAAGGGACAAAAATCTGTCACTAAGATGAGGTAAAGATGACTGAGCTATCCAAAGTCTCACCATATCTGCATTTAAGATCATATTATTAATGATAACTTCTTGAAAAGTATCATCTACGATAATTGACCCATTTTTAGCATGACAGTGTACATGTATGCCATGCTCTTCTGATTTAGGAGCTGTCCATAAAATAGCTTGATTAGAGCCCTAAATTCTAATGCCTACCGGGTAATCATTTTGCTTGATGTTAAGAGTCTTTTTTTAGCCGGTACAGTGTTTCTAAATATCTCTAGATCACCACATACTTGCTTTACTCCTATCAAAGGATTCCCTATGCCCGGACCAACATCATAGAATTCTCTCCCACAAGCAGCACATAAGTGTTTTTTATGGGAATGGATCGAAAACCAGTCTTTGTCAAGATGGGAAGCTCCGCAGTGGTTACATAATGCAACTTTCATTGTTTTATTAAAAATCAATGAAACCATATAGTATACTGCAGCTAAAGTATCAATATCATGATATTGATTATCTTTTGTTTCAAATACTACACGTCTATAAGTTTTGTCGATAATTTTACGACCATTTTTAATGAGACGGGCATGTACATGAATACCTAAATCGAGTATATTCTCCGTGGTGTCAAAGATAGGAGCTACAGCACCCCAGACTGACACTCCGCCAGGAAATTCAGCAGGAGAAATACGAAGTATTTCCTGCTCTGAAATAACGGGCGTATTTGCGTCAAGACAGCGATCTAATCTCTCACTACCTTTGTAAGCAGGTGCTTGATGTTTACGGCACCAATAACGAACGTTACTTTGACGGTTTTTACCGACAGCGAATATTTCACACTTATTTTCTTTCATTTCGTCACCTCTTTTGGTTGTTGGAACACTTTCTAT
>CAZEUI010000094.1:0-2765 GCA_964515625.1 uncultured Candidatus Saccharibacteria bacterium
TTCAAACCTAACTGCAGGCGACCTCCTTGGTGGTCAAGGTGGTTCAACCATCACCCAGCAAGTAATAAAGAACTCAATTCTTGAAAATGAAAAACGTTTAAAGAGAAAAATTAAAGAAGCAATTCTTTCATTAAAACTTGAGCGTATCCTTACTAAGGACAAGATCTTAAGTCATTATCTAAACGAATCTCCATACGGGGGTACTATTTATGGTGTAGAAGAAGCTTCTCAAGCCTTTTTTGGTAAGTCAGCAAAAGACCTAAACCTACCCGAATCTGCATACCTTTCAGCACTTCCTCAAGCACCAACTCGACTGTCTCCCTACGGGAACAACAAAGACTTGTTAGACGCACGACAACAACTAGTCTTAAAAAGAATGCTTATAAATAATTTTATTACTCAAGAGGAGTACGACCAAGCAAAAGATATTGCAGTTGAGTTCCAACCACAAGCAGTTACAGGTATTCGTGCACCTCACTTTGTGATGTACATTCGTGAACAACTTGTTGAAAAATACGGGGAGCAAGCTCTTTCAGACAAAGGATTCCGTGTTATTACCTCTCTGGACTGGGAATTACAACAAGAAGCAGAGAGAGTTATTGCAGAAAAAGTAGCGATCAACGTGGAAAAATACAGCGCTGGGAATGCGGGCCTTATTGCTATAGACCCACAAACAGGTGATGTGTTGGTTATGGTTGGCTCACGTGACTATTTCGATAAAGAAATAGAAGGAAACTTCAATGTGACTCTATCCCCTCGACAGCCAGGGTCATCAATCAAACCAATGGTATATGCCTCAGCATTTAGTAATGGATACACTCCAGATACTGTTGTTTACGATGTAAAAACTCAATTCAGTACCATTTGTGATGTAGGTAATATATCTTCAGTCGAGCCTTGTTATTCACCAAATAACCACAACAATAAATTTAAAGGGCCAATTACACTTCGTAACGCGTTACCACAGTCACTCAATATCCCTGCAGTAAAAGTACTGTACTTAACTGGTCTTCGGAACGCAATTAAACTTACTGCTGACATGGGAATTACTACCCTTGATGACCCTGACCGGCTTGGACTAACACTTGTTCTTGGAGGGGGTGAAGTAAAACTTCTTGAGCATACGGGTGCATATGCAGTTTTTGCAAACGAGGGAATTAAAGCTGACCGTAGAACAATACTGAGGGTTGAAGATAGTATAGGAAACATTTTAGAAGAAACTGAGGTTCGTTCAAACAGAGTGTTAAGCCGTGATGTTGCCCTTACGATTTCTGATATTCTTTCAGACAATGAAGCGAGGGCTCCGTTGTGGGGATACAACTCCTTAGTACACTTCCCCAATAGAGACGTGGCAGCAAAATCTGGTAGTACTAACAACCTACGTGATGCATGGATAATGGGATTTGCTCCAAACTTAGCTGTTGGGGTATGGGTAGGAAACAACGACAATAGTGTCATGGGTGGTGGTCTTTCAGGGCTTATAGCTACACCAATGTGGCGTGCGTTTATGGATATTGCTTTAGAAAAAATAGAAGTTCAAAGTTTTGCTGAAGCACCAACGGTTGATTCAAACATAAAACCAATACTACGAGGCGAGACACTCGATACAACAGCATTAATCGAGAGTATCCAGTCAGGAGACACTACACTAGACATTGCTGGTATAGCATCAAACATGCGCTCTATCCTTCATTTTGTCTCAAAAGAAAACCCTCAGGGTCCATACCCAACAAACCCAGATGTAGATAGTCAGTATAAATATTGGGAATACGGAGTACAAAAATGGAAAGATGAGAAATACGCAGGACTCATTCCAAGAGATGAGGAGGGAGAAGAAGAAAATGAAGATAATTAAAAGAAAAAGAACGTATGAACAAAAGGTTCATACGTTCTTTTTCTTTTAATCTACAAAAATACTTTTGGTACACTTTTTTCTCCAATCCTCCCTTTCATATGTGTAAGAATTTCTTTTTTATTTAAAAGTATCTCTGTTTTCAATGGGCCAGAAATTCGCATTGTGAGCGTTTTATTATGTACAGAGTATGAGATACGCTCTTTTGGTATTTCAATGCCTATAAGGTCTGATACAACCTCAATGAATGCACCTGTAACAATCCCTTGAGGTGCTCGAAGTATCTTTTTATACTTATCAAACAAATCCCCTACTTTTGTAATATCTCCACCTCTTTGTTTTTTCATATAAATTACTAAGTAAATTAAGGAATTTATGTTGATTGAATTAATCATCACTCTCGTCAATCCTTCAAACTCCTAGTTCCAGCGATTTTCTCAAGGAGAGAGAAAATTGGAATCAAAATTCGTAATACACCCTTCGGGTGTTTACTCATTTTTATTTATTCATTGGCATAACTAGATACCTGAGAGAGTTATCGTTTACCCCTTTAATAACCAAAGGTCGTCCGAGTCCTGCAAAATGCATTACTATACTGTCGTCAGCTATATGATTTAACGGTTCAGAGATATATCTCTGATTAAAACTTAGAATTAAATCATCTCCCTCAGTTTGTGCTGATACAGATTCTGTTGTGGTACCAACATCACCACTATTTGCAGATACAGTAACCGACTTTTCGTTAATATGTAATGTGACCTGCATAAATTTATTTAAAAAGATGTTTGTTTTCTTAAAAGCGTGAGCAAGATCATTCTTTAAAAGAGTTGAATGAGTACAGTACTCTTTTGGAATAATTTGTTCATAGTCAGGGAAAGACCCTGACGTAAGGCGTGATGTTATATATACACCA
>CAZEUI010000095.1:0-340 GCA_964515625.1 uncultured Candidatus Saccharibacteria bacterium
AAGAAGAACTATTTTTGAATCAAAAGATCCAAAGATTGCATGTAAAACAAAACTAAATCTTGATTTTCAGAACACTGTAGTATTACTTAGCATGAGAGATAGTTTCTCTTTTGTTAGCGAGATATTGTTTGAAATAAACCACGGATTAACAAAAAGAGAATCTGATGACGTTTTGTCAGAAATACTAATGCGAATAATGGTAGAAACTGGTTGGACGCATTCTCAGAGTTTGTTTTCTATATTGATAAGAGATGTTATTACGCCTACAGTAATTTTGTCATCAAACAATGATAGCCTTCATGAAACTGTGAGATTTTTCTATACGCAAAAAGGATCTTGT
>CAZEUI010000095.1:361-2304 GCA_964515625.1 uncultured Candidatus Saccharibacteria bacterium
TACCATTCTCCAAGCTTAGAGTTCGGAGAGTTTATTACACCTGATCATGAAGATTTCCCTAATAAGGATTTAGATGGTTTTGAGGATATTTAAGAAATATGAATGTGCATGAGTTTATGCATGTTTATAATTAGTCGAAAATAAATCTAGGTAGCATGTCTTTTCCTTTTTATTCCCATTGGTAGGTCGTGAAGAAAAGGTATTATACAGTGACAGCTATCTAGTTCCCCGTTAGCTCAAATTGGAAGAGCGTAGATTTTTGTAATCAAATATAAGTCGTTCAAATCCGATTCAAAAAGCTCTAAAAAACTTTTGGGAAAAACCAGATTTACTTATTCGAACAGGTAGCAGAATGTATGGTTGTTCTACGCCTTCTTCTGATGACGACTTAAGAGGCTTTGTTGTTGAACCGGCTTACTGCTTTCTTGGCAGAAATAAATTTTATCAGCATGAAGACAAGGTTAACGATGTTGTTATCTGGGGATTGGTAAAATTTCTTAACCAATTAGTAAGAGGGGCTCCAAATACTTTTGAAATTCTTTTTGCACCTGAATCCCACATCTTAACCTGCTCTGAAAATGGAAGAATCGTATTGGATAGCAAAGAGATGTTTGTGACAAAATCTCAGCTCATGCCTTTTTTAGGTTTTGCTACGTCAGAATGGTTAAAAGCTCAACTGAAGACAAAAAAACAAAGAGACTGAGGATATTTATCATAGCTCAAGAGTTCTTGGAGCTAAGAGGAAAGATTCTTACAATAAGTATGGATACTCTGTAAAGAATGCTTATCATGCAGTAAGACTTTTGAGCCAAGGAATCGAATTGGCAGAAACAGGATCAATGACTTTTCCTAGACCAGAAGCGAACCTTCTTGTTGACATCGGGAACGGAAAGCTATCCTTCGATCTTGTTGAAAAGGAAGTGGAAAGATTGGATGCAAAATTGTTGTTTGCTATGGATAATAACGATTTAAAGGAAAAAATAGACCAAGAAGAAGTCAATGAAATGTATTACAGAATCATTGCAGACGATGTTGTTGAGTTTTTAAAAGAAAGACAATCATGAAAGTATTATTTTTAGATGATGACAAAAATAGACACGCAGTCTTTCGTTCAAACGCTATCGGGTGTTCTGTTGACAAAGCGTTTACAGCACAAGAAGCTATTAACCTTCTAGATGACAATGATGATTATGATGTCATATTTCTGGATCATGATTTAAATTGGGAAACAAATAATCAATTAAATGATGATGAAGAAGATGGAAGAACTGTAGCTCGTCACCTTTCTTTAATTAAAAACTATTCAGAGACAACTGTTGTTATACATTCTTTAAACAATTCAGGCGGTCTAATAATGAAAGGTATACTTGAAGATGCAGATTTCTCTGATGTTCACTACATTCCTTTTGCCTGGAAACTATGGAAACAAAGCCCAGAAGGTAATTGGTCGATTAGCTAATTACCTTTTGTGTCGATACTATTTTGTAGAATTTTACTTTAAGGATTATCGATGAAATTAAAACAATTATATCTCTCTAATTACACAGGTTACAAGGAAGCCACATTCGATTTTACGGATGGAAAAGGTAACATAAATCCAATATCACTATTTTTTGGACCAAACGGTTGTGGGAAAAGCACTTGTCTGCATGCAATGAGGCTTATTGGGAATGTTGGCTGGCTAAAGAATAGAAAAAATGATCTTCTGTTCAGGAAGCTTATTTTTCATCCAGATTATAATCCTCATCTACCTCACTTTATGAAATCGAAAGAGCCGTTAAAGCTTAAAGCTATTTTTATCGATGATGACGGAGTAGAAAAAATAGTAAAAATAGATTCAGATCATGAACCTGATGGAATAGAAGTAAACGAAGTCAGCGATAGAAATGTTTGCGTATTCGTAGACGCTGATCATCCGATAAATAGGCAAAAATTTCAACTAC
>CAZEUI010000095.1:2315-2741 GCA_964515625.1 uncultured Candidatus Saccharibacteria bacterium
GAGCTGTTTCTTGATATGGCTCGTATTGTATATGGGTATGATGTAACTTTAGGTGTTTCTGTTTCAACTTTTGAAGGGGAAGATCCTGACGGAGAGGGGATAGGGGAACGCATAGATTTTTATCAGGATTGCATCATAGACAAAGGTGACTCGAAAGTTCACTTTAAAAGCATGTCTGATGGGGAAAGAAAAATAGCAACTCTTCTTAGACAGTTGTGTGACCCATCTATAATCAATCAAGCTGACATCATACTGGTTGACAATATAGAAATGCACGTTTATTATGAGAGACACGCAAAAATGATAGACAAGCTTATTGGTTCTTTTCCTGACAAGCAGTTTTTAGTAACAAGTCATAGCGGAACGATGATCGATCATGTAAGAGAAAAGTATGGCGAGTCTTGCCTACACAATGTTCCTGAAATA
>CAZEUI010000096.1:0-2715 GCA_964515625.1 uncultured Candidatus Saccharibacteria bacterium
AGACCGTGGCAAGCAACACCAAGACCACCGTTTTTAGAAGGTGGAAACTCCCAGCCAAATGTTAAGACTCGCATGACAAAATAAAGAGCTACGATGCAGAATTCTTTTACCTAAAACTACATGTTAGCTTGTCATCAATAATAACATGCACCTTCCACTATCGCTCATAGTAGCGGTGCATAAATGATTTCTAACTAAACACATTGACCTTTTCCGTCTAGTTTGGTAGAATCTCGCCACTATGTCACAAGATTTACTCATCAAAATAGTTTCAGTAGGAGACAAAAACGGAGTCGGTAAAGGACACGTTTATTATACTAGATACAATAATAAGAATAAGAAGGACCCGGGAAAAAGATACGAGACAACAAAATTTAACCCAGTATCAAAAACTCATTGTTTATATAAACAAAAAAAGTAAACATTAGCCCTCAGGGGCTTTTTGTTTACTTTGTTCCAATAACTAGTCTATACCAAAGAAGCATCACCAAAACAAACATTCTAACGCAAAAAGGCAAGTCATTTCACGATCTGCCTTTTTCATAATTCTATTTCAACAATTACTCTAACTGCCCTAAACTAGCCAAACTGTTCTGCTTACAACTCTCAAGCAAAACTTCTTGGGCTTTCTGAACGTTCCCATCTTTACCATCCCAAGCTTTGAGCATTGGCTCTTCAATTGCTCGTGAAAAAGAAAAAGTAATTGGCCATGGCTGATCACCCATTTTTGCAATAGCATTTAAGTTTTTAGTTGCACGGTCTGGAGACTGTCCACCAGACAAAAATACGATACCAGCACAGTCGTGTGGGACACTCATATGAAATGTCCTTAATGTCGCAGTAGCAACCTCTTCTGCAGAAGTTTGTTCAAGATTCTTATCTCCAGCCAAAACCATTGAGGACTTCAGTATTAACCCTTGTAAATCTACCTTGTATTCAATCAGAGTCTGAAAAAGAATTTGCAGTGTGCGTGTAGTCACCATTTCAGCCCTTTGCAATGAGTGATCCCCTTGAAAAATAACTTCAGGCTCAACAATCGGTACGATATTAGTAGCTTGAGCTAGCTGGGCATATCGAGCCAATGAAATAGCATTCATCTTTAAAGATTGGTCTGTCGGAGTCTCCTCCTCATCAATAGTAATAACTGCTCGCCACTTAGCAAACCTTGCTCCTAAATCATAATATTCAGAGAATCTTTCTGTTAAGTTATCGAGGCCTTGAGTAACAACTTCCCCTTTAAACCCTTGAAGATCTCGAGTTCCAAGATCCACCTTGATACCAGGAACAATACCTTTAGCAGTCAAAACATCTGCAAAAGAAGTACCATCTGCGGTAGTGTTGCGAATTGAAGAATCGTACATTATTACTCCAGATAAATATTTTTCAATTCCTGGAGCAGTAAATAATATTTCTCTAAATTTTTGGCGATGCTCAGGCTCATTTGGGAGACGAACCATAGCAAGTCTTTTTCCTGCTGTTGAGTCACTTTCATCAGCTGCTAATATTCCATTTCCTGAAGCTAATAGCGTTGCTACTGTTTCGTATAATTTCGTATTCTTTTTCATAGTTCCCTAAGTGTACCAAAGCACGACGTCTATGGCTCCTTGCTTCTGTGGGCAACTCACGTTCGTATCTTCCAACCCTTCTTAAATAGGTAGATCACAGTCACACCAAGACTCACAACTAGCCCAATTATTATAAAGGCGCCAACAACACTATTTGCCTCACTGTATCCGATCATACTGTTCCGAATTCCGTCAGTAAAATAAAAGAAAGGGTTTAAACGAATGATAGTAGCAGCCTTTTCTGAGAGAAATGTTATCGAATAGAAGACTCCTCCTAAGTATGTTAGTGGTGTAATCACAAAAGTATTAAGCACCTGAAGCTGCTCAAAACTATCAGCCCACAAGGCAACAAGAATGCCCAACATCGCAAAGATAGAAGCGATTGCCGAAGCATATAAAATAAACCATACAGGATGAACCAGTGAAACTGCACCAAAGGCGAAACCAGTAGCAAGAATTAAACCAGCCACCATCAATGAGCGAACGATTGCACCCCCTACAAAACCAACCAACATTTCTACATATGAAAATGGAGAGATCAAAACCTCTTCAATACCTCGAGTAAACCGCATAAAATATAATTGTGACGATGAACTAGCAAAAGCTGAATTTATAATAGACAGCATTAATATCCCTGGAAAAACAAAACTGATATATGGAACCCCAGCAAAATCATCAATTTTTGTACCAATTACCGAACCAAATATATATAAGTAGAGTATTGCAGATATTACAGGAGCAACAAGAGTCTGTATTACAACCCTCAAAGTCCTTTCGACTTCTCGGCGGAACATCGTATATAAACCTATCCAATTAATCATTTTTTTTATTTTTAACTTTATCTTCTTTTGTAATCTCTAAGTACCTTTCTTCAACACTTTTTCCACCTTTAGTAAATTCTTCTTTTGTTCCTCTTGAGATAATTTTTCCATTATTAATAATCGCAATTTCATTACATAAATATTCAATCTCTTCCAAATAATGAGAAGTTAGGATAATAGTTTTACCACTAGCATTTAACTCTTTTAGATACGACCAGAGATCACGTCTTTGCTCCACATCTACACCTGCTGTCGGCTCATCTAAGATCAGTAAGTCGGGAGTATGCACCAAAGCTCGCCCTAGCATTGTACGACGCTTAAGTCCTCCT
>CAZEUI010000097.1:0-2685 GCA_964515625.1 uncultured Candidatus Saccharibacteria bacterium
AACCGATATCCAGTAGCTATTGCAGATTTAGTTCCGAATTATACTCAAGCATTACCGGACGCTAATAATTCTAATAATACTAATTGTGTTATGAATTATGATACTGATAGCGATGGTACTTACTATAAATTTACTGCAGATAGATGTTATGCTGGTGCTGCCGACAATACTGAAGGTGTTCAGCCAGGAGACGTATTAGCTGTCTGTTTGTTTCGTTGTGGTAACCCTCCTTCTTCAGGTGTTGGTTGTGATGGTGCTTCTGGTACTCCTGTTAGTTATGCTACCTTCATTCTGACTGATAAATTTTATGAATCATATGGTGTCTATAGCCTTGGTGGTGAATGTCGATAGATAATTATCATGTACCTTAAAGAGATAACTATTAATGGATTTAAGTCTTTTGCTAAAAAGAGCGAGTTGGATTTTTCTGTTCCCATTACCGCGGTAGTCGGTCCTAATGGTTCTGGTAAAAGTAATATCGCTGAATCTTTTCGGTTTGTTTTGGGAGAGCAGTCTGTTAAGTCAATGCGCGGAAAACGTGGGGAAGATTTGATTTGGGGTGGTTCTGAAAAAGTCTCGCGAGGTAACCGTGCAAGCGTGCAGGTGCTTTTCGATAATAAGAGTCGGGTGTTCTCATTGGATTTTGATGAGGTTAAGGTTGAACGTATTGTTCATCGTGATGGTCAAAATGAATATAAGCTCAATGATTCACCAGTTCGTCTCAAAGATATTCATGAGCTTCTTGCTAATGCAAATATTGGTTCTACCGGTCATCATATAATTTCTCAAGGTGAAGCTGATAGGGTGCTAACTGCTGGTCTTAAAGAACGACGAGAGATGATTGAAGATGCTCTAGGTTTAAAGGTTTATCAACTTAAAAAACAAGAGACTGAACGTAAATTGAATAAAACAAAGGAGAATATTATGCAGGTTGAGTCATTGCGCCGTGAATCAGCTCCTCATTTAAAATATTTAAAAAAGCAGGTTGAAAAAGCAGAAAGATCAATAGAGGTTCAGAAGGAATTGCGAAGTAAATATGCAGAATATTTAAAACGTGAAGATACTTACGTTGCTTTTAACTTTGACAGACTAACTGAAGGGCGTTTAATACCGACTGAAAAATTAGAATCTGTACGGAAGAGATTGTTGGAAGTTAAGGATGCTTTGAAAAAGACTGAGGTGCCGGTTGTCTCAAATGAACTGACTGTAGTTAAAAATAGGCTTTCTGAATTCTCCTCTAAGCGCCGTGATGTTGAGAGGGAATTGAGTAATATTGAGGGTCAAATATCTTTTGTTGAACGAAGGTTGGCTAATCCTGTTAATACTGTGAACGAAAAGGATACTCTCGTTTCGAGAATACAATTAGAGAAAATTGTCGACACTATAGAAAACAGTGTTGAGAAAGCTTTAAGTAAAGGTGACGAATCTGTTTTAAAGAGAGCCCTGAGTGATCTGATTCATCAATTACGAACATTCTTAAATCGAGAAAAAGGTGAAGTAATAAATACCTCTGTTGTTGATAAAAAAGAGCTGGAGGAGTTACGTAAAACAATTAGAGGGGTTAATGATACTTTTGAAAAAGCCGTAAAAGCCGAGTCTGAAACTCTTTCTAAATTGGAATTATTGCAAGCTGGTCACGCTGTTGATTCTCAGAATAATCGCGAAGCTGAAAGGGAGATGTTTTCTTTATTGAATGAACAGAGAGAGTTAGACCTAACTATTAATACTATTGACAGAGAGCTTGGCGTACTGGATAGAGACCGCTCTGATTTTAAGCAGCAATTACAAGAAGCTGTGAGTTTGTTAGGTCGCGGTGCAGCAGACTATTATAATTATGAAATTTTAGATGATAAGGGTGGCGTATTGTCAGACGAGCTTGTTGTTAATGAAGACCGTCCAAAACAAAGGACTAGACAATTTGGTCTCGAAAAATTAAAAATCAGATTAGAAGAATTAGGTGTCGGTGCCACTGTAGATCTGGTGAAAGAATATAATGATGCTAGAGAAAGAGATGAGTTCTTAACGCATGAGTTGTCCGACTTAGAAAAATCAGTAGAAAATCTTCGAGGCTTGATAGCTGACATGCAGATAAAATTGCGTGAGAAGTTTTCGGAAGGATTGGAGAAAATCTCAAAAGAATTTGATTCTTTCTTTGTTTTGATGTTTGGCGGAGGTTCAGCAATTTTAAATAAAATTATTCTAAAAAGTCGTGATGATGAGAATGGTGAGTTGGAGGAAGACGGTGTAGAGATTGATGTTGCATTGCCTAATAAACGAGTAAAAGGTTTAGAGATGTTGTCGGGAGGAGAAAGAGCACTTACCTCCATTGCTTTAATTTTTGCAATGAGTCAGGTTAATCCTCCTCCGTTTATTATCCTTGATGAAACTGACGCGGCACTAGATGAAGCTAATAGTCGACGATATGGAGACATGATTGAAGCTCTTTCAAAAAAATCACAACTAGTTCTGATAACTCACAATAGAGAGACAATGAGTAGGGCTGGAATTCTTTATGGTATCACTATGGGTGGTGATGGTATTTCAAAAATACTTTCAGTTAAATTTGAAGAAGCAGCTGCCGGAGCAAAATAATGTTTAATGATGTCTGAAAGACCAAGATTTAAAGTCGTAGAAGAGACTCCTTACGGACCAAGGTTGGAAAGAATCTATCCAGCTGAAAGTCTT
>CAZEUI010000098.1:0-2673 GCA_964515625.1 uncultured Candidatus Saccharibacteria bacterium
CCAAGTAATCCTGACTGGAACTTCTTATGTCTAGCAATCTCAGCTTTAATTTTTCCCTTCATTCCTATCTCATCTAGGTCGATGTCGTCCATCAGTCCTGCAAGTTGTTCAATCAACACCTCTTCACTCATATATCCAGACTTGCACTTCTTATTGTTTCGAGAACTACATCCGTAGTAAACGTATCGATGCACATTGCCATTTTTTTGATATTTAAACTTCTCATCGGCAGTTATCCCTGACCCACATAGTTTGCACGTCATTAATTTTGTGAACGCAAACTCTTTAGGCATTTTCTTCGCCATGGCTTGGTCTGAGAATTTCTCCTGAACTTGATCAAATAATTCCTTAGTGATCAGTGGCGTGTGTTTTCCCTTGTACCACTGACCACTTCCTTTTGGATACTCGAACGTCCCGTAATAAAAATGGTTACGAAGTACCATGTATAAATTTCCTAGATGTAACTCCTTTCCATTTCTAGTAAGAAACTTCATATCATCCTTAAGCCAGAAGTAAGCTTGTCTGCCCGTATAGTTTTCGTAGGCTATTTTCTCGAACATCCTCTTTATAATCGGACCTCTGTGTTCATCTACTTCGATATGACACCTCTTATCTACATTTTTAATATTCTGATATCCAGTTGGTGCTAAGCATGGATATAGTCCCATTTCACATCTCGCTCGCATTCCTCGTTTTACATTCACTACCTTATTGTCATTTTCCAGCTTTGCTTGTGATCCAAGAATCATCAGAAGGAACTTTTCATTTGGATTGTTACTGAATTTCTGTCCGAATGTGCGTATCTCATGAAGCTTTCCTTCATCCATCAAGTCTACAATCCTCCCTAAATCACCAGCATTTCTTAATATACGGTCAGGAGCCCATGTAAGTATTCCATTAAACTTCTCCGATTTTATCTCGTCCACTATTTCATTAAAGACTGGTCTTGTGCCAGCTTCTTTTGCAGAGTGTGATTCTTTTTTTATCTCCACAATCTCCAACCCATCCCGACTCGCCATTTGAATCATTTCATTAATCTGTGAGTCTATTGATAGGGCTTGCTGATCCTCAGCTTCCGTAGATTTTCTAGCGTACAGGCAATACTTTACTGATACTGGAACTATTGTTTCTTTTGTAGCAATTCCACTTGGTGCTTCTATTCTACTCATTACCTACATTAATGACACAGCCCCTCTAAAGAGTCCAGTTGATGAGTCTTTCTTGTCAATCTATCTAAATAATTTTACTTATGCTATTTTTTATAGTGTACTATGACGAATAAACGCCAAGTGCTGAATTTAAACAAAGTCCTCTTATGTGGGTTACTGTTAATGGAAACAACTCAACAGAAATTGAAGATAGCGTTGTTAAACGTGTACTTAATCTGTATCCAGAGGAAGAACTTGTAGACAGGCCAGTATTTCAAGAAGCATTTACGACAGGTTCGATTGAATACTTTGCTCTAAAGGAAGAGAGCGAAAAAATACTCATTCCTTGGCAGATGTTTTTTCTGAACGAGATAAATTTCAATGCACAGACAAAACATATAGAAGACCAACGTCACCATAAAGTATCAGCGAAACTTGTTGCGAAAAGAAAAGGACTCGGCAATGTTACATCAAAAAGGATAATCGACAGACTTATACGTCTACAAAATTTCGTGACTAGTACTGGAACTTTTTCTAAGAATGCTTTCTGCGGCTCTCTAAAGGGAATGAGTTATCTTGAAGCTGTTGATCACATCCTCACTTACTTCAACATCAGCCAAGAACATGTCTGGAAACTATATGGTAAGGGTTCTGCATTTGAATATATTGTAAAGCAAGTAGGATCAAAAAATATTAATGTTTCTAGAGGTGTGCTTACTAATAAAATTCTTCCGAATCATCAGGTAGTGGCAAATAGTATCTACAAGAATACGAGTGGCTTTGTTCTCAAGGATGATTGTGTACCTTTTGTATTTCTACCGAGTGAAATAAACCCTGATGAAGTAGAGAGTAGACAAATATATACGTTGATTTATCTATTGGTAATCATAGGTTTTGAGCAGTATAACCATTACTTAGATGAGGACTTCAAAGCAAAAATGCTTACTGCTACAAAAACATCTGCCAAACTATACTCAATAACATCGGAACTACTAATGCCTACTGTAGAAACAGATAAATTACGTGGGCAAAAAATAACGGCTGGTATACGAGATGAACTTTCTTCAAAATTTAAAGTATCTCCTTCGGCTTTTGTTATCACACTACGCATTAGAAAAATAATAACGAAGAAGGAATACGATAAACTAATGCCTCCAAAATTTGTTCCGAAAAAGAGAACGGGTGATACGCACATGAATACACCAAAAATGTCGACATCTGTCAGGAAATTTTGTGGTCAGACGTCTTATAACACAATCAATAATGGTATTAAGAACGGGACGCTGCCAAGCATTCAAGCCCAATATTTGATATTTGGTGCTGTAAATAAGAAAGGTTTCAAAAAACATTGTAATGAAATCAGCGTATGAAAATAATTGATACAAACGGAATAACTCATGTCTTCGTGAATAATATTAAATTAGCTGAAGAATATATTATTTCTCCCGATATCAAAGAAGAATCGGAGGTAGCTGAGATTGTCCATGACAAAAAATTACCTACTGTCATTAATGAAATTGAGGCG
>CAZEUI010000099.1:0-2655 GCA_964515625.1 uncultured Candidatus Saccharibacteria bacterium
AATCTCCCGTCCTTTAACTCCTGTAATTTTTGACATATTTATTTAGAATAATATATTAATTATTAAAACGGCTTGCAGTATGACACGGCAGAACAACCTTTAAGTCGCAACATTCTCCAACAAACACTTCCCTGTCATCACTTCAGGCTGAGGAAGACCCATTAGATGTAACACTGTCGGAGCAAGATCAGCCAGCGTTCCATTTTTCATCACCCCTTTTGCTATCGCTATAGCAGGAACAACGTTTGTAGTGTGTGATGTATGCTTCTCTTTTGTCTCACCATCAATATTAATCTCTGCGTTTCCATGATCAGCACTAATCAGCGATGATCCACCCTTTTCAATAACTGCCTCTATTACCCTCTTTAACTGTATATCGACCTCCTCAACTGCGATTTTAATCGCCTCTGCATTACCGGTATGTCCGACCATGTCCGCATTAGCAAAGTTAATAAAAATAAAATCAGTACCTTTTTCTACTTGCTCAACAGCCTTATCAGCTATTTCTTTAGCGCGCATTTTCGGTGCTTCGTCATGAGTTTTTACATCTTTCCTGCTGGGAATCAAAATGTGCTCCTCCCCTTCATACAGACCTTCGTGATAACAATTCAAAAAATATGTTGCGTGGGCGTACTTTTCTGTCTCCGCAATATGAGCTTGAGTTAGTCCAGCTTCAGAAACCTCTCTGGCAATGGTAGTTGAGACTGCTACTGGTGGAAAGGCAACTAATGCTAAGTTGTTTTTATCGTGCTGAGTCATCGTCACAAAACAAAGATTTTTCTTTTTTGCCAATTCCGCAATCTTACTTGATATCATTTTTGCCCTGTCAGACCGAAAATTAAAAAAGAAAACTCCATCATTATCACCCACAGCGTAGCTCTTACCTTCAGAGTCCATAAAAACTACAGGCTCCAATAACTCATCAACAACACCCTCTTCATATAGCTCAGCCATAATTTCAGAAGGTTTACAGCTCTGAACCCCTTTTTCGCACTTACCTTCAAAAATAGCACTCTCGACCTTTTCTAATCTATCCCAATTATTATCCCTATCCATCGCATAAAGTCGCCCTGAAGCAGTCGCGATAAAACCGATACCGATATCATCAATAATATCTTCAAGTTCTTTCAGGTAAACACTTGCTGTCTTAGGACCAACATCACGTCCATCAGTAAATGCATGAATTGCAATCTTGGTTAAACCAGCCTCTTTAGCAACCTTCAAAAAAGCCTCCAGATGAGAACTGTGACTATGAACACCTCCAGGTGAAAGCAAACCTTTGATATGCAATACAGAATCATGCTTCTTGACATGTTCAAATAATTTTATGAAAGCTGGATTTGTGGCAAATTCACCTTCTGCAATAGAATTCGAAATACGAACTAGGTCAGTATCAATAATCTTCCCTGCTCCGATAGTCATGTGACCAACCTCACTATTCCCCATCTGACCGTCAGGCAGACCGACACTGCCAGCACTCGCATCAAGTAGACTATGTGGGTATGTTTCCCAAATATGATCAAAAAAAGGTGTTTCAGCGTTAGTAATCCCATTATTTTCCTTCTGCTCACGATGACCCCATCCATCTAAAACTATTAAAACTGTTGGCGAATCTGCTTGTTTTGTATCCATAAAAAATTCACAATTGATAATCAAGACAACAGTATATTCCTATTCACTTCCAATAACAAACCTGTACACAGAATCGTTTGATTTAGTACTTGTGTCAAAAGAGCAAAAAGAAAAGTGGTCAATAATTGACCGCTTTAAATACTATCTTAAAAATTAAAGATTTTCCTCCTCACCATAATAGGCAGCTAAATATAATTGTTTCAGATCTTCAATGAGCGGTGCCCGAGGGTTAGTCCCTGTACATTGATCATCATATACTTGTAACGCCATTTCATCCAATGCTGCTAAAAATTCAGCCTCAGATACTCCTTTTTCATTTAAATATTCTTTAATCGAATAAGGAATATCCGACTTAGATTTCAGCAGTTCAACTTCTTTAATAAGCAAACGAACCTTATCTTCATTAGAACTATAATTACCCAGTCTAAGATGGTCAGTAATCGCCGCATATCGACTAATTGCTCCCGCATGTTGATATTTAGAAAAAGCGGTCATTCTCGGTGGTGCATCTGTCGCGTTGTAACGAATCACATGACTAATCATCAACGCGTTAGCAAGCCCATGAGGAACATGAAATCTTGCTCCTAACTTATGAGCCAAAGAGTGACAAATCCCTAAAAAGGCATTAGCAAAAGCTATCCCGGAAATAGATGCAGCATAGTGAACCCTTTCTCTCGCCTTAGGATCAGAGCTATCATATGAATCTGGTAAATATTTAAATATCAACATGATTGCTTCATGAGCATATGGTGTTGAGAAATTAGTAGCGAACACAGAAACTGTTACTTCTAAAGAATGAGTCAAAGCATCAATCCCTCCAAAAGAAACTAATAGCTTTGGCATTTTTTGCACAAGCTGTGAATCAATAATTGCTATTTCAGGCATTAGAACATAATCAGCAATCGGATGTTTTTCTTTAGTAGATTCATCGGTAATCACGGCAAATGGTGTCACTTCTGAACCTGTACCCGAGGTTGTTGGTATTGCCACCAACACAAGAGAATCATCTAGAGAACCTAGACT
>CAZEUI010000100.1:0-2629 GCA_964515625.1 uncultured Candidatus Saccharibacteria bacterium
GACGCTAAAACGATGGAAAATAGAAGGAGAACAATCCTTGAAAGAAATAGACTTTATAATCAGACACTCACTCAGGACTTTGATTAAATCAGGAAATATTGATACTTTAAAATTATTAGGTCATTCATCTGATAATTTCTCGGTCAAAAATTTTACTGTTGACACTCCTGAAGTTAAGGTCGGAGGAGATTTAAAATTCTCTTTTTCTATAATTTTGTCAGACAAGCATCCACAAAAGTTGATAATTGATTACGTTATCTATTTTGTAAAGAATAACGGTGATGTGTCTACAAAAGTCTTTAAGCTCACTAAGAAAACTTTAAGAAGAGACGAAGAACTTTTTGTTAATAAAAAACATGCTTTCAGATTGATGACAACTCGAAAATTGTATTCAGGTATTCACAAAATTGAGTTACAAGTTAATGGGCAGAGATTTGGTGTTAAATCTTTTGATTTACAGACATAGCAGGTAAAATAAATGTTACGATGTATAAACAACTAATAATTTTAAATATTAATGGACTATCTTATATCTCTAGTCCTAGTACTTTTATCTGCACTTTTTTCAGGTTTAACGCTAGGACTTCTTTCTCTGGACACACAATCTCTTAGACGTCGTGCGAAGCATGGGGATAAAAACGCGGCTATTATTTATCCAGTTAGAAAAAGGGGTAATCTTCTTCTGACGACACTTTTGCTAGGTAATGTAGCAGTCAACACAACACTTTCTATTTTTCTGACCAATATTGCTTCTGGCATAGTTGCAGGGCTCATGGCGACGTCATTGATTGTTGTTTTTGGAGAAATTATCCCTCAGGCAGTAATATCTCGTTATGCACTATGGTTTGGTGCAAAAACTATCTGGTTTACAAAACTGGCGATTTTTATTACTTTCCCGATTTCTTATCCTGTTTCCAAAGCGCTTGATTATTTTCTTGGTTCAGAACTTCCAACAACCTATTCACATAAAGAATTAATGGAGATTATTTCGGAGCATGAAGACTCAAAATATAGTGATATTGATGCAGACGAAGAGAGAATTATGCACGGGGCGTTACAATTTTCCCGAAGGGAAGTCCGAGAGGTAATGACTCCATCAGACAAGGTTGTTTCATTTGATGAAAATCAAAGACTAACTGAAGATTTTTTTGAAAAAGTTAATGACTCAGGGTTTTCGCGTATTCCTGTATATAGTGGCAAAGAGGATAATATTATAGGCTTGTTATATGTAAAAGATTTGATTGTTGAGGATAATGATATTACTATTAAACAAACAGAAGAGGCTTTTGAGCGTCAATTTCTGGTAGTGAGGTCACTAGAAAAGCTGGATGTAGTTCTTGCTAGGATGCTTAAGAGTCGTCATCATTTAGCTATTGTTAAAAATAAGAGTAAAAATTTCATTGGCGTCATTTCCTTAGAGGATATTATCGAAGAAATTATTCAACAAGAGATAGTTGATGAAGATGATGATAAGAGTGTTGAGGAATAGTATTTCATAAGAATAGCCGATGCAAAGCATCGGCTATTCTTATGTCTGATTAGAGACCTATCTCTTTGAGAAAAACTTGTAATTCTTCCCCTTGAATTTTCCGGTATTGATTTGGCTTTAGTTTATCAATCTTTATGCTCATAATACGAACTCTCTTTAAGGATTGTATCTGATAGCCAAGTGCGGCACACATACGTCTAATTTGATGCTTTTTCCCTTCAGTAATGATCAGATTGAAACGATTTTCATTTTTTTGGTTAGCGGTAGTTTTAGCTGGCTTGGTTCGGTATCCTTCGATATTCACACCTGCCGCCATAGCTCGCAAAAACATTGCAGAGACTCTTTTATCGACAAGTACTTCGTACTCTTTCTCATGTTTAGCGTCTGGGTCAAGAATTGGTCCTGTAATTCGACCATCATTAGAAAGGATCATTATCCCCTCAGTGTCTTTATCAAGGCGTCCTATAGGTGAGACATGGGTGATTCCGTAATCTTTTGCTAATCGCATTGCAATGTCTGTTTCGTTAGATGCAGGGGAGTGAGAGATGATTCCTCGTCCTTTGTAATAAGCTAGGTAAGACTTAGGTTTAGTTTTTCCTATTACTTGAACAATGTCATCCTTTTCTACTTTTTGACCTATTATTGCGACCTTGCCATTAATCTTGACTTTCTTTTCTTCAATCAAAGTATCAGCTTCACGCCTAGAAGCGACTCCTGTGTGAGCTAGATATTTGTTAAGACGTATAGGGAATTCCATAAGGTTGTGATTATGACACATAATAAAGTTTTTTTCAAGCAAAATTAATCCTGTTAATGATCTGCAGAAAAACAAAAGAACATGTCACGCTTCCGTGACATGTTCTTTTGTTTTTCTGCCTAAATCGTTGGTGTTCTATAGTACTGCAATTCTGAGGGATTTAGGTGATTTTGGATGTTTGTTCCATCTTTGACCATCGTAAATGGTAGCTTCGTTACTTCTAAGTAAAGTTCTTCGTTATTTTCGGGGATAGTTAGCAGGGTTATCATTGTGAACTTAGCGGATTTTCCTGCTGGTAGATAATATTGATTGTTTTTGATTTTAATATCTTTTCCGACTGATACTACTAAGCTGTTGGCTGTGCCTGTAGTCACTTCTTCTTC
>CAZEUI010000101.1:0-2595 GCA_964515625.1 uncultured Candidatus Saccharibacteria bacterium
AGTAAAAGCAACACTTGCACTTTCACAGAATAATTTTGGTGCATTTTGAAATTCTTCTTTTTTCATATGGCTATTATACATTAATAAAAACTACAATAAAACTTGCTTCACCTAACACTTGTTTTATATTTAAAAAAATTTTACACAATCATCATTAAATGGCAGAATGATAGTCTATTTATTCGCTCATAACTTGGGTTAACTTTATGCATAAGTGTTTTGATCATCAAGAAATTGAAAAGAAATGGCAGACTGAGTGGAAAGGGAATGGTATCTATGAAGTTGGTGAACGTGATACTTCGAAAGAGAAGGAATATGTTCTCGTAGAATGGCCATATCCATCTGGCAATCTACATATAGGTCACTGGTATGCATTTGCCGTTCCTGATATTTATGCTCGTTTTAAGAGAATGAAAGGGAAACAGGTAGTGTTCCCAATAGGCTTTGATGCTTTTGGCTTGCCTGCAGAAAATGCGGCGATCAAACACAGTGTTAGTCCTCGAGAGTGGACGGAAAGTAATATTGAATACATGAAGGATCAGCTCAGTAGTATGGGTAATTCTTTTTCATGGGACAAAACAACTTCGTCGATTCACCCTGATTACTACAAATGGACTCAATGGATGTTTACAGAATTCTTCAAAAATGACATTGCCTATCGTGGTAAAGGTTCTGTTAACTGGTGTTCAGGCTGTCATACAGTAATTGCTAATGAACAAGTACTTCCAAATAACACCTGCGAACGATGTGACAGTGAAATTGAGAAAAAGGAAATGCCACAATGGATGTTGAGAATAACCGACTTTGCCGACGAGCTAATTGATGATTTGAACGAGGTTAACTGGTCGGAGCATATTAAGGATGCTCAACGTAACTGGATTGGACGCTCACAGGGTGCAGAGATTGATTTTCAGCTGTCTGGAGGTGAGAAGGTGACAGTATTCACAACAAGACCAGATACTCTTTATGGGGCAACATACATGGTTCTTTCTCCTGAGCATAAGCTGGTTCTTAAGCATAAAGATACTATCTCTAACTGGAGTGAAGTTGAAGAATATATCAAGGTGACTGCCAGTAAAAAAGAAAGAGATCGTCTTGACTCTACAAAGGAAAAGACCGGTGTGAAGTTGGAAGGAATAACTGTAACTAATCCAGCTAGTGGAGAAGAGATGCCTGTTTATATTGCTGATTATGTTTTGGTAGGTTATGGGACAGGAGCAATTATGGCAGTACCAGCACACGATGAGCGAGACTTTGCGTTTGCTAAGAAGTTTGATTTGGAAATAAAATATGTAATTTATCCCAAGTCTTACTCTGGACCAGGAAAAATTTCTGATATTGACAAGGAAACAGGCTCGATGATTAAGGGTATTATTGAAAATAAAATAGAGCCGATGTCTGATTCTGGAGAAATGTTCAATTCTTCAGAATTTGACGGCATGATTTCAGGAGAAGCTGGAAAAGCTATTGTTAAAAAGGTTGGCGGCAGAATGACTAATACTTACCGTCTGCGTGACTGGTCGATCGGTCGGCAACGTTACTGGGGAGTTCCGATTCCTATTGTGTATGACCCTGAAGGAAGAGCTCACTCTGTACCCCAAGAACATTTGCCTTGGATATTGCCAGAAGATGTAGATTTTGCTCCGACTGGTGTTCCTCCTTTAGCAAAATCAGAGGAGCTGAAGAAGCGGACAGAAGATATTTTCGGTATTGGATGGACACCAGAAGTAGAGACTATGGATACTTTTGTGGATTCTTCTTGGTACTACTTGAGGTATCTTGATAATAAAAATGAAGAGTCATTGTCGAGCAAGAAAGCTCAAAAAGATTGGTTGCCGGTGGATATGTATTTTGGTGGTGCTGAGCATACAACTATGCACCTTCTTTATTCTCGATTCTGGCACAAAGCTCTGTGGAAGCTGGGCTTAGTTGATGAAAAAGAGCCATATAAAACTCGAATTAATCGCGGTCTTATTCTCGGTCCAGACGGAAATAAGATGAGTAAGAGTAAAGGTAATGTTGTTGATCCAGATGAGCAGGTAAAGATGGTCGGATCAGACACAGTAAAGATGTATTTAGCATTTATGGGACCGTATCAGGGTGCAAATTACCCTTGGGACTTAGGAGGAGTGGCTGGATTACGGCGTTTTTTGGAGCGTGTCAATGGGTTATCAGCACATCTTGTCGATAAAGAAACAAAAGAGGTTACTGCGTCATTACATAAGACAATTAAAAAAGTAGGGGAAGATATCGATTCTCTTAAATTCAACACAGCAATTAGTGCGATGATGATCTTCGTAAATCTTGCAGAAAAGAAGGGTTTGAAGAAAGAAAGTTTTACCTCTTTTTTAAGAATATTGTCACCATTTGCACCACATTTGACAGAAGAATTATGGAGCGAGCAAGGTGATATGAAGAGTATTCATTTAGCAGAATTTCCCAACTACGATCCTGAATTAGCAAAAGACGATATTATTACTATTGGTGTACAGATAAACGGTAAAATGCGCGGTGAGGTCACCTTATCACCTGACGCTACAGAAGAAGAGGTTATGGATTTGGTGTATGCAAATAAGGTGCTTAAGGACAAGATTG
>CAZEUI010000102.1:0-2433 GCA_964515625.1 uncultured Candidatus Saccharibacteria bacterium
AGGCTGACAACATGGAGAATCATCACAAAGCTTCATCCTTAGACTCTTGGCTTAGGCAAATGGATGACGTTGAAACCAACAAAAAGCAAGCCGATAACAATGTAATCCAACAGCTTGTCGACACTGGGTTGTTCACGGTAGTTTCAGGGCTGATTTGCCCTGATACGGGAGTCAGAAGTAAGAAGTAAGGGACTTAAAATCGTCGAGTAATGCAGTTATTCGGTTGTCTTTAGGAAAGTAAGACCAGATAGTTACCCTAAATGGTTGCTAAAGGTCTTACAAATGTCCATCTACAAACGTAAAAACTCTAAATTTTACTACTGCGAAATAACCATCAACGGCAAAACTGTTATTCGAAGCACAAAAACTACCAAGAAACCCTTAGCTTTACGATTTGAAGGTCAGTTACGTGAATTATTCTATCGCCAACAAATATTAGGCGAACAACCAACTATCAAACTTGCAGATGCCATACTCGAATACTCGAAGGTTAAGTGTGGAGCAGTCAATAAGAGAAATCTTGATGCTCAGATAAAAGCTCTAAATACTCAGGTATGTCGAGTATATTGTTTAAGTGCAGATATTCACGGTTTAAATGGTGGTCATTTAACTCGTTTAGTTTCTCTGCGCCGTCAAGATGGTGTTTCAGAAGGAACAATTAGATTAATGCTAACTACGATGAAGGGTGTAATTAACTGGTCAAAAGTTGCTGGATATCTGCAACCTTCAAACTTAATTATTCCGAAAGTTCGAGTTAATAATCAAAGAACTCGCATTTTGACTGATGAAGAAGAAGTAAACCTCCTTAGCCTTCTAGAACAAAGTCCAAACTGTGACAATTATGATCTAGTTGCCCTTTTATTAGATACTGCTGCAAGACTGAATGAGATCCAACAACTACAGTGGGCTAACATTGATTTAGATAAATGTGAGCTAATTCTTTGGAGAACAAAAACTCGTACAGAGTCAATTTTAAAACTGACACAAAGAAGTGCTGAAATTTTGAAAAGGCGGTATAACGAAACTATTGCGACCGGGCTTGTATTCCCATCAACCACCGGAAGTTTACGAAAAACTACGCCTAAAGCAATCCAAAAAGCTTATAAAGAGCTTGGATTAGAAAACTTCTGTACACATTCTATTCGTCATTCTACAGCGTCAAAATTGATAAAAAATGGTATGAGCCTGTTCGCCGTATCAAAACTTTTAGGGCATTCCAATATTTCGATGTCAGAAAGATATTCACACATTGAACAATCAGCTATCACCAACGAAGCTACTACAATTTTAAATACTCTCAATAATACAACAGATTAATTTACCATCAGTAAGTATGCCAGTAACCAAAGCCATTTTGGTTACTGCTCTAGTTGAATGAACACATCTGTTTTAAATTCTCCTTGTTGAATAATTAATTAGGAGAACAAAATGACAATCCATCACCAAATCCTATTCTGATCGCCATTAACTTATTCCTGAAAAGTTTCGCCATGCAATTGGAAACCAGTTGATATGGAGAATAAATAAGTATGACGGTATACGAATCGGTAAGTTTTTAAAAAATTGGAGAAATCAATGAGCGTATTTAAGAGAAACGATGTTGGCAATTATTATTTGCAGTTTAACCACAATGGCAAAACATATTGCCGCAGTTCAAAGACAACAAACAAACGCACAGCACAACGAATGGAACGAGAATGGCGGGAAGAAATTCATCGCATTGATGAGTTAGGTGAAAGACCTAGAATTACTTTGCGCAAGGCATTCGAGATTTATGCTAGCGAAAAACAAAACACTAGTGGTTCACAATATACTAAAACCAATATCAAGACGGTATCAGAAAGAATGAACACTAATGTTTATATCGATGATATCAAGGATTGGGATTTAACTAAATTTAAGTCTAAACGTGAGAAAGAAGGTATAGCTGCACAGACTATAAAACATAACTTTCAGGTAATCCGTAGCGCTGTTACATGGGCGAAAAACAATGGTTATGTAACTAGAAAAATAACCTATCCGAAAATAAAGCTACCGAAGCATAGACTACGATATCTTTCTATTGCTGAAGAAAGTCGTTTACTGAATGATCTTAATCCGAAAAGCAAGCGTCTTTATCGACCGGACTATGAGTTTAGACCAGAAGCAGAAAATAGGCGCTACCATGACAATTACGATCTAGTCGTCATGTTGTTAGATACTGGCGCTCGTTATGGTGAGATAGCGAATATAGAATGGAAAGCTATTGATATTGAAAACGGTGCAATAAATTTATGGCGACCAAAGGTTAGAAATGAATCAATTGTTTATATGACTACAAGAGTAAAAGATATTTTTCAAAAGAGATTTAAGAATAGAATGTCTGACGAATTCGTTTTTACTAACAAAAATGGACAAGCTAGAGGTTATCAATCCAAATGGATCAGAGCATCT
>CAZEUI010000103.1:0-2416 GCA_964515625.1 uncultured Candidatus Saccharibacteria bacterium
TAATACAAAGTTTTCCATGATCTTCAGCCATTTTTTTCGAATAGACATTGAGACCTGATTTTTCTGAAGTCTCTGAAGCTTCACCTTTTGAAAATTTAGTAACTCCCTTACCAAAAGCGGCTCCTAAGGAAAATACTTGAAATCCCCCACTGTCAGTCATGGTCGGCATGTTCCAGTTTGCAAATTTATGCAGACCTCCAGCACCTTTTACAACATCATCACCTGGCTGAAGAAACAAATGATACGTATTTGCCAAAGCAACTTGGTTACCTACGTAATCACGCATATCTTCGGGTTTAAGACCTTTAACAGTACCTTTCGTACCCACAACAACAAAAGCAGGTGTTTCGATATCACCGTGTGGAGTATGGATAACACCCACTCTTCCTAAAGCTCCGGGAATACGCTTAATTATATCGAATGTGACTGGTTTATTTTCCATACTTATTTATTCATCGTTATTTTAAACAATTTAACAAATATCCGCCAATGGCGGATATTTGTTAAAACTCTACTCACCAAAAAATTAGTCAATTGAAACTAGTTCGATAGCGAACACTAATGTAGCACCGCCAGGAATTGGACCAACACCAGCATCTCCATATGCCATTTCTGCAGGAACAACTAAGACTCGACTACCACCAACTTTCATGCCGACCAACCCTTCATCCCAACCCTTAATAACTTGTCCTCCACCAACAGTGAATTCAAAAGGTTCTCCTCGTTTACGTGAATTATCAAACTCTTCACCATTTTTCAAAGCTCCAACATAGTGAACGGAAACCTTGTCTCCTTTTTTAACTTCTTCTCCATTTCCAAATTTTACATCATCTATTACCATACGTACGAAATTACCTTGATTATTTACAGCTTTTAAATATGTGTCAGTCCGACTTTGATATACGTCATCTGATGAATTCACCATTATTACTCCAGGTAACTTAGACTCAATAACCTGAGCTGACTGCCCGGCTACACCCGCTTCAAAAAGCACAGACTCTACTTGCACCAAATACAAAGCTAGCCCCATAAAAAAAACACTTGATCCTGCTACTAATATTTCAAATTTGTTAAACATATGACTAAATTTTATATGACTATAATAGCTATTTTTTGTAAAGTTGCAACATAATTGTTCATGGATAATACATGTGCTTAATTTAAGAGCATGTAAATAGTGGCACTTACAACAACAATTAACACAGCAATGCCAGCAGAAATAAATACCTGTATGTCTTTATCTTTATGAAGATTTACATCTTTAACGGAAGGTAGATCAACACCAATCCCTAGTAATTCTGAAATTTCTTGAGAACTGAGTGATTCATTAGTCCTGAAAACTTTATGCAAACCCTCAATCCTTGAAAAATTGGTTTTTACGTTTTTCCTTGACACAATTACAGCTGTATCAATTTCATCTTTATTGAACTTTGAGCTAATGAGGACTGATTTAATCTCCTCATCATCAAAGGAAAGAGAGAGTCCGTTTACCCTTAATATTTCAGTTATTTGTTCTCTTTTAATCATAATTGAATATCCTTTTCTACTATTGGTTTTTCTTGGACTATGTGTTGATTGTATAATTCAAGAAGAACTAAAAAGAAAGTAATTATTACTGGTCCAATTATAAAGCCGATAGGTCCAAAGAGTGAAATTCCACCTAAAACTGAGATTAAAATAATAAAAGGATGAAGATTGTTACCTCTACTGATTAAGTAAGGACCTATCATATTGTCAACTAAGCCGACAATGAACATTGACCAGACAAGAAGTCCAACCGCAGAAGTTGTGTCTCCAGTAAAAAACAAAAATAGGACTGCGGGCACCGTCACAACTGTTGTGCCAATACCCGGCATCAGTGCACCGACAGAAGCAATAGATCCCCATAAAACAGCCCTTTCAATTCCGAATAAGCCAAAGCCAACTGATACCAGAGTACCCTGTATCATAGCAACAAGAATAGTGCCTGTAGCCACAGACCTGATAGCCCTTGCCATTCGCTCAAAAATAATCTCATCTTCATGATCAGGCAAAGGACTTGCCTTAATAATTAATTGCAAAAATTCTTTTCCATCTCTGAAAAAGTAAAATGACCCAATTAAAGAGATCAAGAAAACAAAAATAGTTGAGAGTGTGCTTGCAAAGATAGCTCCAAGGTTACCTGTTAGCCACTGAGCACTGATTTTAATTTGTTCACCTATATCAACAGTATAGTCTGGTATTACGGTACTTATGGCTGACTCAATAGCTGTAATAGCTAATTGCAGCGACATCTCACCAGTATCTAAATCATTATAAAAATTGACTATCTACCCCACAACTAGGGACGAAACGAATAATATTGGAATAATGATTACGATGAGTACAGCTAACGTTGAGAGTAATGGTGCTATGGATTTATTTTTCCTTGGGACAC
>CAZEUI010000104.1:0-2362 GCA_964515625.1 uncultured Candidatus Saccharibacteria bacterium
CCGCTGGTAAGCATAAGGTGATAATAGTCTCACCTACGTCATTTTTAGCGTACCTACAGACCGTTATGCAAGGTCTAAAGGCTATGGTGATAGAGGAGAAGGCTCAGGATATTATTAAAAATGTCGAAAAACTAAGTAGTCATATTGCTAAGTACGAAGATTATTACCAAAAATTAGGCAACGCTCTATCGACAACCGTCAGTCACTACAACATAGGTTATAAAGAATTAAATAAGATAGACAAAGACGTAACTAAGATTACAGGTACAACAATTGGTGTTGATGTTCTATCGATAGACAAGCCTTCTAAAGACAACTGATAAATTTTTTTAAATTGTAAAATAGTTTCTACTGTTAAAATCACGCTTGTTGAGTTCTAAATCAGTTTCTTCTAGCCAATTTGATTGCAAATTTTGTGATTTCTTGTATACTCTCGTCACTATGGCAACAGAAACAACTAACACCACTGGACCGTTTGCAGTTATTGCAACTGGAGGAAAACAGTACATTGTACGAGAAGGCGATGTCCTTCAAGTAGAATTACTTGGAAACCAAGAAGAAGGAAATAAGATTGAATTTGATACTGTATTAATGACAGACGATGGTAAAACATCAGTTGTTGGTACTCCACACACTGGAACAAAAGTAACTGCAACCTACATGGAAGAAAAGAAAGGTAAGAAGCTTACAATTGTACGATATAAAGCGAAGAGTAACCGAGATCGAAGAATCGGTCACCGACAACACTTCTCAATGATCAAGATTGACTCTATTAAATAAATAGTAATCATAAAAAGCACACCGAAAGGTGTGCTTTTTATGTGTCTAAAAGGAAAATATGTAAGCTATTTTCGTATCTTGCATATTTCAGGCTAGCTACGATTCTTCAAAGCGCTTTTGATTGTTTCCGGATCTGCGTATTCTAGTTCGCTTCCTGTCGACAATCCTCTTCCTAGGTGAGTGATTTTCATTTCTTTTTCTTTTAATATTTTGCCAATGATTGATTCTACAAAACGTGCAGTGTTTTCGCCGTCTGGGTTGATTGAGAAAGCTATGATTACTTCACTAAGACCCTCTGGTAGTCGCGCCTCTACCGTTGCTTTAAGTAAGGACCCTCTAAGGTTTTTATTATTAGGTGCTGCAAGCAAAGGAACTGTACCACCGAAGACAAAGTATAATCCATCGTAAATTCCTGCTCTCTCGATAGCCTGAATGTCAGAATCTTGAGCAACAATCAATAGCCGATTATGGTCTCGATTAGGGGATGTGCAGATAGTGCAAGTATTTCCGGAATGAGTAGAGAAAAACCTTCTACAGCTTACACATTCTACAACGCTAGCTTTTAGTTCTGTGACTAATTTTGAAAATTCTGAAGTGTCAGCTTCATTCATTCTGAGAATGTGAAAAGCAAACCTTTTAGCTTGCCGAGCACCTACTCCGGGGAAGGATTCTAAATGTGAAATAAGTTTATCTAAAGTGGTCATAAAGAAATCTTTTATAAAGCTTAGAAGTCATCACCACCTGCGTGAGCTGGTTGATGATGAGTGTCAAGATTGAGGAATCGAACGTGTTCACCGTCGAAGTAAAGCTCGCAAGATCCTACAGCACCGTTACGGTGTTTCTCTACCATGATCTCAGCAATATTCGGTCGTTCTGCTTCAACATCTCTGTTCATCTTGTCTTCACGATGGATGAACATCACAACATCGGCATCCTGCTCAATTGAACCTGAATCACGCAGGTCAGATAGTTTCGGCTTGCCTCCACGCTGCTCAACGGCACGTGAGAGCTGAGAGAGTGCTATAACAGGTATTTCTAGCTCTTTAGCTAGAATCTTCAAGGATCGAGAAATCTCAGTGATTTGCTGCACAACATTATCACTACCCTTACTTAAGGTTGGTGACATTAATTGTAAGTAATCGACAATTAACAAGTCAAGTCCATGTTCGTTTTTAAGACGGCGAGCGGCGGATCTCATTTTTACAATGTTTAAAGCTGCCTCATCAATAATATGAATAGGGGCTTTATTCAGCTTGTCCATAGCTTGCTGAAGAGCCTGGTACTCTTCATCATTGGACAGACGACCTGTTCGTAATTTCCATGAATCTACTCCAGACTCAGCTGCGAGCATTCTGTCTACTAGTTGTTGATCGCTCATCTCTAATGAAAAGACTCCTACAGAGGATCCGTATTTTAACGCCGCGTTACGAGCAATATCAAGCGCAAAAGTTGTCTTACCCATAGATGGTCTAGCTGCAAGAATAATAAGGTCAGATTTTTGAAAGCCAGATAAAAGGTTGTCGAGGGCAGGGAAGCCACTAGGTACTCCACGTCTTTCATCGGGATTTTCTGTTAGATGTTC
>CAZEUI010000105.1:0-2315 GCA_964515625.1 uncultured Candidatus Saccharibacteria bacterium
GAAAAAGTGAAGTTGCCAGTATTACTCTCACCATCGTACTTGCCCACATAACCTTTATCATGGCTGAGTTGCTTTCAGGAGTAGAAATATTTGGATTATTTACACTCCACATTTCACCAATCATTAGTACGACTGTTGCTTCATTATTAATGGGTAATTATGGACGAGCTAAGATGTGTCAACAGACCCAATCATTTGTCTTGCATCTTTGGGAACAACTTGCTTTTATGGCAAACTCTCTAGTTTTTATCCTGATAGGAATCTTAATGATCGATGTTCCTAATTTTGGATCAACAATCTTCCTTTCTATCCTAATAACAATCTTAGTAGTAGCGGCAGCAAGAGCCTTATCTATCTATCCTGTCATCTCTTTATACAACCTTTCACAGGAACCTTCTAGAAAAATTCCATCAGAATGGCGACACCTTTTAGCTTGGGGATCATTAAGAGGAGCACTTGCAGTAACAATGGTCTTCTTGATACCAGACAACCTTACTATCGCCAACTGGACATTGGACCTGACTCCAAAAGAATTCCTATTATCAATCACCATCGGATGTATTGCCGCCACTTTGTTCATTAAAGCTTTAACAATTAAAGTTTTTGTTCGAAAATTCAAACTAGACAAACTGACTGCTGTAGAAGAAGTTGAGTATCAAGAGGCTCGAGCACTCATGCATCATAAGGTGACAGAACAATTAACAAAGTATCAAGAACGAGGATATATTGACTCAGTCATTACAAATACTCTTCTAACTGAACATTCAGCAGCGTTCAACAGAGCTTGTGAAAAAATCGGAAAACTATCTGACAAAGATAGGCACCACTTAACTTTTAGAGTTCTGCGCATCTTTGCTATTGGTATTGAAAAGAAACACCTCAAAGCATTATATGATCATCAAGAAGTAACCGAGTCAGTCTTCAGAAGAATTGAAGGTAAGTTACGACTCCAACTTGAATCTATTGAGAATGGAAACCTTTCTCCAGATGTAACTATTCATGCCGATAGTCACGATATCTTCGACCGCTTTTTTGCCGGTATCAAAAAAATAATTAAGAGGGAAGATAAGGATATTTTTGAAGAAAAATATGAGTACTACCGAGCACAAGCAATCATCTCTCGTAAAGTTTTAAAGGAGTTTATTTTACTAGACCATACATCGTCAGTAATCTTTACACCTGATGCAGTAAAGCATGTTGAAAGCCTCTATATTTCATTTAAGAAAAATTCAGAGATGAAACTACAAGTACTTACCTCAGAAAATACAATTGCGGCTAGACACTTGGCAGAATCACTAGCTAAGTTCAGTGTTCAAAATATTGAAGAAACGGTATTAGAGAATATTTTCAAAAATGAGCTTATTACTCAGAAACTTTACGTCATCCTCAAAGAAGAGCTAACTAAAGATTAAGTAAGTTGTTATTTAATAACTTATATTAAATAAATATCATACACCTACAAAATATAGGTGTATGATATTTGTATATGAATGTAAAAGATATCGTAAAGCCAGCAGTGATAATATCTGAAGATGAGACTTTTTCTTCTGCACTCACTGCTCTATTATACAATGAGACAAATACCCTTTTAGTAACTAACAAGAAAGGAAAATTAGTGGGAGAAATAACAGTATCTAATCTTTTGGAGGAAGTTATTCCAGACACCCTTAATGGACAGGATGTGGTTGAGCATTTTAATACAGATGACGCATTCATTGCGTCTATAGAAATAGCTAAAGACATTCCTGTTTCAGAATTTATGTCGAAGGATTTTTCATCTCTTACCCTTAATGATAATTTAACATCCATAATTGCAACAGCTATCGCTTTTGATAGAGCTCGTATTCCTGTAGTAGACGGAGAAGACCGACCGATAGGAATTATTTCAAGACAAGGTCTAAAACAAATCCTTAATAAATTTATTCAATCTGCAGGTTAGCATTTAAATAAAAACGAAAGGGAGACTGCATAGCAGTCTCCCTTTCGTTTTACCAAAAACTTTAACGACCATCATCAAGATAACTCTCATAAACCACAACTAACCACATTGGCACAACAATCAAAAATAACAATCTTTCTATCGGAAAAGTTTCACCTAATATTTCTAAACTGTATAAATACTGAGAAGGATTTGCAAACACCCAGTGAAAATTTAAAAGAGCCACGGTTTCATAGACAAACAAAATCGGAAATAACAATAATGTGGCAAATAATGCCTTTTTAAAAACAATCCTCGAATTACTATGCGACAATATCATAGCACCCCCAAGAGACAACATAGAGCCAACCAGTAGCCACAATAAAGCATAAGGCAT
>CAZEUI010000106.1:0-2261 GCA_964515625.1 uncultured Candidatus Saccharibacteria bacterium
GTAGCATTGGCATCAAAGCACTTGGTATCTGCCCCCACTTATGAACCCAAGCGAGGGCTTCAATTAGTTTTTTTCCGCACTACCTTGAAATTCTGCAAGATATAAATCTTCATTTTTACTAGCTTCAAGTATCTTACCTAAGAAATCTCCCATTTCAACAGGTGAAAACACACTAATCGCATTTTCCTTAGAAAATTCAACAATCTTACCGCCCTCATCATAAACTTCACGCCAATCAATAAGCATACCTTCTATAAATGTTTCCACCATAAAGTCGTGCATTTGACCTTCTAATTTTTCCGACATATTAAGCATATCGCTTGATGTGAAATTAACTAAATCTATGTTCTCTCGTGCCGCTACATCTTTGACGGCCAAAAGATATTTTACTGAATTAGCCGACCGTAATAAAAATGACATACCGTAAATATCACACCAGACACCATCGTCCTTTTTCTCTTTGCTAGCTGCATAAGAAAAGATGGACTTCTTTTTATTAGACGTGTTACCTATTTTCTTTAATTCTGAATATTTATCAGACATAGTATTTCCTTTAGTTGTTTATAATTAAGCACTAATACGAGTGATTGCCATTGAATAACCAAGAGTTTTATCTAACTCGCAGTCATATCCCATAACTAATGTAATTTCACCATTTACTCCACCATTATCAACAGGGGCGGTATTAAATCTGCACACAGGCTTCTCAAAAACATAAGCATTACCATCGTCATCTTCTATAACGAGAGCAATTCTAGTTTTTTCATAAGCAATCTGTTTTGCCAATAATGTAGCATCTTCAAAATAAACACCTAAGTTTCCAGAAACCTGCATATATCCTTGACGTATTCCTCTATTTTCCAATGCACCAACTTTCTTTTGAACGTCCGAATTAGTAGATATAGAGAAGTCAAAATTTGTAATATCGCCAGTAAAGGAGGCATCATCAATCAAAACATCTTTAATGTTATTTACTGTATTTGCCGATTCTGTTGTTACAACAGGTGTTGCCGTTCCAAACGCAGATGAGGTTGAGCTATTTAATCCTTTACCTAACAAGGTGATAGACCCCTTTGTAATATCAGCGGTGGCGAATGTTAATTGCATACCGCCAAGACGTAAACCATAAAATAAGAGATATTGTGTAATGTCTTCAAAATTACGTTCAACACTATATGATAGCTCGGTTGTGCTATTCTTCATGTGCTGACCTTTAATCGTTATTGACGCACCTGCCGACTCAGCAGTAAAAGCAGCACCTGCAACAACTAATGTTGTAGCGGTTGAGCTAATTACACGACGATAAGCATCATTCGATACTGAACCTGATATTCTAACATATTGACCAATAGATACAGAGCCAAAGACAGAAGCCACAGATGTAATTGTATTTACTGAAAAAGAAATATCCGTTCCCGTAACATTTAAAGCCGTTTCCCAATCAGAACGCATCGCCCCCCTGAAAAAATCGTCATAAGCACCATAGTTAAGCTCAATAGACAAATCACCACCAACACTAACACCAGTACGAACATTCCCTGAAACATTTGTATCAGAGCGGATAATCGCTGATGTAGTTGTTTCATTGCTTTGTGATAATGTATTGCCAGTTAATGGTAATAGTTGCTTAATTCCAGACTCCGCAACACCCCACGCCGCTTCTATTTTATAACCGCTACTCTCTCTATTCGAATCAGACATTCTTTTTTACCTCTTTGTTTTTTAGTTTAATTTTTGGTTGTTTAATTTCTTTAGCAATCTTGTTTTTAATTAACATCTCTACTAAATTTTTATCGACGATTTCTTGAATAGAACCAGCTTTGGCGAATCCTTTGTCTTTTAAAAATAATAACTGCATAATTATACCGTGTAAAAAGAGTCGAATTGAAAGGGGCAACTTAAACTAATTTGATAGTATTTTCCCTTAGGATACTTCACTTTTGTGCCTGTGTCAATATTTGGAGAATAAAACAACACATTTGAAATTTCCTTCGACCGTAGTAATGTGCATATTTCATCAGCATACTGCAAAACGTCTTTTGTTCCAACGCCAAAAGGAACATTTATATCAACAGAAACAATCCCTCTAGTCCTAAGCCTGTAAGGGGGAGAGAGCGATGCTTGAGTCGAATCAATAGATATCACATTTATGTAAACAAAACCATTCTTTAAATCTAAGTCGTCAGGGTCATCATTTTCCATAACCCAAGGTAAGGTAGACCAATTTGAGGTTAAATACGATATAATCTTCTGATTTATGT
>CAZEUI010000107.1:0-2234 GCA_964515625.1 uncultured Candidatus Saccharibacteria bacterium
AAAACATATCTTCTACCCGACTGCCAATGGTGGTTATTTTTGCATCATGTAACTGAATATTCAGCTCTATAAAAAGTTGTCCAATTGATGCAAGTAATCCTGGGTGGTCAGTGGTTACAAGTTCAATAATAGTATATTGGTTGAGTGGGTCTTTGTGACAGATAACTTTACTGGCAATAGGGAAGTGTTTGGCTTGTCGAGATTGCCTGTGAATATTAAATTGTTTTTTGACACTACGATTACATAGATTGTTGCGTAGAGTTTTACAGATGTGAATTTCTCGATCTAGATCTTTTATTGCCTCCCCCGATTGCTCAAGAACCTGAAGGCTATTCAGAGCGTATTTTTTCTTTGTTGTTGATGTGATGCTAGCAATTCGTGCATCAAGAATAGTGAGCCCTAGTTGGTCAAGTGTTGCGGCACTAAAAGTAAATATACTGCTATCATTTTTTGCGAAGATAAAAATTTCTACACTGCCTCGTTGATTTTGTGGTCGTAAAATAACAAGAGGAAGGTCAGTTGTTTTTGTTGATGCAATGGCGATAGTATGCCATGCAATTTCATCCGAAGAGTAGCGCAAGAAATAGTTGTCATCATAAATTTGACTCCAAGTCTTTTGAAAAGTCGTTTCGGATATTCCTAGTCCTATGAGTTCTTCTCTTGCTTCTTGTCTGTTGTCTTCTATACGTTCTGATCTTTCAATAGGGTTTTGTAATCCACGATGTAATGCGCTATAGGTATATGTATATAGTTCTAATAGTAAAGAATCTTTCCATGAATTCCATAAGCTAGGGTTGGTGGCTCTAATATCGGCGACAGTAAATAGATACAGGTGATTAAGGTAGTCGATGCTTCCAACTTGTAGAGCAAATTCATGAATAATATCTGGGTCACTAATATCTTTTCTTTGAGCTGTCATGGACATGACTAAATGATTGCGAACTATCCAGGTAACCAGTTTGGTATCAGACTTAGATAGTTTATGTTGAATGCAGAACTGATGGATAATGTCAGCTCCTAAAACTGAATGATCTCCACCCATACCTTTTGCAATATCGTGAAATAATGCAGCTAAATACAAAATTTGAGGTTTGTTTATATTTAAAAAGACATTGTTGCAAAAGGGTAGCTCATTCTCGTGTTTTTCCAAAGAAAGCCGTCTTAAGTTTCTAAGTACAAAAAGAGTATGTGCATCTACTGTATAGATATGAAATAAGTCATATTGCATACGAGCAACAATATTAGCAAATGCGGGTATGTAGGCAGCTAGAATGCCATAACGATTCATTCTGCGAAACTGATTCGTTACCCCGTTAGGTGCTTTCAGGATAGAAAGAAAAATCTTGTTTGCTTTAGGATTGTTTCTAAATTCATCGTCAATAAGGTGAAGGTTTTTGCGTACTAATCTTATTGTGCTTGCCCTTACGCCTTTTATAGAAGGGTTTTGTTGTAATAATGGGAATATTTCCAGTAATGCCAAAGGGTGTTTGTTAAAGGTATCGCTTTCCTTAGCTTCTAAATAACCATTGATGGATGTGAAATAGGCGTTGCTTGGGTTAAGTTGTTTTTCCTGTGGGGTGTCTCCTATTAGCTTTTCACTAAATGCTTGAAGAAGTATTTCATTCATACGCTCTAATGCCATTACTGTTGTAAAGTAATGTTGCATGAACTGTTCTACGTCAGGGTGATGATTATCATCATCAATAAAGCCAAATTGAGTAGCCAGTTCACGCTGGTAATCAAAAATAAGTCTGTCCTCACAACGATTGGTAAAAATATGTAAAGCATACCGTATATGCCATAGGATATTTCGACAAGCAATAAGTTTGTTGTATTCTGATTCAGAAAAAAAGCTGTACTTGATGAGTTCTTTTAGCGTTTCTGTTTTATAGTGATGCTGAAAAACCCAGACAATATTTTGTAAATCTCTTAGTCCTCCAGGTCCCTCTTTAACATTGGGTTCAAGGTTGTAAGCTGTATCGTGGTATTTAGAGTAACGTTGTTGTTGCTCTCGCATTTTTGCTTTAAAATACTGTTCTGAAGGCCAGATTTTTTCTTGAGATAAATCGTGTTTTAAATTATTGAACAAGTCTTGGTTGCCACAAATCAATCTTGTTTCTAATAGATTGGTCATTATGGTTTGATCTTCAGTTGATTTCTGAATGCATTCAGAAATTGTACGAACACTTTGACCTGGTTTTAGTCCTATATCCCATAAGCAATTAGAAAAAGCC
>CAZEUI010000108.1:0-2150 GCA_964515625.1 uncultured Candidatus Saccharibacteria bacterium
GCCCCCTTCATCAGTCTCAACCAGAGCTTTTGCTATTGCACTTTCTATCTTTGCTACGTCAAACGACTGAATAGTTCCGTCTCTTTTGCGAATATTTTTAATCTTCATATCAGTTCAATCTTGTATCATTAAAAGTTATAAGTAACATCAAAACAATTGCACACAAACTTAATCGGTGGAAAAAAATTTTCCTAAGGAAGTATCAATTAAGTTTCTTGGCAATAGTGACCATAACGAGCATATTAATTGGTCAAGGCTGGCGACTTCTATCAAGAAGGAGTCATTACGACTCAGGTTATGTAATTTCGTACGGTGCGACTATCTTACCATTTTTGACATCCACCAATCAGTGAGTCTTCTACACAAAATAAGGTTATTATCAATAATATACCTAATCCTGTGGATAAACCCTGTATAACCACAACAATACAAACCATTTCCTCCCCTTTGCCAACCTATACAGACATCGGTTTTCATTCTCCGGTCAGACCTTTGTTAATCAGATAAGAAAAAGCTCTTCTTACTTAAAGAAGAGCTTTTACACAAAATATTATTACCGTTTTAAACTATCTCTAATTTCAGTCAAAAGCTTAACTTCTTCTGATGGTTTAACCGGCTTTTTCTCAATAGCTTTTTCTTCTTCGTTACTCATTAATTTCTTAGCCTTATTAATACCCCTAACAACCATAAAGATTACCAGAGCAATCACTAAGAAATCAAATACAGACTGCAAGAAAATACCGTAAGTCACAGTAGCATCTCCAACAACGTACTTTAGTTCAGAAAAATTAATACCTCCTAATAGCAAGCCGATGACTGGAGTAATCACATTAGCAACCAATGAAGAAACTATTTTTCCAAAAGCAGCTCCGATTATCACTGCAACCGCCAAATCCATAACATTACCTTTTAAAGCAAATGCTTTAAACTCATTCATAAATCCTTTCATATTAAAATTTAGTTAAAAAATAAAACGTGCTAGATAAAACCCAACCCCTGCACCAATAATAAATGTGAAGAATATTGTTATTAATAATGAAGTTTGATCTAACATATCTCAGCATCATACAACAAAAATGACTATTTTACTCCTAAGTTCAATAAGTAAGTGCAACACTTTAATATAATTAAAGTGTATGCAATACAAGAACGCGAAAAAATCCAAGAACTACTCTGTATACAAAACAACATATACATCAAGACTCGCTCATCAACGTGCAATAAAGAAACGTTCTTCACTCTCAGTCTAAACTAGATAAAGACGTTGTACTGCAAACATACGTCACCACCCATCTGAAACTCGGATGGTCACCAGAACAAATATCAGCCACTGCACCAAGTTCCATCTCTCATGAAGCTATTTAAAAATCTAATCAATATATCTATGTACAAGTACACAGAAATGGACGGGGTTATATAAAAACTGGTAAAGAAGATTTGCGACCCTATCTAGCTCAAAGAAAGAAGCATCGTATACTTCAAAGACTTCGCAAGCCACACAGAGTCCTTGTAGAGCCATTTCCTTCTATAGACAATAGGCCTGCTATCGTGGATCTACGAACAGAAATAGGGCACTAGGAAGACGATTTGATTGTATCCAGAGAATCATCTGATAATCTGAAGACTATTCAATGAACAAGTGTCTGGACTGGTGTTTATCTCTAGAGTACCTAGCAAACCTTGACATTCAAGTCTTCTTTGCACATCCATATTAGTTCTTGGGAGTGTGGTTCAAATGAGAACTTAAATGGTTTGATACATAGATTCTTTCCTAAGAAGACTGACTTTCAGTTGGTGACTGATGGGGAGATACAGAGAGCTGAGTACTTGTTGAATTCTCGTCCACGGAAGAGACTTGGTTGGAAGACTCCGTATGAGGTATTCTATGAGATGACTGGTGTTGCACTTCAACATTGAATCTACCACTCTAAAACTAGACTTTTTCTATAAAATTGGTATAAATATACAACTGCAGTAAAGAGGTTTAAATAACACAGATTATTTAAACCTCTTTACCCAGCAAAATGGCGACTATAGTATAACGGTTAGTGCATCGGTTTGTGGTACCGACAGTTCGGGTTCGATTCCCGGTAGCCGCCCAGATTTTAGAAGTATATTTAACAACGTATTTTAAGCTATTTTTTTGTGCC
>CAZEUI010000109.1:0-2087 GCA_964515625.1 uncultured Candidatus Saccharibacteria bacterium
CAGTTTTAAATTTTATTTCAAAAGGATTTCAAAAGGAATGGGTTATATAGAGCGTCACTGAGTTAAATTTTATTTACACAATATAAATTTGATTTTCTGACACTATGGTATATAATATTTAAGTATCTACGCAAGTATTTAATATTAACGCATGTTAACAAAGTCTGAAATTAAAAAAATAAAAAAAGGATTAAAAAAAACTTACTCTGAAAAGATGGTTACCTTTTTTTCAATTCTTGGTGATAAAAACCGTCATAAAATATTTGCCTTACTAATGACACATAAAGAACTTTGTGTGTCAGATTTAGCAAATATTCTAGAGGTTTCTGTATCATCTATATCGCAACATTTGCGATTATTAGAAATGTCAGATTTAGTTAAAGGTGAACGTATGGGACAAATGATGTGTTATTGCCTATGCGATACTGATCCTGATGTAAGAGCAATCGTTAAACTTATTTCATAACTTTGTAGTACTCTTAATTATAATAATTTAAATAAAATTTAATATGAGTAAAATTACTTCAGGTATAGTTGGAGGATTAGCAGGTGGAGTTATCTTTGGTGTCATAATGTCAATGATGGGAATGATGCCCATGATTGCTATGATGGTTGGGAGTAAGTCTGTAGCTTTAGGATGGATTGTTCACCTAATTATCAGCGCTATTACAGGTATAATATTTGCTATCACTTTTGACAAATGTGTAACCAGCATGAAAAAGACAATAGGTAGCGGTGTGGCTTACGGTGTCATCTGGTGGGTATTAGGTCCCCTTATGATTATGCCTTTAATTCTAGGAATGGGTTTACAGTTCGGAAGTATGTTTGATCCGATGAAATTAAACAGCTTAATGGGACATATTATCTTCGGTGTAGTTTTAGCAGTAGTCTACAACAAAACTCAGCAAGGTGGTGCATCTGTATAAGTAAAGTATGACGAAAATAAAAAAACCACCTAGGTGGTTTTTTTATTTATTTACTATACAGATGGTCAATCCCTTTTTTAATCATTTTTTCTATCTTTAACTTTGTTTCGTCAGTCACTCTACGTGCATTTGGAAGAAGGTAAACTTTTGTTTTTATTCCTAAGAAACCTAAAATGTCTTTTGAGATATTTTTACTAGAGCGAGAACCTTGACCAATATGTATCCACCACCAAGGACCACCACTAGTTTCAAACACAACTGCTCTTTTGTTTTTAAATAATTTTCGAGGTATCCCCTTCACGTATTTGTAACCAAAACCAGGTGTTAAGACTTTATCAAAAAACCCTTTTAGAATTGCTGGCATACCCGCCCACCATATTGGATGAATAATGATTATATACTTTGCCTCATTTAATATTTTCTGATAACGCAAAGTCTCTTCAGAAATGTCTGTATTTCCACAGACATAGTACTCTTCTGCAGACAAGCAGGGATTAAAACTCTCTTTATACAAGTCCAACAGGAGGTATTTATGGTTTTTTTTGTCCAAAAATAGCAAAGTCTCATTAAGTATAGTTTGACAATTACCGACCTTTTCAGTATTTGGATGCGCATATAAAATTACAGTATTCATATCTAATTATTCAACTATAATAATACCGACCATACCAGTGTCTCGATGAGAACCAACTGAACAATAGTACTCAAAAGATCCTGTCTCGTCAGCAACAAAGGTTACTGACGAAGTCTCTCCATCTTTCACTTTATTTGTCGCAGCAGAAAATTCATCCAACACCCAGTCATGATAACCTTCTGAGCTTGTCAGATTAATAGTCACAGTATCACCCCTTTTTACACGTATTTTTGTTGTGGAAAAACCAAAGTTAAATGCGTCCAAAGTAAAACTTTGCCCCCCGACCGCAGCGTCAGTTTTTACTGGAGACACGATAAGATCAGAATCAGCAATAGACTCTTCAACATACTCCATAGAAATATCTTCATCAACTCTATCAATCAAAACCTGTGCCGGCAATGAATCTTCGTCAACACCCAGAACTGGAGAGTCAAATCCTGTAGAGATCTCTTCTTCTTGGTCACTACCGCTCAAGAACATATACGCCACGACTATAATCAGAAGGGGAGCTAGTGTATGAATAATTT
>CAZEUI010000110.1:0-2017 GCA_964515625.1 uncultured Candidatus Saccharibacteria bacterium
AATGCAAAAATTATTATTTGTTTTTTCTTTAACCTTAATGTTGCAACCTCACTGAGAATTAGTGCATTTCTTGAGTCATCCTTTGCCAGTTTTTTTAAAATACTTTTAGGTATTTCTAAAAAATTTGCTACAAATTCACGTTCTTTGTCACTGAGCTCAATTTCTACGTTTGTTACTACCTTTTTACGTTTTATTTTAGACAAGAATCCCTTTTCTTGAAGAAAGCTTATTGAATCTTCAAGTTCATCACCTTTATCATTTGTTATAGATATTTTGTTTCGACCAAAGAACTCTGCTAATTCATCTGTTCCAGTATTCGTAAGAGTGCTGTCATCCATATCAATTTTTGAGCGGCCAGGTGTTGCTGTCAATCCAATCAACTTTGTTAAACCATCATTAAACAAGTAAGAAATACAAACTTTATATGTTGGAGCTATGGCCTTGTGCGCTTCATCAACAATAATAAAGTTACATGTCTGTTTTAAAGTATTGATAGCCTGAAAGCTACTATTATCATTACTGCTAATCATTGAATAGAGCTTTTGAAAACTGGCTACAATAAAACTATTACCTATAGAAAAATCTGGGACCTCATGATCGGACCAGAACCGATGTAGTGTTATTTCTTGATCACCCCGAACTTCCCACAACGTTTTAAATGTTTCGACAGCTTGCTCACATAATTCTTCAGAATGAGCTAGCCAGATGATATTTGTATTTCTATCAGAATATGCCTTCCAATAATCAATAACTGCTTCAATACTTGTTCGTGTTTTCCCCGCTCCAGTAGGCATGTGAATCAGCAGCCTATCTTGCCCCTTGATCAACAACCGGGTTACATCATCTTTTACTCTACGCTGATGTGGAAAGAGAAATGTTTTAGGGAATATTAGTTCTTTTGATGAGGGCTTTTCATATAATGGAGGAAGATGATCGCTCTCAATCTCTAAGATAGAAAGCAACCGGACTGATGATTTTTGTTTTCTTCCCCAGCTTAATTTAGTAAGCCGCTCTAGCTCCTGCTTAGATAATACCCTAGAGCTATCATCGACACCATCAAGAATATATCCTTTTTCTCGCTCTGATAACTTTGTTAATATTGCTAATCTAACACCCTTATTTGAAAGTATTTGTTTACCATATTTTATAAAGAGTAAATCCACAAGCTTGATTTCGTTAACACCCTCATGCAGAATATTAGTGATTGACTCAACACTTTGTTCGCCATACAAACCTACAAGTTTAGGCATTCCAAGCTGTTTCAATATAGTTTTAATTCTACTCACTTTATCTCCAGATTAAGTTGTTACCTTTATTCTTTATAATAACTTCATGATAACAGCAGTATATGTCACTTTGTGTCGCATAAATAGTGAACCATGAGACCATTTGAATCTTTGCTTCACTATTAAACATTAAAATATTTCTTTATACAAAGTAAAAATAGACTTATTATGTCTTCTGGAGGATTTCTCCAGAAGGACGATAATATCAATGAAAGCTAAATTTACTGGGCACGATACTTTTCCTTTAAGGTATGGATGGCTATTTAAAGCCGTTAACTACTTGAATAATGAAGGAAAGCTACAAACATCTAACGAAGAAAAGACGCGTGAGGCAATAGTTGAACTAGGTGTGGGTAAAAACATGGTGAATGCTATTCGCTATTGGGCAGAAGCTAGTTCAGTAATTAAAGTTAAATATATTAAAAACAATTTTGAGCAACGTGTCTCAAATAATGGCCGTTACTTGTTTGGTAATGCGACAGTTAGCGGTAAAGATCCTTATTTGGAACAAATCGGTTCTATCTGGCTTATCCATTTTTGGTTAAATTTCAATTCTAAACATCTATCCTCCTATCGATACTTTTTTAATTATTCAAACGTGCAGCACTTTGAAAAATCAAAATTATTAGCAGACTGTAGCGAAGATGCAAAAAAAATCGTAACAAATGAGCTAGGTAATGAAAACACCCTTAAAAAAGATATTGACTGCTTTTTAAATACTTACTGTAAAA
>CAZEUI010000111.1:0-2012 GCA_964515625.1 uncultured Candidatus Saccharibacteria bacterium
TAAGGCTTTCAGCTCATTCCTGCAGGCATCAAGGCAGGTTATCCTGTACTATGCTCCTGATACTGGTCTCCTGCGAAAAACTCCTGTATTAACATCGGATGAGCCTAAACTAAAGCTAAGGGGAGACTCGTAATTAACTTGGGTAATCACGATGCAAGACGAAACTTATAATACTGGTTAAGAGCTATTGGGCTTGTGCCAGGTGTTGGACTTATCGTGTAGTTCCATAGTTTATTTATATTGCCAAATTGAATATTTAGCGCATTCATTTCGTTGGGCGTGCCTGTTATTCCTTTTTCATAAATTTTATCAATGAGCATCGAGTCTACACTTAATCCTGGTTGCGTAGTCGTTGTCTTGATATATTTCAGAACTGTTTCGTAATCAATTAGCGGTACACCCTTCCAGTTATTGCTGATTTGACTGAATAACATATGCTCAATAGGGTTCCATTTTGATGCTCCTGGAGGATAGTGGCATACGGTTATACTCAGGCCATACCTATCAGCTAATATCTTCTGTAAATTAATTTTCCACATAGTGCTTCGGTATCCGTTACTACCACCAGCATCGACCAGTAATAGTAGATGTCTCTTCTCTTTGTATGCTTTCTGTCCAACTGTTATCCACCACTGCTCAAGACTCTCGACAGCAAATTCCGGAGTATCTGCGGAAAGTAACTCACTTTTTACTCTCAATGATTTTCCTATTACTACAAATCCTACATTTTTTAGTACATCATAAATGCCGTAAGGATTAGCTTTACCAAGAGCGTAACTTAAAAAATCATGATCATTAACAAGGTCGGCTAGAAGCTTGAGACGTGTTCCTTCGTTCTTAAAGTTTCCTATCATTTCTTTTTTCTTTGTGTCGCAGCTCAAGATAGGGTTTCCTGTTGTCTCGAACTCTAGCAGCTTGCTGTTTATATATTCAAACTGAGAATCCCTTTTTGTCTCTTCGCTCTTAGACTTCACTTTGCCGCCATTTGAGATGCTTTTGACATTTGTTTTTAAAGAGTAATCGAGGTCTTTGAGTATGCCAGCGACAGTCGTTTCACCAACAACAATTCCATTGTTATTTAGTTCAGCAGTAATTTTTGCGACAGTCCTTCTCGTCCAAAGTAGATTGCCCATAGGGTCACCGGCCGTTTCATATTTCAGGAGTTCCTTTATCTTTGGGATTATTTCCGGAGTTTTTTTTTCACAGAAGTTCTTCCGCCACCACTGCGCCTTACGCCATATTCCGTCACATTATCAGATTCTAGTTCGCCTCTGCCTTTTGCAACGGTTTTCAAATCTACCCCTAATAATCTTGAAATAAAAGCATCGCCACCTTTGCCAAACTTTAAAGCTTCTAGACCCGCATAAAGTCGTTTCTGCTTCTCGTTTAATAAGCAGTAAAAAATAATAATGTATGATTTAATTTCATCACTGGTTTTCTGAGATGTGCCGGGTACTTGAAGGAGTTGCTCTGAAGCAAGTCGTCGTCTTTCTAGCTGAATGCTCAGCTTCTTCTTGTCGGTCGTGAAATATATGTAAACACCGTTGAACTTTTTTCTAACCAAGGATGAATGCTTTATTAAAGTAATTAATTTTGCATTCGGAGCTATGTTGAGAATTTCATTCAGGTCTGTTGAGGTATAACCTTCATCTGAAGATTCAACGATAGACTTTATTGTTTCGGCCAATGTGCCGTAAGATGAAAATGATACAGAATTGTTTACCCATACACCGTGTTCATTGGTAGGTAGATCTTTTTTCATCGTGTAATACTTACCACTGTGAGAAATGCTTGTGATGTATTCAAGCTCGGCCAGATTCCTATTGACAGTTGGCTTTGAGCGAGAAAGCAAATACATTAATTCAGCCAGAGTCGCCATCTTATTGACATCTAAGAAGTTTTTGATTAATGTAGCATTAGGAGACAGTTTTTTATCAGATATAGTCATATTTATTATTAAAAAAATAAATGTAATTATATCTCCTCTTTTGATGGAATACATCAAATTATGG
>CAZEUI010000112.1:0-1953 GCA_964515625.1 uncultured Candidatus Saccharibacteria bacterium
AGCAGAATATGCTAAAAAAAGTATGTTGATAGCCTATGGCGCCGACCATGTCACCGCTTCTGAAATTTCACAGGAATTATTTGTAACTTATCCTTTTTTGAAACAAAGGTATGCATTCTCGGTCTGCCGGATTGAACCGGAAAATAATTTGCATATTATTCTTGAAGCAATGGCACAGCAAGATGCTTTGCCCTTAGTGATTGTTGGTAATTGGGGGAGCAGTCAGTATGGTGTTGAACTTCGCTCTAAATATGCTGCTTTTAAGCACATACACTTGCTTGACCCAATTTATAACCAGCATAGGTTGAATCAGATTCGTTCAAATTGCACTGTTTATTTACATGGACACAGTGCCGGTGGAACCAACCCTTCTCTTGTTGAAGCTATGTTTTTAGGCTTACCTATCTTTGCTTTTAGTGTGGGTTACAATAAAGAGACAACTGGTCAGTGTGCTCAATATTTTTCTGACTCTAAAGAGCTCGCTAGACTGATTGATGAGCTTGATGAAGTATCGTTGTTGTCAATAGGTCGTGAGATGTCTGAAATAGCAAACAGGCGATATCGATGGGAGGATATCGCGGAACAGTACGCAGCGTTGTTGGGTTAACTTCCGTGTTAGGATGACTATTTACGATATCTTGATAAATAGTTTTTTAATGGGATCTATTGTGTACTTTTTTAGGATACGCCCAATGTGTAAAGGGTAGTATAGGAAAAAGAGAAAACGGGGTAAGTTTATGGCCATTACATCTCTATCTGTATATCCAAAAATTGTGTGTAGAAGAAATCTTAGTTTTGTTGGTAGTGTATCCTGTATAAGTAGATGGAATAGAAATACTTTTAAATTCTTATTTTTTGATGTGTGATCTTGCAAAAGTATGTCGCTATTGAGGCTATTTATGGTTTTTGATATCAGCTTTGCAACTGTTACATGAGGATCCAATACTGCTAATATTTCTGTAGGAAGCGGAGTGTCAAAGATTTTATTCGTTAATCCGAGTCCAAGAAGCAAGGTTATATTACTGTGTAGTGTCATGCTGCTGCTAAGGATTTCATCCCAGTCTATTAAATTTTGAGTGGTTCTGATCAATCGGTCAATATCTGCAATCCATTCTATTCGTTCCCACATGTGTGAAGCACCATGGTTACAAAGATAAATAAGTAGAAAACTAGAGTCTAGTGTTCGAATTGAAGTTTTGTTTAGTGTTACTTCTTGTGTATTTTTCCAGGCATTATAGTTTTTAAACGTTTTAAAAAAAGAACTGTTGATTAAGCGCCAATGGATTTCTAGTTTGATACCATTTTTCTTACCATAAAATTCATAGTTTTTTTCTACTTGTAGCTTGGCTTTATTTTTTAAAAATTCTATGGAATCCATGGGATCATAATCTTGTGCGACCATTAACTCTGCAACTTGATACAAATGTTTTTCGTCGATTAAAATATCCAAGTCACTATATTGTCTTAGCGTTATATCTCCATAAGCTAACTTAGCAAGGGTCGGACCCTTAAATGCCAGGGCTTTTACACCGTTTTCTTCGAGTAGCTTCATAATACGAATCAATTCGGCCGTCATTTGCATGTTGCGCATGACGATCGTTAAGTTTTGTTGTTTAAGCTCCTCTAGAGTGTTTTGAGAGAGGAGGTTGGTTACAGTATGGTAAACAAGCGGAAAGACACCGTGAGCATGAGCTAGGGTGGTCATTTCTGATAATTGTTGAGTACTAAGATGCGTAATGTGTTTACAGACTTGTTCGATGATCGAGGTTGTTGGGTTGGTTTGACAACAGTGGATTAAGAATTGAATGTTGGGTGTCATAAAGTTGCCTGATTATCCAGAAAGCTCAGCTATAATATGAGAGTTATTACAAAAAATGCAACAAAAGGATTAGAACATGGCCTGAATTCGTATAATAAGTGCATAACCTCTGAAAGTAATGGGTAGCAATACAT
>CAZEUI010000113.1:0-1883 GCA_964515625.1 uncultured Candidatus Saccharibacteria bacterium
AACAAAATATGAGAGAACGAAATATCACTTGAATAAGGCATGGTGGGTTTACGTATCGGACACCTTGACTCATTAAAATGATACAGGACAAAAATGAACCGAAAAATATTTTTTTATCTTTGAGCCGACCTACACAGTAATCACAACAAACATACACTTGAAAATTATCAAACACATCCTGACAATAGCACTTCTGCTATTTTGCTTCGCAACCCTCTCCGCCCAACAATATATATTCGATGCCCAACACATCACTACCGACGACGGGCTCGCCAATCTAATGACAACTTCTGTCCATAAAGACAAGCAAGGATTCTTATGGATAAGCACCAATTATGGGCTGAACCGATACGACGGATATGCCTTTAACTTATATACCAAAGAGGCAAATGCCTTATACCGAAATGACCGGATACATGATATCCGGGAAGATGGGGAAGAAGGGCTTTCTTACAAACATATTGTTAGGTTCACAAGAGTCTGATTGTTAGCTTTTTATGAGTTTTCAACATGACGAAAATATTGCCAAATAAAAAAAGTGAGTGCCAAAAGTTGTAAATTTGAATTTTACGAATTTAAATTAATACAAGATGACAACTCACTTAGAAGTCAAAGAAACGACTTTTTATGAACAATTACAAAATTGTCCAAATTTAGACTTACGAAGTAATCAAGGGAAGCGATTAAATTTAAGCTACACTTTATTGTGCTTAGCTATCAGCTTGCTAAGGAATCGGGATGGTAATTTATCAAGCCTACACAGAAGTATGGAAAATAAAAACGAAGAATTGGTTGCTTTTTTAGGTGTTGGACAGCAGAAAATAGTATCTCGTTCACATCTGCCCAAAATATTGGGTAAAGTCAGTCTTTTGTGGTTTGAAAAACTATTGTTTGATAAGTTTAAAGTAGAATTAAGTGAGACAGAAAAAGAGTGGTTTGCAGGAGACGGAAAGGAACTAAGAGGGAGTATAGAAAAAGGAGATAAAAGAGGTGAGGCAATAGTTCAACTGGTAAGACACAAGGATAGAGAGGTCTTGGGTCAGGCTTTTTATAATGGAAAAAAGGAGAGCGAAAAGCCTTGTTTGCAGGGGCTTATACAACAAACAGAGGCAAGTAATCAGAAAATAACAACAGATGCTTTACATTTAAGTCCAGCGACAACAGAGCCAATAAATCAAGCTGGAGGCATCTTCTTGATAGGTTTAAAGAACAATCAAAAAGAATTGTGCACGGCAATGAAAAAGTATGCACTGGAAGCGGAAGCAATTGACCAAATAGTTACAACAGAAAAGAAACATGGTCGTGTAGAAAGAAGAAGTTATTTTCACTATGATATCAGTCAACAACCTTTTGCTGAACGATGGGAAAAGACAGCTTTTAAGAGTCTTTTTAAGGTGAGACGAGAAAGGTATATCTGTAAGACAGAAAAAGAAAGCGATGAAATTGATTATTATATTTCCAATGGAAAAAAAGCTGAGGATGAAGATTATTTTGAGGCAATAAGAAATCACTGGACAGTTGAAGCGAGCAATCATGTGCGAGATGTGACCTTTAAAGAGGATGATTTAAGAACCAAGCACAAACCCGTTAGTAAAGTTCTCGCGGGTCTGAGGACCTTAGCAGTCAAAATTTTAGGGTTAAAAAAACCTAAGAATATGGTTGCTCAACTTGAATTATTTTCAGATAAATTTCAAAGTTTGCTTAATTGGCTAAGAGAAATTAACTTCATTTAGCAAAGAAAAACAACTGAAAATCACGTCAGTAGCTACTTAACAGTATGTTTGTAAGAAAGCCCTTGAACTTAATACTAAAGAAACGATGAATGAATAAATTGAATATTAAGTCAAATTCAGCCAGCAAAATGCAAAAAATAACTTTTACTT
>CAZEUI010000114.1:0-1874 GCA_964515625.1 uncultured Candidatus Saccharibacteria bacterium
AAAAACGGTTTTTGCAAACCGTTTTTCTCCCTCAAACTCCCTTTGGTCATATTATCTAAACAGACTTGAATACCATTAAAATAGGATTCTATTGCCGAAATTTCGTCCAAACTTTAAAATAGGTTCTCATTCCTAAATTGCTCCAAAGAAATGGTTCTTTGGAAAAAAAGCACAAAAACACAAACGCTATGGTTGCTGAAAGGTTACTACTCGGGTAGTCATCAAAGGGGAGCAAAGATACGAAAAACAAAGTAGAAAAAAAGTAGAAATAAAAGCAGACCTTTGCAAAAAATAACTTAAAAATTTGTTCGGAAAACTGTTTCATATAATACAAAAATTGCTGAGGGAGCTTCAATCTTTAACAAAAGAAAAATTGGAGTTATTAGGGCATGTACTGAGCTTAGAATCAGAGGTAGCTGTATTAAAGTGCCGGATAGCCTTATTAGAAGGACAAAAGAATAAAACGAGTCGAAACAGTAGCAAACCGCCCTCGACAGATATGGGAAGGAAGAAACCGGTAAAGAATTCCCGCACTAAAAGTGGGAAGCCCACGGGCGGTCAACAAGGAAATCTGGGCAAGACCTTGGCACAGACAGAAACTCCAGATGAAATAGAAATACATGAAGTAGAATTTTGTGAATGTGGCGAGGATTTACGAGAGCAGGAAGTCGTAAAGATAGAAAAGCGGCAAGTATTTGAGATGAAAGATTTAGGGCTAAAAGTAATAGAGCATCAGGCAGAGATAAAGATATGTGAAGTTTGTGAAAGAATAATTAAAGGAGTATTTCCTGATGGGGTAAAAGCTCCCGTACAATATGGTCCGAAAGTAAAAGGGAGCATATTAGACTTAAACACACACCATTTTTTAAGTTATCAGCGTATCAATATTTTCTTTCAAGATTGGTTTGGTCATTCGATTAGTGGAGGTTTAATCCATGATAGTTTGCAAAAGGGTCGAGCGGCACTAAATGGGGAGTATAAAGAGAAGATGACGGAGCAACTATTAGCAGGGAAAATAATTCATACGGATGAAACGGGCTTATACTTTGGGGGTAAGCGCAATTGGTTACACGTTTTGAGTACAGATAAATTGACCTTATACCATGCCCATGAAAATAGAGGTAGAGCTGCCATAGACGATATGGGTATATTGGGCAAATATACTGGGCGAGTCATTCATGATAATTATGTATCCTATCCAGGATATGATAATTGTAAGCATGGATTGTGTAATGCTCATCATTTGCGAGAATTGTTGTTTTTTGAAGAAGAACAACAAGCTGAATGGGCCTTTCAAATGGGTGTTTTCCTTCGAAGTGTAAAAAAGGACATAGATTTTTGTAAGGAAAAAGAAAAGATTGGTTTAGACATAGATGATTTAAACCTATATCAAACACGCTACAATGAAATATTGAAGATGGGGTATGACAACCTTCCACCGCCACCACCACCAAAAAGTACGAAGGGCAAACCACCCAAACATCCTCAACATAATCTGCTCAACCGATTGATGGATAAAAAAGAGCAGGTCTTAGCATTTATGTATGACTTTGATGTTCCATTTGATAATAATCAAGCGGAAAGAGATTTACGTATGGTTAAAACTAAACAGAAAGTAAGCGGCTGTTTCCGTTCTACTGACGGTGCTCACGCTTTTGCTAGCATTAGGGGATATATTTCTACTGTTAAGAAAAATGCAAGTGATGTTTTGGAGGCACTTACCAATTTGATGAAAGGCAAGCCTTATATGCCTTCCTCCAACCCTAATGAATAATCTTTAAGATTTCAGCACTATTTGGTTACTACCCGAGTAGTAACTAAAATATTTCAATAACGTGGCTATTCAAAGATTTTTTGCCTCGATTATCCCAAAA
>CAZEUI010000115.1:0-1866 GCA_964515625.1 uncultured Candidatus Saccharibacteria bacterium
GTAATTATGACGGTCATGGTCGAGGAACAGTATTAATGCAGGAAATATTAAACCAATCGCTTAATACTGGTGTGTCCCACATTGCTCAAAAAATGGGTAAAGCTAAATTTAGAGAGTACTTTTTAAGTTATAAGCTTGGTAGTGAGACAGGGATAGATTTGCCTAATGAGGCTTATGGACTAGTTAGTAACCTTGACTCACCGCGAGAGGTTGAATATGCGACAGCCTCATTTGGTCAAGGTATTGCCATGACGCCAATCGCCGTGACTCGAGCGTTAGCTACTCTTGCTAATGGGGGTAGGCTGGTTACTCCTCATTTGGTAAAAAGGATAGATTATGACAATGGAGATGTCAAAGATATTCGTTATCCTGATGGTGAACAGGTCTTGAAAGAAGAGACTAGTGAAGAGGTATCACGAATGCTAGTTACTGTCGTTGACGACGCTCTCCTTAATGGAATTGTCTCCTTGCCTCACCATACTATCGGAGCTAAGACTGGTACTGCCCAGATTCCTGATTTAGTTAACGGAGGATATTATGTTGATAAATACTTGCATTCTTTTTTTGGATATTTTCCCGCGTATGACCCGAAATTTATTGTTTTCATGTATACTATAGAGCCAAAGGGTGTTCGTTACGCTTCTGAAACGTTAACCTTGCCTTTTATGGAAATTACAAAATTTTTAATAAATTATTACTCAATTCCTCCTGACCGTTAATATATGAAAAATACATTAAAAAGAATTATTGTCTCGCTCCTGACCTTTCAAGCATCCGTTTTGATTAAAAGACATAATCCTAAAATCGTCGCTGTTACTGGTAGTGTAGGTAAGACTTCTACAAAAGATGCTATTTATGCTGCTGTTAAAAATCACACCTATGCTAGAAAAAGCGAAAAAAGTTTTAATTCTGAAATAGGAGTACCTCTGACCGTACTAGGTCTACCTAATGCTGGCAGTAATTTCTTTATGTGGCTAAGAAATATTGTAGATGGATTTATTATCGCATTTTTTTCTAAACACTATCCTGAAGTATTGATTCTTGAAGCTGGTATCGACAGGCCTAATGATATGGATAAAATAACCAGCTGGATGCGTCCAGATATTGTTGTCTTGACCAGGTTGCCTGATGTTCCTGCTCATGTAGAGTATTTTTCATCAACGCAGTCAGTTGTTGATGAAAAACTAAAATTAGTGCACGCCTTAAAGCCTGGAGGTGTTTTAATTTACAATAACGATGACGATATTATTAAGTCAAATTTATCCGGAGTTATCCATCGTCAGGTTGGTTTCGGTCGTTATTTAGAGACTGATTTTGTTGCTAGGCAGGACAGAGTAATTTATAATGATGATTTGCCGGTTGGAATTGAGTTTACCATCAATCACCTTAAGGACTCTCATAAGGTTTTTGTTAAAGATACTGTTGGTACTCAGCACGTTTATTCTTGCACTGCTTCGGTTGCGGTTGCTACCGAGCTTGATATTAGTTTTATCAATGCTACAAGTTCTCTAAAGGAATTACGGACACCTAATGGGAGGATGAGAATATTGCCTGGGATAAAATCAACCACTTTGATTGATGATACCTATAATTCTTCGCCAATAGCATGCAAACAGGCAATTCAGGCTCTTAAAGAGCTTTCTTATACTAAACGTAAGATAATTGTTTTAGGAGATATGTTAGAACTTGGAAAATACTCATCAAAAGAACATAAAAGAATAGGCGTTCTTGTGGCTGAAACAGCAGACCTTCTGTTTACTGTGGGCATTAGGTCTAGGCAGATTGCTGAAGGAGCTTTAGTCTCAGGTATGAGTGAGAGAAATATTTTTCAGTATGACAATGTTGAGCGTGCAGGAAAAGAACTGC
>CAZEUI010000116.1:0-1861 GCA_964515625.1 uncultured Candidatus Saccharibacteria bacterium
GATGGTACATTATTATTACCTGGTTTATGGACTCTATACATACAGTATCGACTCGGTTATTTCCGAAGTTAAGCTTATTACCACAGGTCTGTTAAAGGATTTACACAAAACAATACTAAATCAATTATGGATAATCTCAATTGCTGGTGATGAAAAAGCTAATAAACTTTTTGAGCAGTCTGTTAAACGAATCAAAAAAACTCAACAATCACCACTCATGATAGAGTCAGATCATGGGCAAAATCCAATTTTGAAGAAAATGAAAACTGCTTTAGTAGAAATACCAAGTAAACAAAATATCGATTTTAGCATAGGTGTTCCAATTCCTTTTACCTTTCTTCATCCAGACTACATGCCATTAGTTTTTGCTGTGGCTGTCCTGGGGAAGTGGGGAGGTTTTACAGGTCGATTAATGAGTACTGTTAGGGAGAAAGAGGGGTTAACGTATGGCATTTATGCAGGTTTGTCAGGATTCCATAATGAAGAGCAGGGTAATATGCGTATTAAGACTTTTTTTGCACCCGATAAGACAATACAGGGCATAACTTCTACTCTGAGAGAGGTTAAGAAAATATATAAAAAAGGGATTACTGAAGAAGAGTTTGTTAAATTTAAAACAATTTTAATTACTGGTCAGACTTTAGTGAACGATTCAATCGTCAGTCTATTCGGCGAGTTACATACATATCATTTAAGAGGTTTTTCTCTAGAAGAGATTAAAGTTCATAAAAATAAGCTAAACTTATTAACAATAACTGATGTTAACAGAGTGATTAAAGAATACATGAATCCTGACTCCCTAATAATTTCTGGTGCGGGACCAATCAAAAATGTCAAAAATGAGATTGAAAAGATAGTCAAGTCTGGAGTATAGTTTAATATGACTTATTGTCCAAGTAACTTATTTAGATTTATCGCATTCAATTAGCGGTTGTGTTATTGTTTAAAAAAGTTAATTATTAAAGATTAGAGCACCTGATTAAAATATTTATTTATGATGACCGGAAATGACATTCGCAAAAAATACTTAGAATTTATGACTAAAAATGGTCATGCGGTTATTCCCTCATCTGCTCTAATTCCTGAAAATGACCCAACTACGTTATTTACAGGAAGCGGTATGCAGCCAATAATCCCTTATTTAATGGGGGAGAGTCATCCAAAAGGTTTACGTCTGACGGACTCGCAAAAATGTTTCCGTGCAGAAGATATTGAAGAAGTGGGTGATAATAGGCATACTACTTTTTTTGAAATGCTAGGTAACTGGTCTTTAGGGGACTATACAAACCAACAGCAGATTCCCTGGATATACGAATTTTTGATTTCTGAAATAAAACTTGATCCAAACAAACTCTATATAACAGCTTTTCAAGGTGATGAGTCCGAAAAACTTCCAAAAGATACTGAATCTGTAAAACTTTGGCAAGAACTATTTCAGGCAGATAATGTTGCCTGTGAAGTTGCTGAAATAGGTTCTGAGGAAGATGGAGGAAGGGTTGGAATGAAGGGTGGAGAAAGGATATTTTATTACGATAGCTCCAAAAACTGGTGGAGCCGAGCTGGTAAGCCAGTAAATATGCCTGTCGGAGAAATCGGCGGTCCTGATACTGAAATGTTTTATGATTTCGGCACTCCGCATGATAAAAGTTATGGTGAAAAATGTCACCCAAACTGTGATTGTGGACGCTTCTTAGAGATTGGAAACAATGTCTTTATGGAATATCTTAAGACTGATAATGGCTTTAAAAAACTTCCTGCACAAAATGTCGACTTTGGTGGTGGATTAGAAAGAATAACTGCTGCTGCTAATGGTAATGGTGATGTCTTCAAAATAGACCTCTTGTGGGGTGTGATTGAACAG
>CAZEUI010000117.1:0-1758 GCA_964515625.1 uncultured Candidatus Saccharibacteria bacterium
ATCAGTAACTTGTTTTTGGTAGTCCAATACAAAAGGTAGTTTTAAGTTTGATTGTTCTAGACTCTCACCAGTAACGTACGTCTTATTAAGGCTTACTTCAAAAAACCGAGTCGGGCAGGTTTGTAGCACCAATTCATCACCATCAATATATTCTTGTATTTTTTGTATGGTTTTATTTTTAGCTTTAATCCAAGACTTCATAATTTCATCATGTCGTACTTTTGTTTCTCCTTCAAAAGTCACGTAGCCTGTGCTATTGCAAAGCGGAGTATACTCACTAAAAAACAAGCCTTCTTTAACAGCATCATGCACCACATCTTTCAGCTTATGTTTTAGGTCATTGAGCTGTCCGAGTTTAGTATGTAGTTCATCTTCTGTTTCGTATTTTATGTCATGCCGTGCCGCTAAACGCTTTGCAAAATTGATAAGGGGGTATCCAGCAAATGAAGTCTTAAAAATTATATCTTTCACACTAATTTTAACTACATTAAAATCAAGTTCTTTCCCACATGGGATTGAGTTCATAATAATGTTTGTTAAAGCATCGATTTCTTCTTTGGTTAAGGATTGTTTGCCTGTAAGAATATCTGCCAACTGTTCTTCGGCTAGGAAATATGAGTGATCAGACCTAACTTCGGGATCAAGTAATAAAATATCTTGTTGTAGTTTTTCAGATAGGGAAAAGAGAGTATACAAATGCACTAGTCTGTCATATTCAAAGCCAGTATTCTGTAAAAAGAATGTGCGAAACTCCTCAGCATGATCATCGGGAATGATTTGAGAAAGGTAACGTTTGCTAGGACTGTCTTTTGTATAGTGATATATACCTGCGATATGTTCTAAACGAGAAATGGCTAACTGTGTCGATAAGTAATTTGTTTGCATATCCATCTCGAGTCGTTGAAACATATCCCAGATATTGAGGTATTTATTATATTGTCCCGCTTCTCTATAATCAGCTGGTTTCCAACTCACTGTAAGGGCACAAATATCTGCATCTGTAATTAAGTCCTTCCCAGTCTTTTGTCTATAGGCTTCATTTTTAATCACTAACAAAACCCGTTCACGTGGGGTTAGATTTCCTTTGCTTAATAATTTTGTTAGGTCTTTCATGATTATTTTCTTTGAGTCAGCATTTGCTCAAGGACATCAATTCGTTGCTTGAGTTCCATGTTGGCAATATTCCTCGAGAGAGCCAGTGCAACACGAGAGATAACCTGCGCACGTTTTGGTGAAATCTTCCGTGTGGCGACTTGTAGTAATGCGTCAAAGAGAATTTCGTTCACTTCAGCTAAGTCTAGTGATTTCTTTGTTTCATCCATAAGCAAAAGATTAAAAGTTTTCTATTAATTCAAACCACGTTTTCACTTCTTTTGACTTGCCATGTTTCGTAGCGTTCTTATACAAAGCCAGTACAACATTCGGTGTTAATTTTCTTGCCCACGTATAGGTATGCTCAAGTAGTCCTTCATCTTCAATTCGTTTATTCCAATCTGTCAGAGTTCCTAGATCTTTTACGTCATAACGAGAAGCAAAGTCTTTTTGTGTTTTGAGTTGCAGTAGTTCTATCGCCACTTCATCATCTATACCCATTTTCTGTAATACAGCTTCAGGTTGTCCACGTAGAAATGTCGGCAGAGACTTCCATGTTACGTAGGCAGTAAAGTCTTGTTTGCGGTATACGCCAGTATTTCTTTTTTCATTAAAGTAAACAGGGACAGTCACGATTAAATCCAAAAAGAGCATGGCATAATACAC
>CAZEUI010000118.1:0-1725 GCA_964515625.1 uncultured Candidatus Saccharibacteria bacterium
TCCATTTTTCAAGGTTTTGATGTGTCAACACTTACTGACACCGACACAGTAAGGCAAGCATCCAAAATTCTTGCTGAAAGTAATTTCCATTCTCTTCCCGTTCTTGATAAACAAAAACAAATTGTTGGTATCGTTACAATGACTGATTTAATAAGATATCTTAACGACCAATACTAGGCTCTATTAAAGCAGCATATACTTCAATCAGCTACGACTACATGAAGTATATGCCTTGCTCTAATAGCAAGTTAATCTATATTACACAGCTTGGCTACTTAAATATTCTTCATAAGTCCCTTTAAAATCAACAATACCCGTTGGTGTAAGTTCTAGAATCCGTGTTGCTAAAGATGAGACAAATTCACGGTCATGACTGACAAAAATTAAAGTCCCCGGATAATTTTCAAGCGCAAGATTAAGTGCTTCAATTGATTCCATATCAAGGTGGTTTGTTGGCTCATCCAACAACATAATATTGGCACGTTGCAGCATGAGCTTACCAAATATCATGCGACCTTTTTCACCCCCCGAAAGTACGCTGACCTTTTTTGAAATATCATCTTGAGAAAATAGTAGTCGCCCTAGTGTACCTCTAATCACCTGATCATCATCACTAGGCTTCTTTCTCCATTGCTCCATCCATGCAAATAGCAGCATATCTTCTGCAAAGTCAGCTGCATGATCCTGGGCACAATAAGAAATTTCAGCGTTTTCAGACCATTTTACCTTTCCTGCTGTAAGCTCAGTATCACCGACCATACATTTTAATAGTGTTGTTTTACCAATACCATTAGGACCGATAATCGCAACACGTTCACCCACTTCTACCATTAAGTTAAAGTTTGAAAATAATTCTTCATCATAGCTTTTACTTAAGCTATCTATCTCAAGCGCTAAGCGATGAAGCTTTTTGTCTTGATCAAAACGAATAAAGGGGTTTTGACGGCTGGAAGGCTTTATCTCTGCTAAATCAATTTTATCTAACCGTTTAGCACGAGAAGTGGCTTGTTTTGATTTTGATGCGTTTGCAGAAAACCGACTGACGAAAGCCTTAAGTTCAGAAATCTCTGTTTGCTTTTTAGCATTTTCAGATTGCATACGTTCAATAATCTGCGTTGCCGCTGTCATATACTCATCATACGAACCAGGGTAAATACGTATTTCACCATAATCCAGGTCGGCCATATGGCTACAAACACTATTCAAAAAATGTCGATCATGCGAGATGATAACCATCGTGCAATTACGTTCATTTAACACACCTTCTAACCAGCGAATAGCATTAATATCCAAGTTATTTGTAGGCTCGTCCAGCAACATAATATCAGGCTCAGAAAATAATGCCTGTGCTAGTAACACCCGTAATTTCCAGCCCGGTGCTATCGCACTCATTAAGCCATAATGTTGTTCAACAGGAATACCCACACCTGCTAATAACTCACCTGCCCTCGCTTCTGCAGTGTAGCCATCCATCTCAGCAAACTCAGATTCAAGATCAGCCGCACGCATACCATCCGCTTCTGTCATTTCTGGATTAGCATAAATTGCATCACGCTCAGCCTTTACTGCCCACAACTCCTCATGTCCCATGATAACCGTATCAATAACAGCATGTTTTTCATATGCAAATTGATCCTGCTTCAATTTACCAATTCGTTCATGAGGGTCTTTTGAGACATTACCAGCAGAAGCTTCTAAGTCTCCTCCCAAAATTTTCATAAAAGT
>CAZEUI010000119.1:0-1687 GCA_964515625.1 uncultured Candidatus Saccharibacteria bacterium
TCCAGATTTATTCACAAAACCGTGAAGCGAAAACCACTCACTATACTTCGCGCGGTCACGGATGCGGATTTTATAACGCGTTGATTTTTGTTGATAGCAAGGCACTGAAACGGGCGCATAGCAGGCTACGCAACTGTTTCAGTAACGCAGTGACCGCGCGAAGTATACATTATTCATCCCGTTTTTTGAGTGCTTTTTCTACCAATAGATTACGGCATTAAAAGTGCTGGTGAAATGGTCTTTTTAGTCTGGACAATTGTCCAGAACTCAAGCAAACGCTACTCATCAATTAAATCCACAAGATTACTTTTAAAGGCTAATTCCAATTGATTTTTAACATTGAGCTTGCTGTAAATAATAGTTAGTTGATTTCGTACTGTTTTTTCACTAATGAATAACTTTTCACCAATTAGCTTTGCAGGCATTCCTTTTGCTGAAAAACAAGCTATCTGATTTTCACGAGGAGTGAGTTTATTTGGAGATAATGGCTTATCAACTGAAACTGATTTATCGGTATTAGCAGAAGATGAAGCATTCACGTCTAAGGACTGACTAAGTAACACGTTTTGTTTCAACATCTCAACGGTCAACGAGTCATCAATCCATAATTTATCATTTAAAAAGACTTGACGAATAGCTTTGCAGAGTAGTTCCGCAGAGTATGAATCTCCTTTTAGTAAAACCCCAGAAGCACCCTGTCGTAAGGCAAGAAGATGAGTTTCTTTACTGGCTAATGCAGTAAAAAGGAGAATCTTACTGGCTGGACAAAGTTGTATTAATTCAGAAATACTGTCAATACAATTTCCATCAGACAAGGTTAAGTCGAGCAAAATAAGATCAGGTGCAAGTATAGAGGCGAGTCTTAACGTTTCTTCACAACTTGAAGATTCTCCAATAACTTCTATATCATTCTCTTGATCCAGTAAGCTTTTTAATCCACAGCGAACAATTTCATGATCATCTGCAATTAGTATCCGTATACATTGCGCTACTTTTTTCATTATTGTAAATAAAAGTTTTAATTTATTTTTTAATAATTTGTAACTATACTCTTTACGCTGAAGAATTCACTTTTTTTACTTCATAACCTATTGAATAAAAATGGGTTATCCATTCGCTAGCTAGGTATTCTTCTGCGTAAAGAGTATACTCAGGAAAATTTTTCACAGCTCCTTACAAGCTGAGTGAACATGATGCCCTTCGGGCAAAAAATTAAATTTATGCTCTTAGGAAAAATAGTTACAGTAATTTATTAAGAAAACTTTGTTTTTCCGATACATAGATATCAAGTGCACCACGTTACACCATGATCTTCTAAAGTCATCGTCAATTGTTACCTGCAATGATTTTCGCTTTAAAGCCTGTAATATCTTCTTCACCTCTAAGAACCCCCCACTTTTAGTACGCATCTTATTTCGATGGAAGTTGTTGTACCACATTAAAAATATTGTATTTATTATGTATTACGCTGTCCTGCCTACCCAACCTACATTTTCCAAAGAGAACATGAAAAATAAGCGACACCCAAAAATAATGATACGCACTCGGGATAATTATCCTGAATTCTACCGAAGATAGGGATATTTGTCTCATTCTATTTTTTTAAGAGACCCATACAATGTAAACCCATGGTTACTTGATAAAGATAGTTGAGCACGGACTTTTTACCCAGAATTATTCTTAAAAT
>CAZEUI010000120.1:0-1648 GCA_964515625.1 uncultured Candidatus Saccharibacteria bacterium
GGACAACAACACCTTGGACTCTAATAGGGAATTTAGCCCTAGCGGTTGGAGATAATATTGACTATTCAGTTATAGAGATAGATGGAGAGAAATATATTGTTGCTTCTGATAGAGTAGAGCATCTTAAGAAAAAGACAAAACATCTTAAAAGTATTAAAGGGAAAGATTTAGTCGGATTAGAGTATGAACCGATATATAGATTAAATAGCGACGAAATAACGGAATCGGATAAAGTTTATAGGGTTTACGGAGCTGATTTTGTAACTACTGAAGAGGGAACAGGTATCGTTCATAGTGCTCCCAATTTTGGTGAAGATGATTTTCAGCTTGGTGGAAAAGTTGGTATACCAATGATTGACTTAATGGATGAGAATGGAGTTTATCTAGAATCAGCTGGAAAATGGAGTGGATACTATTTTAAAAAAGCTAATCGTGACATTTTAATTGATTTAGAGGAGAAAGGTATTGTCTTCTCTAGTTTTGACTTTACTCATTCATATCCTTTCTGTTATCGTTGCGATACTTCTTTAATTTATAAGACGCAAAAGGCTTGGTATTTAGATGTGCAAAAGATAAAAAAGAGAATGCTCGAGACGAATAGAGAGATAAATTGGGTGCCAGAACGCTTTAAGGATGGTCGTTTTAAGAAGAATATTGAAAGCGCTCCTGATTGGTGTTTGTCTCGGTCTCGTTATTGGGGGTCTCCACTTCCTGTCTGGAAATGTGTTGACTGTTCTAAGATAAGGGTTTTAGGCTCAATTAAAGAGATAGAAGAATTGAGTGGAAAAAAAGTGGAGGATTTGCATCGTCCCGCCATAGATGATCACGAGATAAGATGTGAATGTAATGGTGTAATGAAAAGAGTTAAAGAGGTGCTTGACTGCTGGTTTGAATCTGGCTCTATGCCGTTTGCTCAATTTCACTATCCATTTGAGAGAAAGGAGGTGGTTCCAGCTGATTTTATTGTAGAATACACAGGTCAACTTAGAGGTTGGTTCTATTATCTGCACACCTTATCAAACGCTTTGTTTGACTCTGTCTCTTTTAAAAATGTTATAGTCAGTGGGGTTCTAGCGGGAACAGACGGTCGAAAGATGAGCAAGTCATTTGGTAATTATCCTGATCCACGTATGACATTGGAAAAATATGGTAGTGACGCTTTAAGAATATATTTTATGAGTAGTCCAATTATGGTTGGTGATGACATTAGCCTATCAGAAGATGCTCTTCAAGACGCACTACGGAAAAATGTAATAATAATTTGGAATGTAGTTAATTTTTATGAACTATTTATGCCAGATAGCAAAGCTTCCTCGGTTGTAGGCGATGAGAGTAATATTTTAGATATATGGATAATAACGAGACTAAATCAATTAACCGAAGAAGTAACTCAAAACTTAGAAAAGTATAATCTTCCTAGTGCATCTCGACCGATTAGCAGATTCATTGAGGATCTATCAACTTGGTACATAAGACGTTCCCGTAATAGGTTTAAGGGTGACAACAGAGAGGAAAAAGAGGCTGCTATTGCAACTACTAGATTGGTTTTAATTCAGTTGGCGAAAGTAATCGCTCCATTCACCCCCTTTATTGCTGAACAAATTTGGCAAAAAGTGACAGGTAATAATTTTAATAACGAAGAGAAGTC
>CAZEUI010000121.1:0-1628 GCA_964515625.1 uncultured Candidatus Saccharibacteria bacterium
CCGATCAGAATAAACAAAAAAAACTTATAACAAAGCGCTCCAGCGAACGGGGCTTACGCCCCGTCGCTGAGCTTAGATGTTAGGCATATAAAGGAAACAGGGATGAAAAAAGAAAGGCTTATTAAGTTAGCAATTTTAGTGTTGATTATATCAAGTGGTGTATTCGGGCAAGCTTACGGAAGTAAGCAGTACCAGAAAAGTGGCTTTTCCATTTCTCTTCCAGATGGATGGGTGGAAATTCCGAGGGATATTATCGATGTGTTCGAAAAGGAAATTTTTGTGCCAAATGTTCCTAAACAGCATTATGATTACGGATTTCAACTGGAAGCCTCACAGCATTGGTTCGAATATCCATATATCCTTGTTCAAATAAAAGACACAGGAAGAATTCCAGAGAGGCAATTAAAAAAAATAAAAGAATGTCCTATCCAAAAGGCTTTTGATAAGCATGAGAAGGCATTGGGTCCATTAGTGTCAGGTTTTCAAGCTAGTAGCAAGATGTACTATGATAAACATGCAAAGACTCTCTGGTTGCGAGCGGAGATGGATGTTGTAAATAATATAGGCCCAATTGTAAGTCTTATTGGTATGGTACTAACAGAAGAAGGGCTTATTGTGGTAAGCGGACGTTCCCTGAAGGACGATTATGCAAATTATGAACCCATTTTTCAATCAGTTATAGCTTCTGTAACGCCAGAACTTTGGCTTGCATACAAACCAAGGTGGTCTGATGCCTTGCCGCCAGCAGTAAGAGCTATTGATTGGAAAGAAGTGGTGGTTTACGCAATAGTAGGTGCAATTCTTGCTTTGCTTTCGAGTTTCCGAAGAAAGAAGAAAAAATGAAAGTTCGCCTAACAAATCACTGCACCTAACCAAAACCGCAAGCGGTTTTGGTAGGTGAGTTCTATCGTTATCTGCAATTCAAATAACATGAAAAAGTAAAATAATAATGAATATACAACTTTTGGCAAATTTATCAGCAATAATTGGTGTACCAATAGCAATCATAGGGTTATTGATTGCTTATTTTACGCTCAGACATCAGATTAGACAAACCGAGAAAAAGCTTGGTACTCTAAACGAAATTATGAGTCTGCAGAGCAAGTATCAATCTCAAGGAGTACAATATCAGAATTGCAATTTTTATGGCACCCAAGTTGATGCAAATCAAATTTTACAAGAGTACCGAGAAGGCATGAAAGAGGTGGGAGGAAAATGAGTAATCAAAAGCTGGACATAAAAGAAGGCACAATTAGTTTTTGGATTAATGAAGGTAAGGTTCAATTTAATGGTAGCCAGGCAATTCCTCTAATTCAACTCAGCCCTTCAAATGGCAGTATATTTATAGTGAAAGATAGTGATAATAGATTAAAATTCTTTCATGCTTATTTAGGAAAAGGACGTACTGATGTTGAACATGATGTTTCTTTGTTAGACCCCAATCAAAGGCATATGATTGCTGCTACTTGGAGTTTAAAAAATAAAGAAATAATCATGTATATTGACGGACAGCAAGTTGCGAAGACTGAAATTAAATATAAAGATTAATAAATGAAAAGCTGCAGATAACAATGCGCTGCACCTAACCGCTATTCCGCTACGCTCCATAGCGGTAGGTGAGCTTTGGC
>CAZEUI010000122.1:0-1623 GCA_964515625.1 uncultured Candidatus Saccharibacteria bacterium
TGAAAACCAGAAAAAAGCGAAAGAGCCAGAAGAGAAAGAGCAAGTTCAGGGATTTACCATCTTTTCGATGTTGAAAAAAGAAGCACAGTTGAATTGCTAGGCTTTTAAAAGCAAGATCAAAAGAAATTGAGAGTAAACTGTAAGTTTACTTGCTTTTATAACAAAACTGTTTCACTTGACAGCAAATTGATAGCGTTAAAAAAGCACGGATTTTCATCAAAGTACATTTTGTTTTTATAATCTTGATGAATATCGGCTGACAAGTGAACAGCGCATTAGGTTCTTGGAAAATCATGGATACGAGTACTGTAATAGAGATTTTAAATAAAGCAAGAGGCCCGTATCACCCAATACTCTTGCTCAACGAAAAGGCTGAGTTTTTATCAACTTTACCATGGAAGCCATTGTCAGTTAAGAGTAATGACACAGTCTGTATCACATTAACAAAGCACAAAACTTCTGCATTATGCTATGACAAAATATGGTATCCATTTGAAGGATTTGTTCCAGATGAAATTAGAACGGCGGGTTTAGGCGCCGCCGAACTTGAATTGGCACTGATTAATTTTGATTCTATACTAATGGATCCGGAATTGGCTGAAGCTAACTTAAGTCGGGAAGAAATTGAAAGAATAATAACGCAACCAATATCGGAAGAAAGGCAAGAAAAAAAAAGCCTGCTTAAAGACCGAAAACCAATTATCGATGCAGCCATTTCATTTTCAATGTCATTGGAAAACTACTCAAGTGACCCACATCATTTCATTAGATATCTACGAGAACTTATATATAGAAAAACTAAAAATATTTACACGCCGGTATATTCCACTACGAAAAAATACTTCAACGATTACAATGAAGTGTCTGAGACAAAGCATCAGAATGTACGATTAAACCTTGTTCTTAGCTTGTCAAATCTAGAAATAGTAGATGAAAATAGCCTGTCATGGGAGCAGGTTATCCAATTCAGGCAGGATAAAGACGCAAAAAAGAAATATAAACGGCTTATACATTGGTTAGACAAGGAGATGATAGATAAGCCGCAGTCATATATCGAAGATGAAATATATCTAAAATTGGATGACTATAAAACAGCACTAAAAAAACATGGAGTCAAAACAGTATTAGGAACTATTTCAGATGTATTAGACGGAAAATTTCTTATTGGTACGGCGGCAGTATCGGCTCCTACATTTCTATCTGGATATCCAGCTTTAAGCGCACTCGTTACAGGAAGTATTGTAGCTGGAAAAATTGTAGTTTCAGGTGCGCAGCGTTGGATTGAGTATAAACATACCGAGCCGGACAAGTATAGAGAAGTTGCATATATTTACGAAATAGAGAAGAAATTAGGGGGCGATTTTAATGCTTCAAGCTAACCTTGCAAATAGGCACCTAACCATCGCATCAACATGGAAAAAATAAAGCTACGTTCGCTATCGCTCACTACGCTTTATTTTTCCAGTTATGCGGGTCGTTATGTAAAGAATGAATTGGCGAGAAATTAAAACTCACAGATTATTGCTTTGTCAGTCTAGAGGTGAAAATTCAATAATTGTGTATGAGCGAGCCAGGGAAAAGTTTCAGAACTAATGAAAACACTTCTTGCTCATGTAAAAATGG
>CAZEUI010000123.1:0-1570 GCA_964515625.1 uncultured Candidatus Saccharibacteria bacterium
ATATTTGGAAAACTCTAAATGAGTATTTTGAATCTGGGGAAATTAAAATAGAGGACATTTTAAAACGTGGAGAATCAGTTTTGCAAAGTGCTTGGAGCGCGGGCTTAAGGGGCGGTGTTGCGGCTGCTTTAACCGCTTCGTGCAAAACGGGCCTCATGGGAGACGCTCTCGTAAATATCTCACCATCTGCAATTGGAATGGCAACGACAATGACTTTAAATACTATTGGCTACTCATTACAGCTACAAAGTGGTGAAATAACAAGACAAGAATTTGCTCATCGTTGTCTACGCGATTCCTTTGCACTATCAGGAGGTGTCTATGGTGCAGCAATCGGTCAAATGTTCATTCCTATACCATTGCTTGGTGCATTGGTCGGTAATTTAGTGGGGTCGACGATAGGAGCTCTAGTTTTCGAGGGGACAAATAAGGTCGTATTAGGAGTATATGTTGAATCTGGTTGGACTTTCTTTGGTATTGTAGGTCAAGATTACACTGTGCCAGAGGATATATTAAGGCAGATTGGGTATGACTCGTTCAGTACCAGTACGTTTTCCACACAATCTTTTTCAACTTCGAGCTTTAGCACTCAGACATTTAACACTAACTCTTTAAGTTTTACTCCGGTTAGACGGGGAGTTATTTCATTAAATCTTGTCGGATATCAATAATTATAGTTTTTTTATTTAGGTGTCTTAGATAGCTGGTCGTTTTGCCATGAAAAATCGTATAACATTGTGTAAATTTATATCTTCACAATAGTCGCAAATGAATTGAGTGAAATTAAGGAGTTGTTTTGAAAATAGAAGTTGGAGAGTCACTCATTCGTTCATGGTTAAGGCATGTAGAGAACTGCGAGTTCGCAGAATTAAATTGGAAACCATCACCAACATGGCCGACTCATAAAAGCAGTGAAGCTGAGGAATATTTTAATAAAGCAAAAGCTGATTGGCCTGAAGCTTTTGGTCAAAATTCTTTTTCACAATTTTTAAAGCAGGCAGAAGTAGATGTTCTGGGGCTTAGTACTCGAGGAGCAGAACAGCCTCAACTACATCTTGTAGATATCGCCTTTCACACCAATGGTCTTAATTATGGTTCAGCGGAAAAAACTGGACAACGAATTTACAAAAAACTCGTAAGATCAGCATTGCTAGCAAAATCCTATTTTCCAGCATATAAAAGTACGGTTTATTTTATAACGCCCGTAATCAACAATAGTGTAAGAGAAAAAGTAGAAGAAGCCTTTGAACGAGTTGAGCTACTATTCTCAGAAGATAGTAGCGTGAACTTCCAGTTGACTCTAGGTGAAGAGTTTAAAACACAAATATTTGATGATGTAATTAATCTTAGCAATGACGTAGCTGATACATCAGAGATATTTTTAAGAAGTTGGCAACTAACAAAACCACTGTTAGATTCCGTTACGTTTACTGGACAAACATTAGATTTGAATGTTGAGAATGGATTAACGAACAATAATAATGTGGTCATTGAAGTTGATCAAACTAAGACCTTGGGTGTAGCGCTTTACTTTTCTCGGTTTGGTCATTCAAATTTAAATTTAGGAAAT
>CAZEUI010000124.1:0-1275 GCA_964515625.1 uncultured Candidatus Saccharibacteria bacterium
AGCTACGCCATTTTTAGTAACCATTATAAGTGACCAATCACCACCCCAATCTTCTTTCCGAACAGCCAATACAGATGTAACATTTTCTTCTGAATTAAGAGAGAGGAAGTTCATTATTGACTTACCTTTAGTGGCTCTACGTCCTTCAGGGATTTCATACATTTTGCATTGATAAACCTTACCAGCATCTGTGAAAAACAGCAGGTCACTATGAGCTGAGGTTGTCAGTAACGTCGTCACCATATCCTCATCTTTAGTATTTAAGTCTATCACTCCGACTCCTCCACGTTTTTGTGTTTTGTATTCAGCAGGATTAGTACGTTTTACATAACCACCTTCAGTCAGAACAAGTACACTTTCTTCATCAGGAACAAGATCTTCAGGATTCATCTGTTTTACACCACCTTTAACAATCTTAGTTCGACGATCATCACCAAATTTATCAGATAATTCAGATAATTCAGTTTTAATGATATTCATCATTTTAAGCTTACTAGCAAGGATAGTATTAAGTTTATCAATCAATTTTTTAATAACAGCTAGCTCATCTTCTATCTTTTTTCGCTCCAAACCAGCAAGCTTTTGCAGTCGCATGTCAAGAATAGCTTGAGCTTGTATGATTGAGAACTTAAACTCTTTCATTAAAGAAGCGTGGGCTGTCGGAACATCACTAGACGCCCTAATAAGTTTAATTATTTTATCAATGTGATCTAAAGCCTTTTTTAGACCGAGTAAAATATGCTCACGATCTTTAGCTTTATTAAGGTCATATTGAGTACGTCGTCGAACTACTTCTGTACGGTGCTTTATATACTCCTGCAAAATTGACTTTAGGGATAACGTTTGAGGAACTCCATTAACAAGAGCGACCATATTGTAATGAAAAGCCTCTTCTAGCTGAGTATGTTTATAGAGCTTGTTAAGGACAGTCTGAGGCTGAGCCCCTACTTTTAATTCAATCACAACCCGAATGTCTTTCGTTGACTCGTCACGCATTTCTCTAATACCTTCAATCTTCTTCTCTCTTACCAAGTTAGCAATTTTTTCTTGCATATCAGCCTTATTCACTCGAAATGGAATTGAGGTAATTATGATTGAAAAAGCACCTCGTTTATCTTCAATGATTTCAGCCTCTCCACGAACAACAACACCACCACGTCCATTAGCATATGCTTGAGCAATTGCTTTTTCATCAAAAGCAATTGCTCCCATAGGAAAATCAGGACCTTTAACAAACTTTAACAAATCATCGATTGTAGCATCAGGATTATCAAT
>CAZEUI010000124.1:1290-1520 GCA_964515625.1 uncultured Candidatus Saccharibacteria bacterium
TGGTTAGTAGCCCCAACAACTTCACGTAGATTATGTGGAGGAATGTTGGTTGCCATCCCTACAGCAATACCTAAAGAACCTAACAAAAGAAGATTTGGGGCAGCAGCAGGTAAAACGACAGGCTCTTTTTTGGTACCATCGAAGTTTGGACGCCAATCTACAGTATCTTTTTCAAGATCACGTAGTAGCTCTTCAGAAATTTTGGACATTTTTGCTTCTGTATAACGATA
>CAZEUI010000125.1:0-1500 GCA_964515625.1 uncultured Candidatus Saccharibacteria bacterium
GCACGCAAAAGATATTATTATTGATCTTTTTATTGTTGGTTTTGTACTCACATTACTAGCAACAAGTGCTGTATTTTTATGGGTATCAACTCTCGAAATACCAGATCTTTCATCGTTTGAGAATCGACGAATCCTACAATCTACCAAAATATATGACCGGACAGGAGAAGTTCTCCTATATGACCTCCATCAAGATGTTAAGCGAACAATCGTTCCGTTTGAAAACATCTCGTATCATGTAAAAAATGCGACAGTTGCTATCGAAGATGACCAGTTCTATAACCATTTCGGTATCGATCTCAGAGCAATCGTACGAGCTGCACTATCAAATATAACTGCTGGTGATCTTCTTGGTGGACAAGGAGGATCCACAATAACCCAACAAGTAATCAAGAACTCAATCCTCGAAAACGAGAAGCGTCTTAAGCGAAAAATTAAAGAAGCGATTCTTTCAATAAAACTTGAAAAAATCCTAACTAAAAATCAAATCCTTAGCCACTACCTTAATGAATCCCCTTATGGTGGAACGATATACGGTATTGAAGAAGCTTCACAGTCGTTTTTTGGGAAATCTGCTGCTGACCTCACCCTTCCTGAGTCTGCATATCTTGCTGCATTACCTCAGGCTCCAACACGACTATCACCATATGGAAACAATAAAGACCTATTGGACTCAAGGCAACAATTAGTATTAAAGAGAATGTTTATCAATGAATTCATTACACAAGAAGAGTATGATGAAGCTAAGAACACAGAAGTAACATTCCAGCCGCAAGCAGTTACCGGTATTCGTGCACCTCATTTTGTAATGTATATACGAGAACAACTTGTTGAAAAATACGGAGAGGAAGCACTTTCTGATAAAGGTTTTAAAGTTATTACTTCTCTCGACTGGGAACTGCAACAAGAAGCGGAACGAGTAATTGCAGAAAAAGTAGCAATAAACCGAGAGAAATATAGTGCTGAAAATGCAGGACTCATCGCAGTAAACCCTCAAACAGGTGACGTATTAGTAATGGTAGGTTCTCGAGACTATTTTGATAAAGAAATTGAAGGAAACTTCAATGTCACACTCTCCCCTCGACAGCCAGGATCTTCAATTAAACCAATTGTGTACGCTTCAGCTTTTAGTGAGGGATATACACCAGAAACAATCGTATACGATGTAAAGACACAATTTAGTACTATATGTGATGTAACTAACAAATCATCCATCACACCCTGTTACTCTCCAAATAACTACAATAATAAATTTAAAGGCCCTATTAGTTTAAGGAATGCGCTTCCACAATCCTTAAATATCCCTGCTGTAAAAGTACTTTACTTAACAGGACTTACTGATGCAATAAAACTTGCTAGCGACATGGGAATCACAACCCTAGATGACCCCGATCGACTAGGACTCACACTTGTACTCGGTGGTGGTGAAGTAAAACTTATTGAACATACAGGAGCATATGGTGTATTTGCAAATGAGGGAATAAAAGCAACAAGAAGAAC